>NZ_CZPZ01000012.1:0-300000 GCF_001458775.1 Candidatus Nitrospira nitrificans
CGAATACATCGAGGGGTTCTACAATCGGCAGCGTCGGCACTCAACCCTCGGCTATCACTCCCCAGCTGAGTATGAAGCGCGGGCAGCAGTCGCGTAACCACGTGTCCATGAAATCGAGGGAAGATCAAGTTACCCGAGTGCACCTCAAAGACGGCCCTTCTCTCATCCGAAGAAAGGTCAACAAAAGTCAGAGTTTCACCTCTGAGATGCTGCGGTAGCTGTAGCGGACTCTGAGCGGTGATAATGACGGGAAGCGGCTCCTTGAGAACCAAAGATTGGAGCTCCTGTAAGAATCTGTCTTTCTTATCATGGGGGCATTCGTTGAACGCATCTACGATGAGGGTTGTCCGCTTATTGAGGACCTTGCATCGCTTCAATAAGTCAGCAAAGCTACTGGGATGAAGGTAAGACACGCTCGCATCGAGAAGATGCGACAGTTCGCCGTCATAGTGTTTCACTTGCGCGAAGATGGTCACGATGCCGTTCGCCAGAGAATGTAAGGCGATGTGAAAAAGTAGCTCCGTCTTTCCGGTCCCAGAAGGCCCAATGATTTGATAATGCTTTCCCTCTGAAATGAGACTGAGCACCTCTGTAGCTTTATATGTCCGATCTGTTCCACGAAGCGTAAGAGGGACAAGTTTTCCAATCCTCGGCTTCCAAAAGTCGGAAAAGCGCTCCGTATAGTTCGTAACCGACACAAGAGCTTCATCGACCGTGGTGTCTCGGAGCTGACCATCTGTGTCCCATTTCGTCAGCCCGAGACACATGACAAGAGCTTGCCATTGCTTCTTGGTCCAGTTTGGTGACCGGGAACCTGTAACAGTCAGAATTTTCAAACAATCCTCGTAGCCGACCACCTTTGCTCTAAAGTCTCCTTGCGTAACAGTTGAGCCCGTGGGGATCTCAGGATAAATGCAAACCATTCCTTCTACGGATTTGTACAAAGGGTTATTTCCATGTATCAGCCACTGCTCAGGGTCTTTTCCAGAAAGCTTGCGGACTTCATCACTGAGCGCAAACTTGCATTGAACAATTTGCTCATGCGGATTGGGTAAGTGAAGCTTTTTTCTCGACCCATCTGGTAGGACCAAACCCCACGCGCCGTTAATACCTCCCTCCACGGGCTGGTTAAATGCCTTTAGCTCGATAAGTCCTGCACATCTTTCCGTCACAACAAGAAAATCAATCTGACGCGGATGAGTCGGCGGGTAAAAATTGGCCAGGATAATGGCAGCGCAATTGACTTGACGAAAATCATAGCAGATTTGATTGAGGAATGATCTTTCGGATTGCTGTTCCAGCGGAGAGCCGATGTAAACATCGATTGCAACAGCCATGGTGCAATGCCGTTTATTCAGTCGAGATAGAGTCCCGTTGGGCAATTGAAAGGATCAAGCAAGTTTGTGAGAGAGGGCCAGGATTGCAGAAGTTTTCCATGTCAGTGAACTTCGCTGCGACGCCACACCGCTTCATCTTCGTTTAAGCGACTGACAAGTTCCTGACAGTCAATGAACGGCTTCATGTTCTCTGATTTCATAGATAATCCTGCCATTGCTCCTTGTTCGGCGGCAGAAGTCTACCCAAATTGTTCGACCAAAAGCTATGGAATGTGCTGACCGGCCAATGCCATGACCACTGCTGTGACCCCGTCGGCTACTGAAGCGATGAAATCAAGATTCAACGTGTCGAGAGTATCGGTTGGACGATGATAATGAGGATTACGGAAGTTTGCCGTATCCGTGAGCATGACGGCGGGATACCCTTGTTCCCAGAACGAGGTATGGTCGCTCCGTCTGGTGTCCGGAAGCTTCTCACCGTTGCCCGGCACGACCAGTGGAACAATCGGGAGATGCGACTTCATGGACTTGGCGACGGAGCCGGTCAACGCGTGTGACTGTTTGTTGCCGATTACCGCAAGAAAATTTCCGGTCGTGGGCACGGCGATGGGCACGCCGGGAGGAATTTTCTGCGAGTGGTGTAGATGGCTCGCATAGCCGACACATTCCAAAACGATCGCGCCGTGAATGGCTTCACGATTCTTTCTCAAAAGCGCCGTATAAGCGGAGCTGCCGAGCAACTTCTCTTCTTCTAAATTAAAGGCGATCAGCCGAATCGGTCTGGCCAGTTTCATCGCTCGGATTCTACGGGCGACGTGTAGCAGCACTGCCAAGGCGCTGGCGTTGTCATCGGCGCCGGGAGACCCTTGAACCGTATCGAAGTGCGCGGCGAGAATCAGCGGCGGTGCCGATTGAAATGGCCCAGTGTCAGGAAGCGCTGTTCCGATCACATTATGGTACGTGCCGCCCAATGCCTGAAAGGGTTGCTTCGTGACGGCGAGGTCTACGTCGGAGAATTGGTGGTGCAGATAGGCTTCTGTCTCCTGAAGACGGATCGGAGAGGAGAACGGATGCCGCTCTCCAACCAAGCGGTTGAGATCTTCTTTGAGTCGATCGCGATCAACGGGCATGTCCGTCTGCGGGATGATTAAGTCACGATCTCCGTGCCGATACCCCTGTGCGTGAAAATTTCAAGCAGCACGGCGTGGGGAATACGGCCGTCGATGATATGGGCTTTCCCGACTCCCTCGGCCAACGCGTCCAGGCAGGCATGAACTTTGGGGATCATCCCCTCCGTGATGGTTCCCTTCTTCATCATGCGCTGCACGTCTTTGCGTGACACGGTGGAGAGATGGCGCCCGTTGGCATCGCGGATGCCTTTGGTGTCCGTCATCATGACGAGTTTTTCCGCGCGCAATGCGCCGGCAACCGCTCCAGCCACCAGATCGGCGTTGATATTGTACGTGTTGCCCTCCCGGTCCGTTCCGATGGGCGCGATCACCGGGATGTAGTGATCTTCCTGGAGATTTCGTAACAAACCAGGATCGACCTTTTCGATATCGCCCACCAGCCCGAAATCACCTTCGCCGTCTTCTCCGTCGAGATCACGATCGAGGCTTTCCGCCCAGGCTTTCGCCGTCAACGGCTTGCTGAGAATCAATCCTCCGTCCTTCCCGCTCAACCCGACCGCGCTGCCGCCGTGCCGGTTGATGAGGTCGGTAATTTCCATGTTGATCTTTCCGGCCAGGACCATTTCAACGATTTCCATCGTGGCCTCGTCGGTGATCCGAACGCCATGACGGAATTTCGCTTCGATGCCGAGCCGGTTGAGCATTTTGTCGATTTGGGGTCCGCCGCCATGGATGATGACCGGGTTGATCCCGACATACTTCAGCAAGACGACGTTCTGCGCAAACCGTTCCTTAAGGGAAGAGTCCGTCATCGCATGGCCGCCGTATTTGACGACTACCGTCTTCCCGCGAAACGTTCGAATGTACGGAAGGGCTTCGATGAGGACGTTGGCTTTCTTGATCAGTTTGTCCATGCTGAACTCCCGGCATCAATGCCGGACCCTTATAAAATATACCGGCTGAGATCCTGATCCTTCACGATATCTTTCAATCGATCTCGCACATTGGCCGCGGTGATGCTGATCCGCTTGTCGGGCCAGTCGGGTCCCTCGAACGAAATATCCTCCAGTAATCGCTCCATGATGGTAAAGAGGCGGCGCGCACCGATGTTCTCGGTCCGTTCGTTCACCTGCACCGCCACGTCGGCGATTTCCTCCAGGCCGTCTTTCGTGAACTCGATGGCGAGGCCTTCCGTGGCCAGCAGAGCCTGGTATTGCCGAACCAATGCCCCTTTCGGCTCCGTGAGAATACGGACGAAATCGTCTTTCGATAAGGGACTGAGTTCGACGCGGATCGGAAATCGCCCTTGGAGTTCCGGAATCAGATCAGACGGCTTCGCCACATGAAAGGCGCCGGCGGCGATGAAGAGAATGTGATCTGTCACGACCGGGCCGTGTTTGGTGGTGACCGTGCAGCCTTCCACGATGGGGAGGAGGTCGCGCTGCACCCCTTCTCGGGACACATCCGGTCCCGCGTTGCGCTCGCGGCCGGCGATTTTGTCGATCTCATCGAGGAACACAATCCCGGTCTGTTCCACCTTGGTGATGGCTTCCCGAGTGGCGTCATCCATATCGATCAACTTCTGGGCTTCTTCTTGCGTCAGATGTTTAAGCGCTTCGGGGACCTTCATGAGCCGCTTTTTTTTCTTGCCTTGGAACATGCCGCCCAGCATGTCTCGGAGATTGCTCTCGAGGTCGTCGAGTCCACCCACGTTGGAAATCACGCCGACGGGAAGGCCTCGTTCCTTGACCTCCATCTCCACCGTTCGTTCATCCAGCTTCCCTTCTCGAAGCTGCAGGCGCAGTTTCGATCTCGTCGCTTCGTGGGAATCGTGAGGGGCTTGAGCGGCCGGCTCGCTCGTGCTGTCCACGAAACCAGGCCGAGGGGGCGGCGGCGGTAGGAGAAGCTCGAGCAATCGTTCCTCGCCCTGTTGTTCCGCCTTTTGTTGAACGGACGCCAGCCGTTGCGTCTTGACCATATTGATGGCCAGTTCGGTCAAGTCTCGAATGATCGACTCGACATCACGCCCGACGTAACCGACCTCGGTGAACTTCGACGCTTCGACCTTGATGAAGGGGGCTTCGGCCAGCTTGGCGAGCCGTCGGGCAATCTCCGTTTTGCCCACGCCGGTCGGCCCGATCATGATGATGTTCTTCGGCATCACCTCATCGCGGAGGTCGGGAGACACCTGCTGGCGGCGCCAGCGGTTGCGAAGGGCGATGGCGACCATGCGCTTCGCGTCCTTTTGCCCGATGACGTAGCGATTCAGTTCCTCGACGATCTGACGCGGGGTGAGACTATTGAGATTCAATGGTTCGGCATCGTTCGTGAGCGGCTTCATGATGGTGAGTTATCCTCGAAGTTCTTCAACAATAATCTGTTGGTTGGTGTAGATGTCAATAGAACCCGCGATGTTCATGGCTTCGGTGACGATCACCGGGGCCTCGAGTTGGGAATGGCGGAGCAGCCCCCGGGCAGCCGCCAGGGCGTAGGGTCCACCCGAACCGATGGCCAAAATGCCGTCTTCCGGCTCCACCACGTCGCCGGTTCCGGAAATAATGAACGACTGGTCACGGCCGGCGACGGCCAGCAGCGCTTCCAACCGTCGAAGCACACGGTCGGTTCGCCAATCTTTCGCCAGCTCGACCGCTGCCCTCGTGAGATTGCCCCGATATTCTTCCAATTTACTCTCGAATTTCTCGAACAGCGTGAATGCGTCAGCCGTGGCGCCGGCAAATCCTGCCAGGATCTGGTCATGATGCAGGCGCCGGAGCTTCTTGGCGTTGTGCTTCATCACCGTGGTTCCAACGGTCACTTGGCCGTCACAGCCCATGGCGACCCGTCCATCGCGCCGGACACAGAGGATGGTGGTCGATCGAATGATCATGACGATTTCCGGTCCTTTCGTGACAAGGGGCTTGCTGCCGCCCGTGCTCGTGGGTGGGCGCTATCGTACACGGCGAGAAGCTGATCCATCGCCAAATGCGTATACTTTTGCGTCGTGCTCAGCGACGCGTGACCGAGCATTTCCTGTATCGACCGGAGATCCGCGCCTTCGTCGAGCAGATGAGTCGCGTAGGAGTGCCGCAAGGCGTGGGGACTGACCGCTCCACCGACGAGACGGCTGGAGTATCGAGCAACCATTCGAGCGACACTCCTTGTGGTGATCCGGCCTCCACGATGATTCAAGAACATCGGGGCCGATAGTTGACCGCTGCGGGTGGGCGGTTTCAAGGACTTCCGATACGCTCGAATGGCTTGAACCGCCAGATCTCCCATCGGAACCATCCGCTCCTTGCGGCCCTTCCCTCTCAAACACACGCTTCCGTCCGTCTCGTTCAGATCATCGAGATTGATACCCACGACCTCGCTTACCCGAGCACCCGTCGAATACATGGTTTCCAGCAGGGCACGGTCGCGTAAGGTGAGGGGCGACTGCCCCGACGGAAACTCCATGAGTGCCGCCGCGTCGTCCTTTGTCAAGACACGAGGGAGCGGCTTAGGAAGCTTGGGGCTCCTCAGGTTTTCCGTGGGGTTCTTACGGAGCCGTCCCTCACAAACAAGAAAGCGAAAAAAACTTCGCAGGCACGCCAGTTTTCTCGCTAATGATGAAGCCTTCTCGCCTTGGTGATCCAAGCTGTGCAAGTAGGCCCGAATATCGTCGCTGGTGATTTCCTCAACTCGAAGGTGAGGGGACTCCTTCTCCTTTCGCCGAAGAAATCCGCCGAGCTGATGAAGGTCGGAACGATAGCTGCGAATGGTCTCCTGTGAGGCGTTGCGTTCGACTTGGAGGTGCATTAGGAAAGCTTTGATCGCATCTTCCATGAATCAAAATCCTCAAGGGCTCGCTGGCTCAAGGCGCGACGCTTCTTCTCTTTGTCTTTGGGCGTGTTCGACAAGGGAGGGAACAGGCCGAAGTTGGTGTTCATCGGTTGGAAATGGCGCGGGTCCGATGAGGCGATATGGGAAACCAGACAGCCATGCGCGCTTGTGGGGGGAGGCGTGATCAGCGGTTCATCGGCCAAGGCCCGCGCGGCATTGATGCCGGCCAGGCCTCCCATGGCGGCTGATTCGGTGTAGCCTTCGACGCCGACGAGCTGTCCGGCAAAAAAGAGCGTGCTGCGAGCCTTGAATTGCAACGTGTTCAACAGGAGCTGGGGGGAATTGATGAAGGTGTTGCGATGCAAGCTGCCATACCGGAGGAACTCCGCTTGCTCAAGGCCAGGGATCATGCGAAACACGCGCTTCTGTTCCGGATAGGTCAGTTTGGTCTGAAAGCCCACCAGGTTGTAACAGGTGCGATGAATATTTTCCGTCCGCAATTGCACAACGGCCGCCGGTTCCACCCCGGTTCGAGGATCTTTCAAGCCCACTGGTTTCATAGGCCCGAACTGCATCGTCTGTCGGCCACGTTCGGCCAGCACTTCGATCGGCACACAGGCCTCGAAATAGGGCGTCTTTTCAAATTCCTTCGGCTGGACTTTTTCGGCAGCCTTCAGGGCATCATAAAAGACATTGTACTGTTCTGCCGTCATGGGGCAATTCAAATAGTCATCTCCGCCCTTGTCGTAGCGAGAGGCGCGGAAGACGACATCCATATTAATGGAGTCCGCATCGACGATCGGCGAGATGGCATCGTAAAAATAGAGGTGCTGGGATTGGGTTGCGGCGCGGATGGCTTGCGAGAGCGTATCGGAGGTCAGCGGCCCTGTTGCAATAATACAAAGGCAATCCGTCGGGATCTCGCTGATTTCTTCGTGGAGAATTCTGATATTCGGATGGCCTTCTAGCGCGCGGGTAATATGCTGGGAGAACTGGTCACGATCGACCGCCAGTGCCGATCCAGCCGGCACACGGGCCAGCTCCGCAGCGGAGATGATGAGCGAATTGAGCCGTCGCATCTCTTCCTTCAAAATGCCGGGCGCGTTCAGCGGGTCGAGAGACCCGAGTGAGTTCGAGCAGACGAGCTCGGCCAAGTTTCCGGTCTTGTGCGCCTTCGTCATCTCCTTCGGGCGCATTTCGTAAAGCGTGACCTTCGCGCCACGATTGGCTGCTTGCCAGGCGGCTTCAGAACCAGCCAGACCACCACCGATGATGACGACGTCATCCCTCATAATGGACATTCCTTGGGGTGAAAGGGGCTCATTCTAGAAACCGTCTTTTAGTGAAGTCAAGGAGAGAGACAACGTTGAACCATGCCGAAATCCCGTGCTAGACTCTCGATCGGCGGGCGATTAGCTCAGTGGTAGAGCGCTTCCTTCACACGGAAGAGGCCACAGGTTCGATACCTGTATCGCCCACCATCCCACCAGCTTGGAATCGCATTCCCCTATTACCCCTATCAGGATCGTGATTTTCGACTGAACAAGCAAAAATTTGGACAGAATCCAGGATGTCGGCTACACTTCTATGGTCTTGTGAGAGATGCCCGGTTTGTGAGCAACAACAGAGACCGAACCAAGCGAGGTACTACATGAACGTAACACGGAGTGTTATCGGCATCGTGATGCTGACGATAGTCGCCGCAGGTTGCAGCACGATGCACCAACAAGGCGGAAGTGTCGATACCAAGGAATACACGCCCCCCACCAGTATCTACAACATTCTGGACAGCACCGCGCTGGTCTATTCGGACCCTGCTGCCGGTTCGGCTGTCAACGATCATCCCCTTCGTTGGCTTGGATTTGTCTCAAACCCGATCGGCCATGCGTTCGATTATGCGATCAATCGCCCGATCTATTCGCTGGCAAGTGGATTCGCCTACCTTTCTGGCTATACTGCCGAAGACAATATGGTGAATGCCCAACGCCGATAGTTCTGGTCATCCTTTCGTGAAAATGAAGGCCCGCTCTTTGAGAAGAGCGGGCCTTCTCATTTCCTCTTCGCGAAGACCCCTTCAAATCGTGTATTGTTTGCTATATGCGGTATAGGGAATACTCGGTGAATTTCGTCCGGTGCGTGTCTTTGGCCAGCCTCTTTATGGTGATGGGCCTTGTGATGGGGTGTGGCGGTGCAGCAGCTCCCGTCAAGCCCCCGCTTCCTCCGTCCAAAACCGATCTCACGCTGCTTGCCTCGACGGCGCTCTGCGAGCGCAAGACCGAATTCGTAAAGAAATATCCCTCAGCCGCCCACACCTCGAAGAACTGGGGAAGTGGACAGGAACTCACGATTCCATTGGAGCATAGTGCTTCGCAGGGAGAAGAATCGTATTTTTTTGACGAAGATGGTGTCCTGGTCGGAGCCCTGTTCACGTTTCCCAAAGGGCTGGACCTCAAACCCTATCCTGTGCTCCGGCACACGCTGTCACAGTTGAAACCGTCGGTGGAGTTTTACTTGAATGTGGCCCAACTAGAAGCCAGGACGAACATGGAGAGCAGTGCGCTTCTAGAAACCGGTGACGAGAAAAGTACGACGCAGTATCTCCTCATCGGTCAACCAGAACATCCCGTCCTACTCCAGGCCTCGTTCACCATTGACCCCTATGTCCGACTGTTCTCTCCGTATCGACGCGAGTTCCTTGATCGGCTTCGCATTCCGGCAAGGGGCATGGCCGGACAAACAATGGAGAGTCAGGGAAGCGAGGACAAAGAGCCGTTCTCGTCGCTGCAGCAATTCGCTCGTGGTCAAGCTGCCCAGCTTGCCTACTGCGGGGACAAGAACTATGAGATTGCGGCCGATGCGTACCAAAAGGCGATCGCGACCGGATTCACGAACAAGGTATGGCTTGCCGAAGCTCGGCACAAACTGGGAGTCGCGTGGCAAGCGAAGGGGCAATTCGAAAAAGCAAAAGCGGAGTTACTGCAGTCACTGGCTCTCAGGCCCAATATCCCGGAAGTTCTGAACAATCTCGGCACTGTCCAGGTAAAATTAGGGGACACAGCGGCCGGCTTGCGCTTATTTGAAAAGGCAGTAACTCTGCGTCCCAACTATGCCCTGGCCCGGTTTAATTTGGCCGAAGCGAGTGAAGCCACGAACCCTAAACGCGCTGTCTCTGAGTACGAGACGTACCTGGCCCTTGTGGAAGGGATGCCCGAAGAGGAAGCCCGCATGGCATATGTTAAGGAACGGGTGAAGGCCTTGAAGCAGTAGTTCCGCGTCCTGTCGGACTTATCTTTGGTGTTTTCAATTCGTGTGAAGAAAAGGATTCAGCCTCGAGCTCGCTCTTCTTGTTCTTGAAGGGTTTTGCATTCGATGCAGAGGGTGGTTACCGGCCGGGCTTTGAGCCGTTTGTACGGAATGTCGCCACTGCAGCGTTCGCAAATTCCATAGGTCGCCGCACTCATCCGCTCCAGGGCTTCATCGATCTTCTTGAGCAGCTTCCGTTCGCGATCCCGAATGCGCATGGAAAAATTCTGGTCGACCTCGGCGGACGCTTGGTCGCTCACGTCGGGAAATGCCTCAATGTCACCCCGATGTGTCAGGACTTCCCCTGTCTCATTAAGGATGGCTTCCCGCTGGCGTTCAAGATCACGCCGGATGTCGGGATATTTCGCTCTCTTCGCACTCGTCTTCCCTTTCCTCGCGGAGGGGCGGGAGACCGTTGTGTTCGGCGGCTTGGGCGGGCGTTTACTGGGAGAACGTGTCTTCATAAGTCAGTATCCTATGTGCGAGAGAGAAAAACTATACCAACCTGGCTGAGGGGGGTCAATCAGGACGGGAATGCCGTTCACACACACTACAAATCCCGGCGGCCCTCGATGGATTTCAGCAATGTCACTTCGTCCGCATACTCAATATCCATCCCCACTGGAATTCCATAGGCAATTCGGGAAACACGTACGCCGAAGGGCTTCAGCAACCGTGTCAGATAGATCGCTGTAGCCTCTCCTTCAATGGTGGGGTTCGTCGCGAGAATGATTTCCTCAACCCCGCCGAGTTTCACGCGCTCAACAAGCTCATCAGCTTTGATGTCACCCGGACCTATACCGTCGAGCGGCGAAAGCGTTCCCAACAAAACGTGGTAGAGCCCACGATAGGCGCCTGCTCGTTCGACGGCATACAGCGTACTCGGTTCTTCAACGACGAAGATCTTGGTCCGATCGCGTTTCGGATCGAGACAAAACTCGCACAAGTCCGCTTCGGCGATATTGCGACATTGTTTGCAAAACGCCAACCCATCCTTCACGGCATGAATGGCATCCGCCAGCCGCAAGGCATCCTCTCGCTCGGCCTTCATGAGATGAAAGGCCAAGCGCTGGGCGCTTTTATGACCGATTCCTGGGAGACGGACCAGTTCTTTGATCAATCTCGCCAATAAGCCCTGTTGATCGACGGCCATCGCTAAAACAGGCCTGGAATTTTCATCCCGCCGGTCAACGCTTTCATTTCCCCTTCCATCAATTCCTTGGCTTTGCGCAACGCGTCGTTCGTCGCGGCCACCACAAGATCCTGGAGCATATCGACATCGCCGCTCTTGACGACCTCCGGGTCGATCGCCACGCTGACAATCTGCATTGCCCCGTTCGCCGTGATGGTGACGATCCCGCCGCCGGCCGTCCCGCTGGCGGTTTTTGATGCCGCTTGCTCCTGAATCTTAGCCATTTGTTCCTGCATGGCCTGGGCTTGCTTGAGGATGTTGCTCATATTACCGAAGGGATTTTTCATTCGCTTGCCTCCTGCTGGGCTATAGTGCGGACCTCAGCCAAATCGACGCTGAATATCTCGAGGGCTTGCTTTATCATTGGGTTCGCTTTCGCGCGCTCGAACAACACCAGCCGTTGTTCTTGTTCTTTGGCTGCTCGTGCTTGGGCCATGGTCGGTCCCGGTGGATGGGTCTCAGTCAGCTCGATGATACGGATACGTATGGAAGACCCCAACTGACGCTCGCACAATTGTGATAACACCAGGAGGTTCTCTTCCTTCTCCAATCTCGCTCGGGCTACGGTGGCCTGCTTGGCAAATCCTATCGTGACGAAGCCACCCTCCATTCCAACAAACCTGCCGGCTTCGAGAAACGGTGCGATATTGGGAAATGAAGCGGCAACCTCTTCTTGGACTACGTCCCACTGCAACGTCGGTTGTGGATCAACGGTTCTGGGAGGCACAGCAGTTGGGGTGGCTGTCGCCATAGCGGTCGGTGGATTGTGTGGGGACCTTGACGGGATCGCAGCCCCTTCATCTGTCTCCCCCTTGGAGGTGGGAGCAGGTTTAGAGATGGACCTTGACGCAACGGGCGCGCCCGGGCGTAACGCTGGGGGAGTTGATGACCCACTCTTGCGTTCTTCCGGTCTAACCGGAGCTTTCTGGTTGGGAGATGACGAAGTCTGCGCCGGGCGGGCCCCCGTACTTTCTCGTTGGCGCAACAGTCGAGTGGCCCGAACAGCCGCCGTCTCCACCACGAAGCGAGGGTGGCTGCTGAACCGTAAAGAATCTTCCGCCTGGATGAAGATTGCCAGCAGTTCCTGAAGCTGTTCCGGAGTCAGTACCTTGGCATCCGTCGACAGCTGATTCAGATCATCATCCGAGGTTTCAATCAAGCTACGCAGCTCGGCCGTATCGGGAACGACCGCCGCCACGAGCAGATTACGGATGTGCTCCACGACTTCGGCGCAGAATGCCCGCAAGTCATGTCCTCGATCAAGCAGATTGGCCAGGCTGGCAAGAGCGGCAGGACTGTTTTGGGCCATAATAGCTCGGAGGAGTTCCTGTACCAGTTCTTGAGGCACGGCTCCCAACAGCAGTTCGAGATCCGCATGGCTGATGGTCTTACCCCCATAGGCAATCGCCTGATCAAGCAGGCTCAAGGCATCGCGCATGCTCCCTTCGCTGGCGCGAGCCAAGGCCACGAAGCTCCGTTCCTCAAGCGTCAAGTGATCTTGCGCTGCCACATGACGAAGTCGTTCGACGATTTCGGTCCTGGCAATCCGACGGAAGTTGTAATGCTGGCATCGCGAGAGAATCGTCGCGGGGATCTTGTGAATTTCCGTTGTCGCAAAGATGAACACCACATGTGCGGGCGGTTCTTCGAGCGTCTTCAATAGAGCATTAAACGCCGAGTTTGAGAGCATGTGCACTTCATCGATAATGTAGACTCGAAACTGGCCACGGAACGGAGTGAAGCGAACGTTTTCGCGGATCTCTCGCACATCATCCACGCTGGTGTTAGAGGCTCCATCGATCTCGATGACATCAACCGAGCTTCCCTGCGCAATTTCACGGCAATTTTCGCAGGTGTCGCAAGGACGACTTGTCGGTCCCTGCTGACAGTTGAGTGCCTTGGCGAGGATTCGCGCGACGGTCGTTTTCCCCACGCCTCGCGTGCCGGAAAAGAGATACGCATGGGCGACCCGCTTCGTCGAGACCGCGTTCATGAGCGTTTGGACGACATGGGGTTGACCGATCACATCGTCAAACGTGCCGGGCCGATATTTACGAGCGGAAACTTGATAGTCCATGCTGCGTCGTTCGTTATGCGTGAAACGTATCTCGTCAGTATTTCTGATGCTTCACGAGATACTTCCTCAAAGAGTGGGGCTAGGTGATCCTGCGGCACATAAAACTGACTGCTTACCGTTGCTTCCTTCCGGATCTGGCGGGGTTCACAGGGTTCTATTGCACAGGGCCCAGCCCCTATTCTCGATCGAAACCCTCCAGCCCAAGCTTCAGGTGTCTATCCGCCCGCAGAAATCACGATACAGCGAGAAAAAGCAGGCGGTACACACGAAATGCGGTATGGCGGAGAGGGTGGGATTCGAACCCACGGTCCCGTTACCGGGACGCATGCTTTCCAAGCATGTCGATTCGTCCACTCTCGCACCTCTCCGCATCGAGAAGTGTAAAGGGACAGCATCTTAGCATGCGTGTTCATGACCGGCAAGGTGAGCAGGGTGTCGGTCAGGATAGTAAGCCGGGAACCAATCGGCGTTCGTACCAAACTTCCCATTCGGCAGGACCACGGCCGCAAACTCATTCTTGCGCACACGATGCGTGTATTCCCCGTCCCCTGGGTGGAAGTTTTCGGTGGGTAACGGCGACAGACGAGATCAGTAAATAGCCAAGCTGGACCATGCATACTTAGGAGGAAGGTGTCCTCGGTCGTATGGGTTGACATTACAGGTGCCCAACGGTACAACGCTATACAACATCGCGTGTTTTTGCAGTCTCGGTCACTATAATAATAGCTCCGCAGACATCCCCACTGTGCGAGAGTGGCGGAACTGGCAGACGCGCGAGACTTAGGATCTCGTGGGCAACCGTGGGGGTTCAAGTCCCCCCTCTCGCACCATTACTGCGAACCCTTTGGAGTAGGAGTCCCATTTCAACGATGAAAATGGAAGTGACCGAGTTAGGACCGATGAAACGCGCCTTGAAAATTGAAGTGCCGGCCGATGAGGTGACACAACAATTTTCACGAGCGTATTTGGAGCTCAACCGTCAGGTTCAGATTCCAGGGTTTCGACCAGGGAAAGCCCCGTTGGCTATTTTAGAAAAGCGTTATGCCAAAACAGTCGAAGAAGATGTGATCCGAAAGCTCGTGCCAGATTTCTATGATCGAGCCATCAAACAGGCCGGGATCAGCCCAGTCGTGGTGGACATTCCGCCGCTGGATCGGGTCAAAATAAAAAAGGACTCCCCATTTACGTTCACGGCGACCGTCGAAATCAAACCTACGATCGAACTTCGCGACTACAAGTCTCCAAATCCCATTTCACTCCAGGCCGACAAGCGTACGGTTGCGGAAGAGCAGGTAGACCGTGCCCTTGAGGTATTGCGTGAACAACACGCTCGGCTGGACGAGGCTCAAGCCGGTACGGTTTTGTCCGAAGGAGATTATGCCATCGTCGATCTTGAAGGATTTCTGGATGGCGCTCCTCTTGAAGGCACAAAGAAGGAAGGCCAGCTCCATAAGGTAGGATCGAAAGCCGCCCTGCTGGGGATTGAAATCGATGCTCATTTGATCGGAAGACAGGCGGGGGATACGGTAGAAATTCCTCAGACCTATCCGGTGAGCCATCCGGATCAACGAGTCGCGGGAAAAGCTGTCGGGTTTCGCCTCGTCATAAAGGGAGTCAAACAAAAGAAACTTCCCACTCTTGACGATGAGTTCGCCAAGGACTGCGGACCGTACGAGTCGCTCCACGAGTTAAGGGACAAGTTGCGTGGCCAAATGGAAAAGTCGCTCAGGAGGGACATTGAGGAGTCCTACAAGGATACCCTCCTCAAACGCCTCATTGAGACCCATCATTTTGATCTCCCTGATACACTTGTGGAGCGAGAGCTCAGTACGATAGTGCGGCAGACATTACAAGCACGCCAGCGTGGCAAAGTCACGGATTCTCTTCCTGCGCCAGATGCGGAAGACCTGAAGAAGATTCGTGAAGAGAATCGTGAGGAAGCCAATCGTCGTGTGAAAGCGGGATTGATTCTTGAGGCTATCGCTGAGAAGGAAGGCTTGTCGGTGAGCCAGGACGATCTGAACCATGAAGTGACCCGACTGGCCACAGAGCTCAGAGTGCCGGTGGCCGATCTCGTAAAAATGATCCAGGCGGGTGGTCAGGACTCCATTGAGGAATTGCGTGCAAGGATATTGGCTGACAAGGCGCTGGATGCTGTCTATCGTCAAGCAGTCATTCAGGGGTAAGCGCGGCGATCGTTGAAGCCGGAATTTCCCAGGAAAGGAATTGCGCACTATGTTGGTTCCGATCGTAGTCGAACAAACCAATCGAGGCGAACGCGCCTATGATATCTACTCACGCCTTCTCAAAGACCGCATCATTTTCCTTGGAGCTCCGATCGACGATGTGTTCGCCAACTTGGTGATTGCGCAGCTCCTCTTTCTTGAAGCGGAAGATCCGGAGAAAGACATTAATCTCTACGTCAATTCGCCGGGAGGCAGCGTGACAGCCGGATTGGGCATCTACGACACCATGCAATATGTGAAACCCCCGATCAACACCATCTGCCTCGGTCAGGCTGCCAGCATGGGAGCGCTCCTCTTGACCGCCGGAACAAAAGGCAAGCGGTTTTCCCTGCCCAATGCTCGGGTGATGATCCACCAGCCATTGGGCGGGTTCCAAGGACAGGCGACGGAGATAGACATTCATGCCCGGGAAATTCTCAAGATTCGCGAACGGCTCAATGAAATCATGGCTAAGCACACAGGGCAGCAGATTGAGAAAATCGCCCATGACACGGAGCGGGACTATTTCATGTCAGGCGAAGAAGCGAAGCGGTACGGCCTCATAGACGAGGTCATCACACGACCACCCAAACTCATGAAAGCAGTGGAATCCGGCGACGGGATCAAAGGTAAGTAACGCAGGAGGGTGCATGGCCAAGCAGGAAAAGATGGATCGACACTTGCGCTGTTCTTTCTGTGGAAAAAGCCGTGATGAGGTGAGAAAACTGATCGCCGGGCCGACGGTGTATATCTGTGATGAGTGCGTCAATCTTTGCAATGACATCATTGCGGAGGACTGGGAAGAAGCCAAAGAAGAAATTTCGTCGAAACTCAAGAAACCGGCGGAGATCAAACATCACCTCGATCAATATGTCATCGGGCAGGAGCGGGCTAAACGTATTCTCTCAGTGGCCGTGCACAATCATTACAAGCGCATCTCGTCAAAGGAAAAAGAGGTCGATGATATCGAGCTCCAAAAGGGCAATATCCTCATGGTCGGCCCGACCGGCACGGGGAAGACCCTCTTGGCCCAGACCTTGGCCAAGTATCTGGACGTCCCTTTTACTCTCGCAGATGCGACGACGCTGACCGAAGCCGGTTATGTGGGTGAAGATGTCGAGAACATCATTCTGAAGCTCCTGCAAGCGGCGGATTACGACGTGGAACGAGCGGAGCGCGGAATTGTGTACATCGATGAAATCGACAAGATCAGTCGGAAAAGCGACAGCCCTTCTATTACACGGGACGTATCCGGCGAAGGTGTTCAACAAGCCTTGCTGAAATTGATCGAAGGCACGGTCGCGAATGTCCCGCCGCAAGGGGGGAGAAAACATCCACATCAAGAATTTATTCAAGTTAATACCAGCAACATTTTATTCATCTGTGGGGGAGCGTTTGTCGGTTTGGAACAGATCGTTGAACAGCGTCTGAATCGAAAAGCCATGGGATTCGGAGCTGAAATCCGCGGAAGAAGCGACATTCGCTTGGGTGATCTGCTGGCTAAGGTTCAACCCGAGGATTTCTTGAAGTACGGTCTGATACCGGAATTCGTGGGACGGTTGCCCGTCGTGGCCACGTTAGAGGAGTTGGACGAGCGAGCCTTGATCCGCATCCTTACCGAACCACGCAATGCATTGACCAAGCAATACGAAAAGCTGTTATCGTTCGAAAAAGTCAAACTCCGGTTCACCGAAGCGGCATTAGGGGCGCTCGCGCGTAAAGCCTATGCGCAGAAGACTGGGGCCAGAGGCCTTCGGGCGATCCTGGAGGAAGTGATGCTTGACGTCATGTATGATGCCCCCTCTCAGAAACAGATCGTAGAGGTCGTCATTACGGAAGATGCAATTGTGGGTAAAAACCCACCGCTGCGTATATTTGAGCAGGAAAAAGACGCTAAGACCGCATAACAACTGATAAAGTTCTGTTATTGATCTATAACTCTAGCTAACAACTCGTAGATGGGGAAGAATTGATATTCCCCCGTTGGCCAGTTAGCCTTCTCTCTCCTTTCGTAAGCCCCTCATCTTGCTCGACAATTAGAAACGCCGCGCTATACTTGCCTCGTACGTATTTCGGATGGAGGGGCTGTGAAATACCCTGTTTCTTTGAGTCTTCGTCATAAAGGCAAAGTCATTGAACTAGACGCGGCCCGTGAAATGGTCGTCTTGTTGGGTGTGAAGGGGGAGACAATCGGCTCCCTGTCCTGGGATTTTGTTATTGATCAAATACTTGCTTACCGCAAGGTGGATGTTGTGGGTGTTCATAAAGAAGTCCGGTCGGAGCCGCGGATTTCGCTCGCGTTCCGGGTGCGGTACAACAGCCCAGAAGGACTTCGATGTGAAAGTCGGGCAGGTGGTATTGGCGGTGGAGGACTATTTATCGAAAGCCAGTCCCCTCTTCCTGTAGGGACCCGATTGGCAATGGAGTTCTCGTTTCCGGAGAAATCCGAGGAATGGATGCCGGCAAAAGGAACTGTCGCCTGGGTTTGTCCGAAAGCTGATCAATACACATTCAGTCCTGGAATGGGGATACGATTCACTGAAATAGCGGAGAATGTCCGCGATCGAATCCATGAGTTAGTGAAATCAACCCAGAACATGGGACACGCAGCATAATTCCGCTCCTGGTTTACACTATCCGGAAAAGGGATGTATGACGTTTCCTGTCGTTTCCACTACGGGGCATCAAGGAAAATCTCTCAGTATTGATTCTGGGCGAGAGATGATCAACGTATACGACTCCTCTGGCCAGTTGTTGGGCACCATGTCGTGGGGTGCCATTATCGAGCAGGTGGTTATCAGTGGGGAAGACGGCCGGTTTGCCCATTGTCGCACGCAGCCCCGCGCGCCTCTCGCTCTGAAGATCCGATATACCACACCGGAAGGAAAACAATTCGATAGTTTAACCGGAGGAATCGGCGGCGGCGGGCTTTTTATCGAAAGTGGCGCTCCTCTCAGTCCTGGCACCGAGTTGACGGTTGAATTTGCCCTTCCAGATCGGCCATGGGACAAGCTGAAAGCGAAGGCGAAGGTCGCCTGGGTCCGCAACAAGCCGGAGCGATACCTGCTGTTCCCAGGCATGGGCATCCAGTTTGTGGAGTTGGATAAGACGGTACAAGAGGAATTGATCGGACTGGTTGAGGCCCTGAATCGCAATCGAAACGCCTCCTGAGTGTGAGCGAGCGCGTTCTGATCAGCATGTAACGTCCAGCCCGTCATTCTAACCGGCACCGGCTACCATTTTTTCAGGGTTCGAGTCTCGGCTGGCTCGCTCAGTCCTTCACTGCCCCGTCACCATCCTCCTCTTTTGTGGTCCTGCCTTTGCAAACCCATAGGTCCGACGCACTAAACAGGGGCAAATTGATGCATAATGCGCCAGGCAGCCTGGTTCGCTTGTCGCACTTTGGGGCAGGCGAAGCGTTGTACCTTGCTTGGGGGAGAATCTCATGACCGAAGAATGGGGCGCGATCCTCGTCGTCGATGATGATGCAGACATGCGGGAATTGGCCTACGACATGCTGAAAGATCGTGGTCATCAGGTCACGATGGCTGGAAGCGGAGAGGAAGCTCTGAAACGATTGACCGAAGAAGACTATGCGGTCGTCCTCACGGATCTTCGCATGAAGGGGATGCAGGGGCTTGAATTGCTGACCCAGATCAAACGAGACCATCCGGAAATCAACGTGATTCTCATGACCGCCTTTGGATCGGTCGAAACGGCGGTCGAAGCGATGAAACACGGGGCGAGCGATTACCTCACCAAGCCGGTCAAGAAAGACGAGCTGATCCGCGTGGTCGAACGGGTGATCAGAGAAGCGGCGCTCCGGCGAGAGGTCAGACGGCTTAGAAAAGAAGTCCACAAGGAATACAGTTTTCATCACATCTTAGGTAAGAGCAAAGCGATCCAGGCGGTGTTCGATTTGATTCGCCGGGTAGCTGATAGTCCGACCAACGTCCTGATCACGGGAGAAAGCGGGACGGGCAAAGAATTGGTCGCCAAAGCCATTCACTACAACAGCGACAGAAAGGACGCTCCCTTTATTCCGGTCAACTGCGCGGCGATTCCGGAGCAACTCTTGGAGAGTGAACTGTTCGGGCATATGCGAGGCGCCTTTACCGATGCGAAGATGGATAAGCGGGGGTTGTTTGAAGAAGCGCAGAAAGGCACGTTGTTTCTCGACGAGATCAGTGAGCTGCCGCTCATGCTTCAGGCCAAAATTCTTCGGGCGATTCAGGAAAAGGAAATCCGGCGAGTGGGAGCGAACAAGCCGATCTCGGTGGATGTGCGCATCATCGCAGCCACCAATCTGAATCTCAATGAGGAGGTTAAAAACAAACGTTTTCGAGAAGATTTGTACTACCGACTCAACGTCATTGAGCTGAAGTTGCCGCCGTTGCGGGAACGACGCGAAGATATTCCGCTCCTGGTAGAAGCCTTTCTCAAGAAGTGCGGCGAGACCCGAGGGAAGGAAGTCAAGGGTGTCAGCGAGGCCACATTGGCGATGTTGATGGACTATGCCTGGCCCGGGAACGTGCGTGAACTGGAGAATGTCATCGAACGGGCTGTGACGCTCAGCCGGGGGGAGAAGATCTCGCCCGATGATCTGCCCGCGCCGGTGCAAGGGGCACGCGGCGATCGGCGTGTCTTGGACGAAGCGGCCGAGCAGGTGTTGCCCCTGCATGAGCTTGAAAAAGAGTACATTAAAAAGATCCTCGAAAAGACCGGCGGTAACAAGTATCAGGCCGCTCATGCTCTTGGCATCGATCGCAAGACCCTGTATCGTAAGCTCGCCGAAATCGAGGGCAAGCCTCATCCAGAGGAATAATTGCCACGTTCTGATCATCGCGGCAAGATTGTGAACTGACACTCCCGCTCCAGGCCGAGATCGATCACATGAAGGATGTCGACCGTCTTGTCATGCGCACGGTGTCTTGGATGATCCCGCTCCTGACGGTAGGAATTTTTGTCCTAGACCTGTTGACGCCGGTCGGCGTGGCGGTGTCGATTTTATATCTCGTTCCACTGCTGCTGACGTATCCATCTCTCCGCCCCAGGGATCCGCTCTACGTCTCTGCTGTAGCCACGGTGTTCATCTGGGTTGACGTGCTGCTGAAGCCGGCCGGACTTCCGATTCCCTACGCCTTGTTTAACCGCACGTTAAGCATGATGGTCATCTGGATCATCGCGATAGGGTTGATTCGGTATAAACAGACTCAGCACGAGTTGAAATCTGCACTGATTGAGCAGGCCCATGCCGAAGGTCTGATGATGGAAGCGCAAGCGGCGCGTCATCACGCGGATCGGGAAGCGGTGCGTGCCACGGTCGGCCGCGAAGCGGCTGAAGAGCAGCTCCTCGTCAGCCAGCTCAGGCTGGAGGGCATCATCGAATCCACGATGGATGCGATCATCACCGTGGACGAGGATCAACGCGTCGTGTTGTTCAACCGCGCGGCCGAGCAGATGTTCGGTTCCTCCGTTCGAGACGCCATTGGGCAACCGCTTGATCGATTCTTGCCCGCGCGCTTCCGAGACGCCCATCGTCATCATGTCCACGATTTCGGGCAAGGGGGTGTCACGAGCCGGAAGATGGGCAAACTCGGCACAGTCATGGGGCTCCGCTCGAACGGAGACGAGTTTCCGATCGAAGCCGCGATCTCGCATATCGCTGTGGAGAGGAAGACCTACTATACCGTCATTCTCCGGGACATCACCGAACGAAAACGAGCCGAAGACTCCCACCAGGAGAGCCAGCGGCAACTCGCCACCTTGATCAGCAATCTTCCCGGCTTCGTCTATCGGAGTCGAAATGACCGGAACCGAACACTCGAGTATCTGAGTGAGGGAGTGTCGAATTTGACCGGATATTCCGTCGAGGAATATCTCGCGCGGCAAACGATCTCGTATGGAGAAAATACCCATCCAGGGGACTGTGAGCGTATCTGGCAAGAGGTTCAGGCGGCCGTGGAGCAGCATCACCCATTCGAGATGATCTACCGAGTCCTGACCAAATCGGGCGAAGTCAAATGGGTCTGGGAGCGGGGGGAAGGCATTTACGCTCAGGACGGCTCACTCAATTATGTGGAAGGGTTCGTCACCGACATCACCGAACGGAAGCGAGCCGAACATTTGCTGCGGCAAAGCGAAGAACGCTACCGGCGCTTGATCACCATTTCGCCCTATGCGATCTTGGTGCACCGAGGCGACCACATCATCTTTGCCAATGATCAAGCCATCAAGTTGTTCGGAGCGGTGAAGGCCGAGGAGATCCTCGAAAAGTCACCGATGGATCTGTTCCATCCTGATTATCACGTCGTCATTCGAGAGCGAATCCATGAACTGCTTGAAGGCCGGGCGCAAGTGCCCATGCTCGAGGAACAAATCATGACGCTCGATGGGAGAGCGGTTGAAGTCGAGGTCAGCACGGCGCGGTTCGTGGATGAGGAAGGTCCGGCTATCTTGGCCATGCTCCGGGACATCAGCGAGCGGAAACGATTGCAGGAACAATTGCGTAAGACCGAGCGGATCGCCGAACTCGGCACACTGGCCTCCGGCATGGCCCACGAGATCGGGACGCCGATGAACGTCATTCTCGGCCGTGCCGAATATCTGATGGACCGTGTGACGGAAGAGCCGGTGAAAAAAGGGCTTCAAACCATTGTCACGCAGGTTGAGCGGATTACGAAGGTGATGAATCAGTTGCTGACGTTCGCGCGACGTAAAGCCCCGGAGCGGTGCCCCTTGGACCTCCGAGGAACTATAGAAGCCGGCATGGATTTGTTTCAGGAACGTCTCGCGCGAAGCCAGATCCAGGTGGAGCTGACGTTGGCCGACGACTGTCCGATGGCGCTGGCAGATCCGGATCAGATGAGCCAGGTTTTCATCAATCTCGTGATGAACGCCGTGCATGCCATGCCGGACGGCGGCACGCTACGGATCGGCCTGGCGCCGGAAAAACAGATGGTGAAACTTACGATAGCCGATACGGGCCATGGTATTCCACAGGATGTGGTCGAGAAAGTCTTCGAGCCGTTCTTCACGACGAAAGAATTCGGTCAAGGGACAGGATTGGGGCTGACCGTGGTCCAGGGCATCATCGAGGAACATCAAGGCTCCATCACCGTTGAGAGTGAAGAAGAGAACGGCACGACGTTTACGATCCTGATTCCGCAAGCTGACAGCCGATCTCTCCCTCCTGTAGCATCCCGCAACAGCTGATCCACTCGTGACTGTGGTTTTTCTCGTCAGGCGAAGCGCCTTTTCTTCTCATCAGGGCTTGATTTTCATGGAATTAGCCCGCTTTCCGTTTCCCTTCTCATGGCATGTCTCTTGCCAGTTAGCCAACCTAAGGGCTTGCGAAGACCGGATGGGGGCCGGAGAGGATGTCGCGCATGACGAAGGAAAAGGCCGCTGTGTTGCTGATCGTTGAGGATGACCGCGAAATGCGCAGTCTGCTCTGCGATGAATTTTGCGGAACCGGGTATCAGCTGCGCGAAGCGCGGAATGGGGACGAAGCATTTCTGGCCGTGCTGCAGTCCGTGCCGGATCTGATTTTAACCGATCTGCGGATGCCGGCGGGAGGAGATGATTACATCAGCCGGTTGCGGACCGTGGCGCCCACATGTCCGATCGTCGTCATCACGGGATTCGGCGATCCGGCATTGAAAGCCCGGGTATTCAAAGCCGGAGCGAACGCGTACTTCGACAAACCCGTCCGTGTTGCCGAGCTGAAGGCTTGTGTGCAACAATTACTCGACCACAGCTCCGGAGCCGATAGCTGACGGCATAGGCCATATGCTTTTCCTCTCGAGAAATGAGCCCGCTTTGGTTGACTCAGAACGCCTTGACGGATCACCGCAGACGGATCCCATCATTGCCGCGCGAATCGAAGCGATCAAGCAATTAGCAGAGGGGCTCTCCGACCGCGTGGCGGTGATGGACCCCTCATTCAACGTCGTCTACGCGAACGAGGCAGCCTGGGCTGTCGATCAGACTCACACACCTCGCCGGCCTCACGCCAAGTGCTATGAAGCATTTGCGCATCGGACCGATCCTTGCGGGACCTGCCCGGCCATAAAGGTATTTGAGGCGCCCGAAGTCCAGTGCGTGTCTTGTTCCAGCGGAGGAGACGGCACGGCCTGCGGGATGCAGCAAGCATTTCCCTTAGCGGATGCGCAGGGAACGGTGGCGTCGATGCTGGTGCTCTTTCATCCCGCCTCGAAGTCTCATCGTCGAGCAACGCCGGAGGATTCCATCGGTCAGGCGGGAGGCGATGGTCTCGGGGATTTGATCGGTCGAACTCCGGCCATGCGGCAGCTTTTCGACATGACTCGTCTTGTGGCGGACAGTTCGGCGACCGTCCTCATCCAAGGGGAGAGCGGGACGGGCAAAGAACTCCTGGCGAGAATGATTCATGCGCTCAGCAACCGGAGAGATCGGCCGCTCGTCGTCGTCGATTGCGGATCCCTGCCGGAGACACTGCTCGAAAGTGAATTGTTCGGGCACGTGAAGGGCGCCTTCACCGGGGCGGTCGCCAATAAGCGTGGGCTCTTCGAAGAAGCAGACGGCGGGACTATCTTCCTCGACGAGATCGCCGATACCACGCCGACCTTTCAAGCGAAGTTGCTCCGTGTCCTGCAAGAGGGCGAGATCAAGCCCGTGGGCGGAACCAGGTCGCTGAAGATCCATGCGCGGGTCCTCTCTGCTTCGAACAAGGATCTGGCCGAGCTGGTGAAGGCCAAGACGTTTCGGCAGGATCTTTACTATCGACTCGCCGTGTTGCCTCTCTATTTGCCGGCTCTCCGGGAACGGCGAGACGACATCCCGCTGTTGGTACGGCACTTCGTCGCTGCTTCGTGCGCTCGACATCATCAACCGGTTCGGCAGGTCGCCGAGCGCACGATGAGGGCGTTGCGCGACGCCCCGTGGCCGGGCAATGTCCGACAATTGCAGCATTACGTCGAACGGGCCGTGGTGACGACCGCCGGGCCGTGGCTTGTGTGTGATGATCTCCTAGACGTGGACATCGCTGACGAACACGAGAGTTTACGATCAACGTCGCGGGGGGTGGTTGCCCAGGCCGAGCGCACACGGATTGTCGACGCGCTGGAGAAGACCGCAGGAAACCGATTGAAGGCCGCCAAGTTGCTCAAGATCAGCCGCGCGAGTCTCTACAACAAGCTTCGTGCCTATGGCATCGAATAGTCCGGTGATTGCCCCCGTCCAGCCCTTTCTTCAGGTCACTGCTTTCCACGTATCTCAATAACCTCCTCCATTGACATTCTGGATCACGGTCCAGTTGCCTGCCGGAACCGTTGAGAACCGCATCAGCTTCTGGCATCTGGCCGGACAGAGCTGAAGATGAAGGTTGTTCGTGTGTTCCTTTTCGCCCTTTATCGCATGGACGAACGTCTATCGCGATGGACAGCATAAGGGACTGATATCTGAACGATCGAGCGGGAAGCTCCTTTGCGATTGTCCAAACTCATAGATTGCGTGAGCGCCGACAACGGCCACTGATACTGCGATGCGCAGCTCCCATCGTCGCTCTTCACGCACGAATGATCCGCTGAGCATCTACCAAGGATGATGGCACGGACGTTGCGGATGTGCGGTTTATAGACAGAGAGGACCGGCTCTGTAGGTGTTGGGTCGTGATTTGCCCTATCACCATCCAGCCCATCGTTTTCAGGTGAGCGGTTGTCCCGACCGCCACCACTCAGCGGTGAGGGGGGCACAGGTGAGAGTGCCTCCCTCACTTTCCATGCAGGTCGAGCCTGTAGGTGACACATAGGGATTGAGCGCAAGGCACCATTGCAAGAGGATGGAAAAACCATCGCTTGCACAGGGCTACGGATGGCGGTACGCACACGCCGTGAAGGCTGTCCGTTGAGAACGAGGAGGCGCATGCCGAGGGTCAGCCCAGCGGCCGACATAGAAAGCAATCTTGTCGAAGCTGTCGGGGGGATGGATCGATCTCTCCTCCACCAAGCCTATTGGGATCAAAACGAGTTCCTGTTGTTGGAACAGTTTATCCCGCCGTCGGTGATCGAGCCCTGCCTCTGCGAGATCGAACAGCTCAGCGGCGAAGTCCATCGCAATTATGTGCCGGGCCACAAACAGGGAGGAAGCGTCAGTTTTTACAGCATCCAGGAGAAGGCGCCGACGATACTTGCCTTGTATCGGTCGCTTGTGCTTCGCACGTTCTTCAGCCGACTGGTCGACGCTCCCCTCATGCTCTGTCCCGAAGACGATCCGCATGCCTGTGCCTTGTATTACTACACCAAGCCGGGCGATCACATCGGCTTTCACTATGACACGTCCTATTACAGGGGCGCCCGCTATACGGTCCTCATCGGATTAGTGGAGCAATCCGAGCACTGTCGCCTGGTGGCGCGGGTGCATAAGGGCAAGGCTCCCACCGAGATCAGCGAAACCCGCATTCCCATGGAGCCGGGCACGATGGTGGTGTTCAACGGGGACAAACTCTGGCACGCCGTCACCCCGCTTGGCGCTCGCGAACGGCGGGTGATCTTGACTCTGCAATACGTGACGGATCAGCGGATGGGGCCGCTGAAAATATTGTTCTCCAACATGAAGGATGCGTTCGCCTACTTTGGCCCCGCCGCACTGATGCACCGGCCCAAGGCGAAGCCGCCATCGATCAACGACCGCGCGATGATCCGGTCCGACATGGTGACCGATCATCCGACGCTGCAATTTCTCGCGGGAGCATGGAGTGCGTCTCACAATCGCGATTCCTGAAGCCCAGGTGGTTGAAGCTCCGACGTTGCTGCGGATGGTCCGGATGGCGCCGGCCTGCGATGTAGAAGCCGATGAACAGGGAGCGTCGTACGTCGCGCTCTTCGATGATTTCCCCGAATCGATCGACATCGTCATGCGACTGATCGAGGAGGCCTGGGATCTCCGCGATGTCCACATCACACTCGAAGGTAGGCCCGTCGCGAGCCGGATAAACTTCTATGCCGTCCTCCGCTGCTATCACGAGAGTCTCGGCGCGCCGGACGCAGACGCATATTGCCTTCAGCAGGCGGAAAAAGTTGGTACTGACGGAGGGTGTCCTGATCGATCCTGTGTGTCCCACTGTCAGTTTATGTGTTCACGTTGCGTGGGTGTCTCGCGCCATCTGGGCGCGAATCTCATTCCGATTCAGCTCTTGGAACTGGCGCGCCGGGCGGAAGTGGACTGGTGCCCGAACCTTCGCATCGCGAAGGTGGATGCGTGAGCTGTCACGCGCCGGTTAGGCGGACCACGATAAGGCGATAGGGCTCTTGCGCTCAAGGGCCGATTGGAAAGGCGCGGAATCGATTATTCACCAAGCTGATGCCTTGGGCCGGAAGGTGTCTATTAGCTGACCGCTCGAGGAGGGCAGCATTCCTCGATGCGTAACCAGGGAGGGGTATCATGCAGGTTCAGAAGAGCAGGAGGAACATCGGGTTGTGGTCTGTCGTGGTGTCGCTCGCCGCGGCGTTCGCCCTGAGTGGTACGGGGACGGTCTTGGCCGAAGATACGACGTCGACGGGGAATCGCGTGTTCTTTCGCGGGGGCTATGGCCAGATGCTGAGCGATCGCGCCGGCGAAGCGATTACCGACGTCCATACCAAGGGAAATACCGGGACCGGCGGCTATTACATCGGTGGTGGAGCGGAGCTCATGATCACCAAAGATCTCTGGGGCATGATGCCAGGAGTCGCGCTCGTGGGCGAGATCGGATTGGAGTTCAAGCGGTGGGCATCCAGCAGCGTCTTGAATGGGGAAGCCCTGGTCGGCAATACGGCTCCGGCCAAGGTGCAGATGACCATGTTGACGGCGAGCGTGGCGCCCAAGGTGAAGTTCCGGCAGGGGACTGATTTCCAACCCTGGATCATTCCGGCCGGGTTGGATTTCCACGTCATCAGCCCGACCTCAAGTCAGGTGAATTATTTGGACATCGGGGTTCAGTTCGGTGGGGGCGCTGAGTTTCGCTTGTGGAAAGAGTTGTGGCTGGGTCTCGACAGCCGCTTCCATCTGGCGTCCAATCAAACCAACACGGTGAATAATTTCTGGACCGCCGGCGTCTATGGGGCGATCGGCTTCTAACCGGCGTGATGGCGCCGGACGTGCCGCGCTGTATCTAACCGCGGAAGCCTATTCGCGGGAAGCGTATTTCGTGAAGCGTGCCGCGCGGGACGAAAGGAGAAGGTCTCTCCTCTTGTGCGCGCTTCGCGAGATACGAGCGACGAAGATCGGAACAGCGTATTCGATGGCAGCTGCTCATGAGGGTCAGACGAGGCGGCGGATACTGATGAACGAATAGGTAAGCGGTCGTCTCCAAAAGTTCTATAAGGAGTTTGAATGTCCATCCCTGAACAAGCCCCGGCGCCCACGGCACCCGCACGCCAGTATGTCAATTTTGTGTTTTATCAGGTTGCCCCGGCGTGGCGGCGGTTACCGGAGGATACGCGTGTTCAGGGCAAACAGGAGTTTCTGAAGGCCGTGGAGGACTACGCCGGCAAGGTCCTCGTAGTGCCCTATTCCACCATCGGCATC
Organism: Candidatus Nitrospira nitrificans; assembly: GCF_001458775.1. Taxonomy (NCBI): domain Bacteria; kingdom Pseudomonadati; phylum Nitrospirota; class Nitrospiria; order Nitrospirales; family Nitrospiraceae; genus Nitrospira; species Candidatus Nitrospira nitrificans. The sequence goes on from NZ_CZPZ01000012.1 coordinate 27,633, forward strand.
CGGGGGGACTGCGACTTTATGCTCTGGCGCATCAGCTATGACCTGGACCTCTTCCAAGACATGAGCGCCAAGATTCTGGCCTCCGGCCTCGGGCAGTATCTCTCTACCCCCTATTCTTACTTGGCGATGACCAAGCGGTCCGTCTATGTCGACCACCATTCACACGCGGGGCAGGAAGGGAAACGGCTGACGGTGGTGCCGGGAAAAAGCAAATATAACTTCGTGTATCCGTTTGTGAAGACGCGCGAATGGTTTCTGCTCACAAGGGCGGCGCGACAGGGCATGATGGATGAACATATCGAAGTGGGGCATCGATTTCCGTCGGTGAAACTGAACACGACGTATTCGTTTGGATTGGACGATCAGGAATGGGTGGTGGCATTTGAAAGTGATAAGCCGGAAGACTTTCTGGAGCTCGTGATGGCGCTACGCGAAACCGAGGGCTCACGCTACACCCTGCGCGATACGCCGATTTTCACCTGCATCCGCAAGAGTCTCAAGGAAACGCTCGATACGCTCGGCGGCTGAGGCCACAGAACTGAATGCTCGAAGGTTTCTGGTACATTGCCGGGGAAAGCGCCGCGATCAGGACCGGACGGCCCTTCGCATCGGTTCTCTGCAACCAGCCGTTGGCGCTGTTTCGGGATGGGCAGGGTCGTGTGCATGCGTTGGAAGATCGCTGTCCTCACAAGGGCGTGCCGCTCTCGTCGGCGCGGCAGGAAGGGGATTCGTTGCGATGCCCTTTTCACGGGTGGCGCTTCATCGCTTCCGGCGAGTGTATCGAAGTACCGGCCATCGGCAAGGTCCCACATCCGTCGTCGGCCTCGGCCTGCGTGAAGATCTTTCCGGCGGAGGAACAGGACGGGTGGGTCTGGGTCTATATGGGCAACGAGCAGTGCCCGAAACCTTCGTCGCCACCACCGTCGTTGCCGGTTCCGGCCGACGGCAGTCCGATGGTTTCCGTGCGCGAGTCCGCCGAGGCGAAAGTCCGGTGGGATTTCGCGGCGGATAGTCTTATGGATCCCGCCCATGTCCCGTTCGTGCATAACAAATATTTCCGACGGCGCGAGGCAGCCAAGAAAAAGGAAAAAGTGTTCACGCGGCTGCCGTTGGGGTTTCGCACGATCTCGCAGAATGTCGTGCTGCCGGACACATTTATCTTTCGCGCCTTGTCTCCGAAGCTGGGATCAGCCACGACCACGGTCGATTTCGTGCTGCCCGGCATCCATCTGGAACGGTGGGAGATCGGCAAACGGTTCGCGTCCGTCATGTTGGTTGCCACACCGCTCACTGATGAGCGAAGCCGGTTCGACATCTGCGTCGGGTGGAACTTTTTGCGCGGGCTCCCCGTGGGATGGCCGGTCCGCCGGACCTTGAGGACCATTCTGTGCCAGGACCGGGAAGTTCTGGAATTGCAGGAGCGTGGGTTCGGTCGGAAGGGAAGTATGCTGTTGAACTTGGAATCGGACACATTGGCCGTCTGGTATCGGCGGCTGAAGAAATACCGTTTGGATCAATTGGCCGGTGTGCCGGACCCACAACATCCGGTTCCTGAGAAGACCACCCTCAGCTGGACCACGTGATAGGTGCGGTCCGCTGCAATCACATATTGAAGAGCAAGCGCGCAGAGGATTCAGCCTTGGCTCGCACCCAATGTCTTTGATGTCTCGGACCGGCGGGAATTGACCAGTCCTTCCTAGGGTAATGCCGAGCAGACACACTCAAGCCGCCGTTTAAAAATAGTACATGAACCTGCGAGGTCTCATCGTACTGGTCGGAAGGCTTGTCTTCTTGGTGATACCGATCGTGATAATCGGTCCACTGCACAAGGCGGCAGCGCTCGATTTTTCCGCGGAGTGGATCGTGAAAAGGGGACCAAGTGTGGTCACGGCTCACGTGAACGCCAAGGATGATCGCTGGCGGGTGGAGTACACGCAACCTCAACAAGGCGCCAGCATCATGATCGTTCGAGCCGATAAGCAACACGCGTGGCTCATCTTATCGAAACGTCGGCAGTACCTTGAAATTCCGATCGTGAACAACCACCTGTTGGTGGTGACTGAAAAGATGAACGGAGAAGTCTCGCGCGAGTTCATAGGCGATGAGACATTGAACGGCCACCCCACGGAGTTGTTTGAAGTGACGGTCGTCGACCAAGGTGAACCGATGCAATTCTACCGGTGGGTGACCAAGGCCCAACGGTTTCCACTCAAGACCGTGAGCAAGGAGGGACAGTGGTCGGAAGAGTTTCGCAGACCGATCTTCACTGAGCAATCTCCGTTCCTGTTCGAACTTCCACTGTTGCTGAGTAATGCGAATCCAGAAAGCATACGGCACCAAACAGAATGACCTGAAGAGAGTGACCCCCCATGGACTGAGGGAATCCAGCCGGTGAGCCGGTTCCCCTGCTCGAATCTCTTGGACGAAAGTTGTCTTGAACCCCTTCTGATCCATTCCGTGCAAACTACGGCGGAGGCCCGACCACTGCCGAGCTTGATTTTTCGACTGAGCGGATCGTAAGAAAATAGAGAGTCTGTCGTCATGGCCCACGTCAACGCGCAAGGACGATTGCCGGCGGTTCGAGTATGTCCGGCCGGCGGCACCCAGCGAACTGACGATGTAGGAGGAAGAGCGGTGACACGATTAATTAGAAGAGGGCTCTATGTGGCGGTCTGCGTATATATGGTCCTGGCCTTGGGGTGGCAAACGGAGGGCTGGGCCTATGAGTCTGGAACGGTGACGGAGGGAGCCGTGGTGCGGGGGAAGGTCACGTTCACCGGCGTCGTGCCGGCCCCGAAGGAATTTGAGTTGCGCCGCTTCCCGGACCGCGAGTTTTGCGGGACCGTGTCGGATGGCAATGGGCATCGGCTCTTGCACGAAGTCACGGTCGGACCAGACGGTGGGCTCAAGGATGTGGTGATCGTCGTGGAAAACGTGCCGCACGGCAAGCCCTTTGCCTTCACCGATGCCGAAGTGGAAGCGAGTCTCTGCCAGTTCCTGCCCTTCGTCACGGTGGTCAGCGACAAGCGCCGCATTACGGTGTTTAATCGGGATCCGGTGTCGCACGACATTCAAGGCTATGCATATGACCAAGCCGGCGTCGATATCGTCCTCCATCGGCCCGCGCTGCACGTGAGCGGGACCACTGATGTCGTACAGCTGGTCAAAGGGCGGAAAGTGTTTACCATGCAGTGCGGCATGCACCCCTACATGCAGAACTGGGGCTATGCGATCGACAATCCCTATTATGCCGTGACCGATCTCAACGGCTCGTTTACGATCGGTGATCTCCCGGCCGGGACCTATCACATCAAGGCCTGGCATCCGATCCTCGGCAGCCAAGAGCGGGAGATGACAGTGCAGCCGAACGGGACGGCCACTCTCGATCTCGTCTTCAAAGCGCACTAGCCGCCAATGATGTCGATGAACCGCCTGTCTGTTCCGGGAATGATGATGGGGATTCTCTCCGCCGTCTTGATGGTCGGGATCGTCGCGGCTGAAGCAGGATCGCCGGACGTGATTCAAGAGCAAGGCCGGGCGATGGTTCGAGACGCGGAAGAGATGGTCATGCACGGAGGCATGGGCGACGGAAAAGCCATTCTTCATCATTGCGCGGAAGCGGCGAAACAAGCGCGCGCAATTCTGAAGGCCTTGCCGCCGACCGATGAGCAGGGCAAGGGGGCAGCGCCGCACTTGCAGGATGTCATCATGTACTGCAAGCGGGTCGCTGAGATGGGAGACCGGGTCGATCCCGGCGCCAGCTTGAATCCAGCCGCAAAGGCTCGCGCGGCGGCGCGAGAGGCGATGAAACAGCTCTTGGCGATGAAAGACAGCGGCGCGTGACAGACGTTGACCGTCTCTCGTGAAGCGCATCGGCCAGGGTTTCAGGTTTTTGCCTTCTGCACCACTTGAAACTTTGAACTCAGGATTGAGGGGACGAGCGACACTTTACGAAATACTCGTTATCGCGACTCCGGCTTCGGAACGAACGGGCTCACCGCATTCTGGTCTCTTCCAGGCTGGTAGGTTTCCAGAATTTTTTTGGTTACCGCCATGAGCCGCTCCTCTGCCGAGAGCGGGGCCTTCACACGGATGCCGCGTCCCTCGTTGCGACCAAGCGAAAAGATATGATGTTCGATCATCTCGCCCTGCGTATCGTCTTTGTACGTGAAGACGAGCTGCTTTCCCGGAAAGCCCGCAAGCGAGATCTCCCGATCAGGCCGCCAGCTGACGGCAATGTGTTTCTTGCCATAGAGGTCCGTAATGATGCGGCGGTGCGCCGAGGCGAATTCATCCAGGGTCTGCCGTCCATCCTGACTGCTCCCGCTGACGACATTCATATGGCCGGAGACGGCCACCAGGCTGTGTTCGATGGAAGGGTAGAGTGTAATCCCGTTTCCGTCCGGCATCGGATTGCCCAGGCGCCAGTCTCCCGGATACCTGACGGAGAAACCGTATCGGGCATTCGTATAGAGTTTCCATCCGCCCGCGTCACTGTCCGATCCCGCGGCAATGGATGCCGAGTCTCCCACCGCGAGCGTCATCAGAATCAGCAGCGGGCAGAAAGCTCTGCCATGTCTCCGGATGTTCATCTCCAGGCTCCGTTCGTTATGGTTTCGACCGCGCGCAGCGAAACCCGATCGTTGCCGCCCGCTGTTCCGGCGAGGCGCCGCTTCGTGTCGCGGTTCTCAGCATCACAGGCGAGCTTTTCCACGATCCACCCCGCACCACCTTGTAGCGGCCTTGACCAGAGCCCCGTGGATTGCGGTCCGGCATCGTCGCATAATAATCGATTCCGAACCAGTCTTCGACCCACTCCGCGGCATTGCCGGCCATGTGATGCAGGCCGTAGGGGCTTCCGCCTTCTTCGCCGCTCTCGACCGGAGCCACAATAGGGATCTCATGAACATGGTACTGCCCAAACATGGCCAACCCTTGAGCGGGAGGTCTGTGCCCCCAGGGAAAGAGGTTGCCCTTGTCTCCCCGCGCGGCCTTTTCCCACTCGGCTTCGGTCGGGAGGCGCTTGTCCTGTGCGCGACAAAAGTCCGAGGCCTCGGCCCAGACGACGTAGAGCGCCGGCCAACGGGCGAGGGTGTCCGGCGACAGGGCATGGACGGTCGTCATGTGGTCGAGTAGTTTGCGCAAATCACTGGAAAGGGGACGTTGCTGCCGCTGTAACCAAAGTAGGAATTCACCGAGGCTGACTTCATGGCGATCGATCTCAAACCGGTCAAGCCACACATGGCGCTGCGGCTGTTCGGTGTCATCGTAAGGAAACTCAAGGCTGAACGAAGTCTGGCGAGTCCTGGCGGTTCCCATGAAGAAGCGCCCTTCGGGGATGGTGATCATGCCCCCCCCATGAGCAAACGCGGCAATGCGGTCGTACAGCGATTCCTCTGTTGCCGTTCCGGCCGTCGGGCTTAGCGAGAATCCCAGAAATATCAGCAGAACCATGCCGAAGAGAGGCCGACGCTGGAGCATGGCTTTCTGTACCGGCAAGATCACGGAAGAGTCAAGGCTCTGGGTGGACGGTCAATCGTTCGGTGACGATTTTCTCCCCGCAGATCGATTATGATAGCGCGGTATGTATTCCACCCTGGTCGTCCTGCATATTCTTGCCGCGGTGAGTTGGGTCGGCGGCATGATCTTTCTCTCCGTGGTCTTGGCGCCTCTGGTCAGGGGACGGAAGGCGGCGCCGGAATTCATGGCGCTGTTTCGATCCGCCGCGCTACGATTTCGTCCCATGGTGTGGGTTGCCATCGCGGTATTGCTCGCCACCGGCCCGATGTTGTTGTCTCTGCGCGGCATCGAGATCACGAAGCCGGTTTCGTGGCCGGCGATTGTGACCGTAAAGTTGACGCTGGTCGCCCTGTTGTTGTTCCTGACTCTACTTCATGATCTTGTCTTCGGTCCTCGGGTCAGTCGGGTCAGCGCCATACCGGATTCCCGGCGAACGGCGGGAGAGCAGATAGTCTTCAAGACCGCGCGCTGGCTGCCGCGTCTTTCGCTGCTCATCGCGCTGGTCGTCCTGGTCGCGGCGGCGATGCTGGCACGGTCGTAACCGAAGCCTGCCCCCTTGCGCCCGATGGCTCCTAGGGATTCCCCTAGTTTTAATGTTCAGGCCTTTGCATAAGTTGCATCACCGCGAGTAAGCTGCGATTCTCTTCCTCACGATAATGCGTCGCGGGGGTCGATCGTTTTTTTACCACATCGGTCGGCTCTTTACCGGTGGAACCGGAGCAATGTAGGCGATCGACATCTGAGGCCGCATTGTGACCACTCACCATCCGCCAGCGGTGTCTCCGCATCCTGAAATACGCGCCGGGGTTTCGCCCTTGCGTCGGACCATCACGGAGTACGCCTTGGCGGTCGTGATGACGCTCCTGGCCTTGTTGACAAGATCGGCGCTCGATCCGGCGCTAGGGGACCACTTTCCGTATATCTCATTCTATATCGCAGTCGCCGTCACGGCGTGGTTTGGAGGATTGGGACCGTCCTTGACGGCGATGGCGCTGGGGGGACTGGCCTCACAGTGGTACCTCGTGCCGCCGCGCGAGTCGTTGGCGATTACGGAACCGATGCACCAGATCGGGTACCTGACCTATTTTGGGGTCTGTTTGGTCGTTGTGGGAATCGCCCAGGCGCGACGAACGGCTCAACTGCGGGCGGAAGCGGCGCTCGTGGACCTGCGCCATGAACTCTTCGAGCGCAAGCAAGCGGAGGCGAATCTGCGCGAGAGCGACGCGCGCTTCCGCGCCCTGGCCGACGCGGCGCCGGCGCTCATTTGGATCAACGGGCCTCAGGGGGCGGAATTCGTCAACCGTACCTATCTGGAGTTCTTGGGGGCGAATCCACCGGATATTCAAGCCTATGAATGGGCGCAATTCGTTCATCCGGACGACCGGAAGCGCTACCTTGACGGGTATCTGCAGGCCGTCGATCGGCGAGCGGTCTTCGACGCCGAATTTCGATTCCGCCGGCACGACGGCGAGTGGCGCTGGATGCGATCGGTCGCTCGACCGCGCATGAGCGAGCAAGGCGCGTTCCTCGGCTACGCAGGCGTGACCATCGATATCACCGAGCGCAAGCGGACGGAAGAGGCCCTAATCGCAAGCGAACGGCGCTTCTCGATGTTCATGCGGAACCTACCGGGCCTGGCCTGGCTGAAAGACGCGGAGGGTCGATATTGCTATGTGAATGAAGCGGCCCAGCGCGTGTTCGGCAGACCCGCGGAGGATCTGTACGGCAAGACCGACAAAGAACTGTTTTCGACCGAGGCGGCTGAACAGTTCATCAAGCATGACAAGGAAGCCTTGGCCGGCTCGAACGGCATCCAAACGGTGGAGATTTTGGAACATGCGGACGGGAGACACTTTTCGCTTGTCACGAAGTTTCCGATTCACACGGGTCTCGGAGGGATGCCGCTGGTCGGCGGCATCGGGATCGACATTACGGATCGCATTCGATTTGAACAGGAATTGAAAACCAGCCAGGAGCGGCTTCAGATCTTGACCGACAAGCTGGAGCAGCTGGTGGACGAACGGACACATGAACTGGTGCAGTCCCGCGACCAACTGCGCTGTTTGGCGACGGAGCTGAATCTTGCGGAACAACGGGAACGCAAGAGGCTGGCGACCGAATTGCACGACCACTTGCAACAGACGTTGGTGCTGGGAAGGTTGAAAATGGGGCAAGGTAAACGGTGTGCGGTCGAGATGCCGGCGATGGCCAAGATACTCGAGGAAACGGATGCCGTCTTCTGCGAGGCGCTGAAGTATACCCGCACTCTCGTGGCCGAACTCAGCCCGCCGGTGCTGCGCGATCATGGCCTGGCCGCCGGGTTGAAATGGCTGGCCGAGTACATGAAGAAACACGAGATGTCGGTCGCCGTGACCGTGCCGGATACGGACAACGTGCGGTTGCCGGACGATCAGGCGGTGTTGCTGTTTCAATCCGTCCGCGAACTGCTCATCAACTCTTCCAAACATGCCGGGACCGGAACGGCGACGGTCTTGATGGAGCAGGAACATGGGCGCATTCGAATCGTCGTCCGCGATGAGGGGAAGGGCTTCGATCTTGCCGGCGCGGCGGGAGGTCACAGCGGCACGAGCGCCCCGAAGTTCGGCCTCTTCAGCATCCGGGAGCGCATGCGGGCGCTGGGCGGCTCGTTCGAGATTCAATCGGCACCAGGGAAGGGCACCATGGCCGTGCTGAGCTTACCGTTGGCTGTCTCCCTCAAGAGAGGAGACAACATGTCGACACCTCCCTCGTGGCTTGTCTCTCGTATTTCGCACGCGAACGACGCTTCACGAGAGACGTTTCACGGTCATCGCATTCATGTCTTGTTGGTGGATGATCACGTCATGATCCGGCAGGGATTACGCGCGGTGCTCGACAACTATCCCGATATCGAGGTGGTGGGCGAAGCGGCCAACGGCGAAGAAGCCATACGCCTGGTGGACACATTGCGACCGGCGGCGGTGATCATGGACATCAATATGCCGACGATGGACGGCATTGAGGCGACGGAACAGATCACGCGCCGCTATCCGGAGACGATCGTCATTGGACTCTCGGTGAACGCCGCCGAAGAGAATGAAAAGGCGATGAAGCGGGCGGGGGCCGTCGGGCTCATGAAGAAGGAATCGGCGGTCGAGCAACTGTACAGCGCCATCGTGGAGGCGGTGAAGAAAGGGTAGGCGACAAGTATCTTCCACCCCCCCGATCTTGATTAACCAGCGGAGCGTCTGGCAAGATTTCAGCTCAGAACGAACCGGTCGGTCATTTCGATGAAACCTTCACCCAGACCCATACTGCGTAAGTCCCGCAGGCGCGCCATGGCGCGTTGCAGAGTTTGAACGGTGACCATGGGACGATGATTTACCTCGAACCGGGCTTCGAAGAAACGAATAAGCAATCGCCGACCGAACAGGATGCGCTCTCGGCGCGCGTGGAATCGGAGGCGAGACTCTTCGAGCCAGGCCAGGCGCTGCCTGATGAGTCGGGCTCGTTGAAGCCGCGCCCGGCGCTTGATCAAGAGACGGAACAGCCGGACGACGCGCTGCGCAAAAGCGAAAAACGCTTCCGCGACATGATTGACGCCCTGCCGGTGGCGATCTACACCACCGACGCCCAAGGTCGGCTCACACACTTTAATTCGGCAGCCGTGGAATTCTCCGGCCGCACACCCAAGCTCGGCACCGACGAGTGGTGCGTGAGTTGGAAACTCTATCACCCCGACGGCACCCCGATGCCGCACGACGAATGTCCGATGGCCGTCGCGCTGAAGGAGGGCCGCATTGTGCGCGGCGTGGAGGCGATTGCCGAGCGGCCCGACGGCACGCGCCTCTGGTTCACGCCTTATCCCACTCCGTTGCGTGATGCCGACGGGAGGATTGTCGGCGGCATCAACATGCTCATGGACATCACCGAGCGAAAGCGGGACGAAGATGTGAAAGCCAAACTCGCCGCGATCGTCGAATCGTCCGATGACGCCATTGTGAGCAAAAACCTCAATGGGATCATTACCAGTTGGAACCGAGGAGCCGAGCGCATCTTCGGCTACACGGCGCAAGAAGCGATCGGGCAGCCGGTGACCATGCTCATGCCTCCGGACCGGGTGAATGAAGAGCCGAGCATTTTAATGCGCATCCGTCGCGGCGAGAAGATCGATCACTACGAAACCATCCGTCGCCGCAAGGACGGCACATTGCTGGACGTTTCACTGACCGTTTCTCCTCTTATCGATACGCACGGACGGGTCATCGGCGCCTCGAAAATCGCGCGGGACATCACCGAGCGTATCCGGGCGGAAGAGACGTTGCGGGAGGCGCAACTGCGCTTGCAACGGTGGAATGTGGAGTTGGAGCAGGCGGTGAGCGTCAAGACCGTCGAACTGCTCCACTCTCAAGATCGGCTCCGTGCGTTGACCACGGAGTTGAACCTGACCGAGCAGCGAGAACGAGCGCGCTTGGCCACTGAGTTGCACGACCATCTGCAGCAAATGCTTGTTCTGGCGAAACTCAAGCTCGGCCAAGGCAAACGGAGGTCGGAAGAGATGGTGCCGGCGGTGGTCACGTTGATGCAGGAGACCGACGAGGTGTTGTCCGACGCCTTGAAATATACCCGTACGCTGGTGACCGAATTGAGCCCGTCCGTGTTGCGCGACCATGGGTTACCCGCCGGACTCAAGTGGCTGGGCGAGTACATGCAGAAGCACGATGTGACCGTGACGGTCACCGCGCCGGACGAAGCGCTGATGTTGCCGGAGGATCAAGGCGTTCTCTTGTTCCAGTCGGTGCGGGAATTGCTGATCAATTCGTCCAAACATGCGGGGACCGGAGCGGCGGCCGTGGCGATGGAACATCGCGACGGCATGCTGAGAATCGAGGTCCGCGATGAAGGCGCGGGCTTCGATCTTGCCGCTGTCGCTGTCGCTGTCGCCGCGGCTGCCGGCGAAACCTCCGGCGGAGGCGTGTCTTCCAAGTTCGGCCTCTTCAGCATCCGGGAGCGCATGCGGGCATTGGGCGGCTCATTCGAGATTCAATCGGCACCAGGGAAGGGCACCACGGCCGTGCTGAGCTTGCCGTCGGCCGCCTCCATCGAGAGAAGAGACAACATGTCGGCGCCTCCCTCGCCGCTTGTCTCTCGTATTTCACACGCGAACGACGCTTTACGAGAGACGTTTCACGGTCATCGCATTCGTGTCTTGTTGGTGGATGACCACGTCATGATCCGGCAGGGATTGCGCGCGGTGCTCGACAACTATCCCGATATCGAGGTGGTGGGCGAAGCGACCAACGGCGAGGAGGCGGTGCGGTTGGTGGACCAGTTACGCCCCTTAGTGGTGGTGATGGACATCAACATGCCGACGATGAACGGCATCGAAGCCACCGCCCGGATAAAAAGCCGGTTTCACAAGACCGTAGTGATCGGGCTCTCGGTCAATGCGGAAGCCGACAATCGCGACGCCATGACGCGCGTCGGCGCCGTCACGCTGCTGACCAAGGAAGCGGCCATGGAAACGCTCTATGACGCCATTCGCCGCGTCATCCCGAAAAAGGTTCGGCAACCGCAAAGCATTGACGCGTGATCCCGGAACTCTGACTTTTCTTCCTCCGAAGCTTGTCCGATAGGTCATAGGGCGCATGGATTTTCCTCCTAGCCTGGACCCCCTAGGAATACCCCTAGTTTTTATATTGGAACCTTTACCTATACTGCGAGGCGGCTGTAAGCTGCAAGCTCCGATTCGTTTCGGCTCCTGATTTTGGAAGACAGCGCCATGCGTGGGCACGAAAGAAGGAAGATGACCGCCTTGCCTCGCCATGCACTCGTCGGCGTAGAAGCGGCTCGACCTTCCTCGCGTTACACTCGGCATCCGAAACGTGAAACGGAAACAACATGACTCGTTTTGAACGAACCCCTACTCCGCTGGTCTATGCCGCCATCGCCCTGTCGACGGCGATCGTAGTCATCAGCGACCTGTTCACGACTCTGGGTATCACCGTCTGGGTGTTCTATCTGCTGCCGGTGACATTGACGTATTTGGGATGGCGGCCGGCGGTGCCGCTGATCGTGGCCGGGGCGGCGACCGTCTGTACTGTGGCAGGCTTTTTCTTGAGTCCACCGGGTATCGATCCGGTTTCGGCGGGCATCAACCGCAGCTTCGGCATCGCCACGCAATGGGCCCTGGCGGCTCTTGGATATCAGTTCATCCGAAACAAGCTCGCCGTGCGCAAACAGGAATGGATGCAATCGGTCCAAGCTCTCCTGAATGAGCGGATGGCGGGCGAGCTGCGGATGGACCAGCTCGGGTCACAGACCCTCCGCACGCTGGCGGAGAGCCTCGACGCGCCCGCAGGCGCGTTGTTCATCGAAGACGGCGGGTCGTTTCATCGAATGGCGATGTACGGCGTGCCGGAGGCTGCCCAGGTCCCGGACAGAATTTCAGCGGGGGACGGTTTGCTCGGGCAGGCGCTCCTCGATCGGCGGGTATTCGTCGTCTCGGATGTGCCGGAGGGCTATCTCAGCCTCGGCTCGGCGCTGGGGCGCGGGATTCCGCGTCATTTACTCATCGCTCCCTGCGCGGTGGAAGGCGCGGTGAAGGCCGTGCTGGAACTGGGCTGCTTGCACCCCGTGGGACAGGCGGAAAAAGAACTGCTGGAACGGGTGGCGGAATCGGTCGCCGTGGCGGTTCGCTCGGCGCAATACCGCGCGCGCTTGCAGGAATTGCTGGAAGAGACGCAGCGTCAGGCCGAAGAACTGCAGACGCAGAGCGAGGAATTGCGCGTGTCCAACGAAGAGCTGACGGAGCAAAGCCGGTCGCTCCAAGACTCGCAGGTTCGCTTGGAAGAACAGCAAACCGAGCTGGAACAGACCAATATGCAGTTGGAAGAACAGACCCAGATCTTGGAGATGCAGAAAGAGGACATGACCCGCGCCAAGGAGGAACTAGAAGCGCAGGCGAGGGAGCTGGAACAGGCCGGACGCTACAAATCGGAGTTTCTCGCCAACATGTCGCATGAGCTCCGCACACCGCTGAACGCATCGCTCATCCTGGCCCGGCAGCTGGGCGACAACGCAACGGGCACGCTCACGCCCGAACAGGTGAACTACGCCAGAACCATCGAAGCCGCCGGCCGGGATCTGCTCGCGCTCATCAACGAAGTGCTCGACCTGGCCAAGGTCGAAGCGGGTCGAATGGAGGTGAATCCCTCCGCCGTGCGCCTCTCGGCTCTCATCCAAAATTTGCGCGGCCAGTTCGAGCCCATGGCCCGAGAGAAGGGTTTGGAGCTGCGGATGCAGCTTGCCGCGGAGACTCCGGAGGTGATTGAAACGGATCAGCAGCGGCTGGAGCAGGTGCTCAAGAATCTCCTGTCGAACGCGATCAAGTTCACCGAGCGGGGCGAGGTTTCGTTGGAGATCGCCCGCGCCGACGACGGCCGGATCGCGTTCGCGGTCCGCGACACCGGCATCGGCATCGCGGAGGATCAGCGCCAGGTGATCTTCGAGCCGTTCCGCCAAGCCGACGGCACGACCAATCGGAAATACGGAGGCACCGGCTTGGGGTTGTCCATCGCGCAGGAATTCACGCGTCTCTTGGGCGGAGAGATTCGGCTCGAGAGCGAACCGGCAAGCGGCAGCGCCTTCACGGTCGTTCTGCCGGAACGGTACGATCCCGCGCAAGTGGTCGGGGCCGAGAAAGGCGTGGGACGCGCATCACACACGGACACCTTGTTCGCGACGGAAGCGAGCCGGAAACAGCATCGGGCAGGCACAGGGATGCTTTCCGACTCCGGATCGCACATAGCTCCCGCCCCCGTCACACCCGCCGTACCCGACGATCGAGAACAATTGTCCGGCGACCGGCGCACCGTGTTGATCGTCGAGGACGATGATACCTTCGCCCGCATCCTCTCCGACCTCGCGCATGAGCAAGGATTCCAAGCCCTGATCGCGACCACCGCCGCCGAGGCGCTGATCCTCGCGCCGCAGTTCCTGCCGAACGCCATTCTCTTGGATATCGGGCTGCCGGATACGTCGGGACTGTCGGTGCTCGATCGGTTGAAAATCGACGCCCGGACGCGACACATCCCTGTCCATATCGTCTCGTTGCACGATTACACGCAGACGGCGCTGTCGCTCGGCGCCGTCGGTTATATGCTGAAACCGGTCAAGCGGGAACAGTTGGTCGAGGCCTTTCGCGGCTTGGAAGACCGCCTGACTCGACGGTTGCGGCGCGTGCTGATCGTGGAGGACGACCCCGCGCAGCGGGAAGCGCTCGGCTTGTTGCTGGCCTCCCAGGACGTGGAAACCGTCGGCGTCGGGAGCGTCGCCGATTGTCTCGACCAGCTGCAGACGACGACGTTCGATTGCATGGTGCTCGACTTGAGCCTGCCGGATGCGAGCGGCTTCTCTCTCCTGGAGACACTCAGCCGCGAGGACCGCTATGCCTTTCCGCCGGTGATCGTCTACACCGGGCGCGACCTCTCGCCCGACGAGGAGCAGCGACTGCGGCGCTATGCCAAGTCCATCATCATCAAGGGAGCCAAGTCGCCCGAACGATTGCTCGACGAAGTCACGTTATTCCTTCACCAAGTCGTGACCCACTTGCCGCCCGAACAACAGGCGATGCTCATGCGGTCCCGTCGCGGCGATGCGGCGCTGGAGGGGGCCCGCATCCTGGTCGTGGAGGACGATGTGCGGAATGTCTTCGCGCTCATGAGCGTGCTGGAGCCCCGCGGCGCCAAAATAGAGGTGGCCCGCAACGGGCGCGAGGCGCTGGCGGCGCTGGAGGGGTCCGTGCAGCCGGACGGCGCGCCGATCGATCTGGTGTTGATGGACATCATGATGCCCGAGATGGACGGGTTGACCGCCATGCGGGAGATTCGCCGGCGTCAAGAATGGAAGCAACTCCCCATCATCGCGCTGACGGCCAAGGCGATGAAGGCCGACCATTTGCAGGCATTGACCGCGGGCGCCAACGATTACATGGCCAAACCGCTGGATGTGGATAAATTGCTGTCCCTCGTGCGCATCTGGTTGCCGAAAATGTGAGACGGAGCGTACCCTCTTATCGCCGAGGCGACGCGGTTAGCCGGAGGATGTGGTTCGAGAGGTCACGACCGCGATGGTGGGCAATGAAGCAGCGGAACCGTCGAAGCAACTCAGCCAATGGAAACTCCTTTGATAGGAGAATGCCGGAATGCGAGCGTCCTTGCATCTGCCATTCCACAGCCGGTCCGTGAAAGTCTCCGCAGTTGAAGGTGAACAGGACTCGTTCTTCTCTGGCCGCGTCATGCCCCTTCAACCGGCTGCGGGAGGCAGAGACTCATGCTCGTTCTGCCGGGCGATTTCGGTATCGATCTCTGCGCGGTGATCATAGTAATAGGACAAGGCGTCGTAAATCGCCGCTAATCCGACGTGCGGGTAATAGGTAAGCAGCTCGTCCGGCGAGAGATCGTAGTGCAGGACGTAAGTGGCAATTGTCCGGACCGTGATGCGTGTGCCGGTGATGTGGGGGCTGCCTCCGCAGACGGCTCGATCGGACTCGACTATGGATGCGAGACGTTCGGCATACCGCTCACTGTACCTGAGGCCGGCAGAAGGGGCAAGAGAAGTGGGGAGTGAGTCAGGAGCCTAGGATGAAGCCAGGCAACGTTCCATCGGTCTCGACCCTGCCCGAGAAGACCGACGATTTGGAGGCGCAATTGCTGCTTGAGGCGCTGTACCAGGCCTATGAGTATGACTTTCGCGGCTATGCCAAGCCGTCGATCACCCGACGTCTTGCTCAAGCCCGCTCTCACCTCGGCTGTCGGAGCTATTCCGAACTGCAAGACAAGCTGCTCCACGATCCGGCGGTGTTGCCGCGGTTGCTCGGGTTCCTGACCGTGCAGGTCAGCGAGATGTTCCGCGACCCCGGCTACTTTCGCGCCTTGCGACAAGAGGTGGTGCCGCACTTGAAGACCTATCCCTCGCTCAAGGTGTGGGTGGCCGGCTGCGGCGCGGGCGAAGAACTCTATTCGCTGGCCATCCTGTTTCGCGAGGAAGGGTTGGAGGATCGCACCATATTCTATGCCACCGATGTCGATGCCGACGCCCTCCGAAAAGCCGAGGCCGGCGTCTACGGCGTCGATCGCCTCGCGTTGTTCACGACGAATCACCGGCGTTCCGGCGCGAAGGGTTCGCTTTCCGAGTACTATCATGCCGACTCGCGGGCCGCGGTGTTCGACAAGACGCTGCGGAAGCGGACGGTCTTCGCCAACCATAGCCTGGTCTCCGACGCCGTCTTCGCCGAGGTGCATCTGATCTCCTGTCGCAATGTGCTCATCTATTTCGGCCGGCCGCTTCAACACCGCGCCGTCGGCCTCTTCAGGGACGCGCTCGCGCGGAGAGGATTTTTGGGACTGGGCGATAAAGAGAGCCTACGTTTCATCGGACAGCATGAGGTCTTTGAGCCGTTCGTGGCGAAGGAACGCATTTATCGGAAACGAGGCGAGCTATGATGAACCAGGACGCGATCGAGGAATCGGCGATTTCCGTCATGGAGCATCCCAGGCTTCTGCTGGTGGACGATCACGAGCCGAATCTCATGGCCTTGCGCGAAGTCTTGCGCCGCGACGATGTCGACCTCCTGTGCGCCCAGTCGGGTGTCGAGGCGCTGGAACTGTTGCTCGACCACGACGTGGCGCTGGCCATCATCGACGTGCAGATGCCCGACATGGACGGGTTCGAGTTGGCCGAGTTGATGCGCGGCGCCGGACGCGCGAAGCATGTGCCCATCATCTTTGTCACGGCCGGCTCCCGCGATGCCGAACGCCGGTTTCGCGGCTATGAGGCGGGGGCGGTCGATTTCTTGTACAAGCCGCTCGAACCGGACGTGCTCAAGAGCAAGGTGAACGTGTTCCTGGCGCTCGATCGCCAGCGTCGCGACCTCGCGCGGTTGCTGGAGCAACGGACGGAGGCCGAGCGTCGAGCCAGAGAGAGCGAAGCGCGGCTCCAGTATGCGTTGAAGGCGACCAACGATGTCGTGTGGGATTGGGACGCCGTGCGGGACAGTCAGGTGTGGAGCCAAGCCGGCGCCGATCTCTTCGGTTGGACCGAGATCGTCGACTCGCCGCAGAATGCGGCCTGGTGGGTGGACCGGATCCATCCGGAAGACCGCGAGCGGGTGGCCCAGGGTTTTCACGCCGTGCTCGAGCATGCCACGCTCTTTCACTGGGAGGACGAATATCGGTTCCGGCGAAAAGACGGCGGCTATGCGCACGTGTTCGATCGCGGATATGTCATCCGCGATGCGCGGGGCAAGGCGGTCCGCATGATCGGCGCGATGCAAGACATCACGGCGCGGAAGGAAGCGGAAGCGTGGGTCAAGAAGAGCGAGCAGCATTTCCGAAAGGTCACCGAGTCCCTGCCGCAACTTGTCTGGACCTGCCGGCCCGACGGCTCCTGCGATTATCTGAGCCCCCAGTGGATCACCTACACCGGTATTCCGGAAGCGCCGCAATTGGGCTATGACTGGTTGGAGCAACTGCACCCGGATGATCGAGAGCGGGTCATGACGGCCTGGCAGGCGGTCGCCGGACGCGGCGAGGACTTCCGAATCGAGTTCCGCATCCGCCGGCATGACGGCGTCTATCGTTGGTTCCATACGCAGGCGGTCGCGTTGCGCGACCAAAACGGCGCGATCGCGAAATGGTTCGGCACGAACACGGATATCCAGGCCATCAAAGAGGCCGAAGCGACGTTGCGCGAGAGCGAAGAACGCTTCCGCGCGTTGGCCGACAATATCGCTCAATTGGCCTGGATGATGGATGAGACCGGCCGGGTCTATTGGTACAACCAACGGTGGTACGCCTATACCGGCACGACGTTCGAGGAGGTGCAAGGATGGGGCTGGCAACAGGTCCATCATCCGGATCATGTCGAGCGGGTCGTTGCGAGCAAGCGCCGATCGCTCGACAGCGGCGAACCCTGGGAAGAGACCTTTCCCTTGCGAGGCAAGGACGGCGCGTACCGCTGGTTCCTGACCAGAGCCGTGCCGATTCGTGACGAGCAGGGCCGCCTGATCCGCTGGTTCGGCACGAACACGGATGTCACTGAACAACGCCGAACCGAACAGGCCTTGCAAGACCAGCAGCAGCGCCTGCGCTATCACGTCACCAATGCAGGCCTGGCGGTCATCGAATGGGACTCGCAGTGGGCCGTGACCCGCTGGGAGGGCGAGGCTGAGCGGATCTTTGGATGGACCCAGGAAGAAGTGCTCGGCAAGCTGCTGCATGATTTGAACATCGTCTTCAACGACGATATTCCCCACGTGCAGGGGGTGATGGCGCAATTGTGCGACGGTGTCACGCACACATTGGTGTCTCACAATCGCAATTACACGAAGAGCGGCCGGGTCATCCATTGCGCCTGGCACAACTCCGTGTTGCTGGACGACAGCGGCCGCCCGTCGTCGGTGCTGTCGCTGGTTCAGGACGAGACGGCGAAGATCGAAGCCGAAGCGGCGCTTCAGTCTCTGGCCGATCGTCTGGAGAAGACGATCGAGGATCGGACGCGCGAACTGTCTCATTCTCAAGCGCAGCTTCGCGCGCTGGCGACGGACCTCAATCTTTCCGAGCAGCGGGAACGAGCGCGGCTGGCGACGGAGCTGCATGATCATCTGCAACAGACACTCGTGCTGGGCAAGCTCACGATCGGCCAGGGGAAACGAGCGGCGGCCGGCGCGCCGGCCTATGAACAGGTCCTCAAAAAAGTGGACGATCTCTTCTCGGAGGCGCTGACCTATACCCGCACCCTCGTCTCCGACCTGAGCCCTCCCGTCCTGCGGGATCATGGGCTGGCGGCGGCGCTCCAATGGCTCGTCGACTACATGCGAAAACATGAACTGACGGTCACCGTCACCGTGCCGGAGGATCGTGAGATCACGCTGCCGGATGATCAAGTGATGTTGCTCTTCCAATCCGTGCGCGAGTTGCTCATCAACTCGGCTAAATATGCGGGCACGGGACAGGCGACGGTGGCGCTGGACAGGCGCGACGGGAGCTTGACCATCACCGTGCGGGATGATGGAGCTGGCTTTGATCTTGCTGCTGCTGCTGCTGCTGCTGCTGCTGCTGCTGAAATTCCTAGCGGCGGGCTCTCGTCCAAGTTCGGCCTCCTCAGCATTCGGGAGCGCATGCGGGCGCTCGGCGGGACATTCGCCATGGACTCGGCACCAGGGAAGGGCACCACGGCCGTGCTGAGCTTACCGTTGGTTGTCTCCATCGAGAGAGGAAACAACATGTCGGCGCGTCCCTCATCGTTTGTCTCTCGTGTTTCGCACGCGAACGACGCTTCCCGATATACGCTTCCTGGTCATCGCATTCGCGTCTTGTTGGTCGACGATCATGTCATGGTGCGGCAGGGCCTCCGGGTCGTGCTGGATGCGTACGCCGACGTGGAATTGATCGGGGAAGCCGGGACCGGGGAAGAGGCGATCCAACTGGTTGACCGCCTGCGGCCGGCGGTGGTGGTGATGGACATCAACATGCCGAAGATGGACGGCATTGAGGCGACGGAACAGATCAAGCGCCGCTATCCGGAGACCATCGTCATTGGAATTTCGGTGAACGCCGCAAAGGAGAATGAAGAGTCGATGATACGGGCCGGGGCCGTCCGGCTCATGACCAAGGAAGCGGCGGTGGAACAACTCTATGATGAGATTCAGAAGGCGGTGAAGAGCGGATAGTACGGTGGGCTTGCGCCTTGTCCGCATAGTGGTCGCCAGCGAAGACGGAGGACGAATTCGACAATAACCGTCTTATGTCGTGAGACCAAGACGATCTTCAATGACTAAAACGCGCTGTTCGAGGCTCTCCACTCTCTGATGCGGTTATTGATAGGAAAGGCGCAGCAAGGCGCGTGTCTCTTGAGATTCCTGGTGCACTTCAGCACGCATGCTTCCGAGGCTCTGCTGAAGAGCTTGTTGTCCCTCAATGACGAGTTCAAACTTGTGCTGAAGATCTTCGATCAACACGCCGGCATGGCGTTGCGCTTCATCGATTCGGTCACGCAGCCGACCTTCTACGGCTCCTGTCGCTTCCGCAACGATGTGTCGGATCTGGGCCAGCGATTCTGTGTCCATACCGTCCTCCTGAAAGAGGGATACTCTAGGCGATTAGGATCATGAATTCAACCGCGAGTGAGAACCGAGATGCGCCCATGAGCGATCAGGAGAGGAGCCGTCACAGGGGGAACCAGTCCGAGTGCTGGCTCATCGGTGGCGGCGAAATGGGCGACCTGGTGCGCGCCAAGGACTGGTCACACACGCCGCTGGGACCGATCGAGTCCTGGCCGCAGAGCCTGCGGACGACGGTGAGTCTGTGTCTCGCCTCCAATTTTCCCATTTCCATCGCTTGGGGGCCGCAACGCGTGCAAATCTACAACGACGGCTACTGGCCGATCTGCGCCGCCAAACATCCCCGGTCGATGGGGCAAGACTTCAAAGAATGCTGGCTCTCCGCCTGGCCGGTCATCGGCGATGCGTTCGAGCGCGCCTCCAACGGCGAAACCTGTTTTCTCGTCAACCAGCGGATGTTCCTCGACCGTCTGGGCTACCTGGAAGAAACCTTCTTCACGTTTTCCTTCAGCCCCATCAGGGATGAATCGGGGCGGCATCGGCGGCCTGTTCCATCCGGTGACGGAGTTGACCCAGCAGTCGCTCGCGGAGCGGCGGTTGCGGGTGTTGCGCGATCTTGCCGACCGGAGCGCGACCGCGACATCCATCGACGAGGGGTTGGCGGTGATCGCTCACACGTTGGAAGCAAGCGAGCTGGATGTGCCGTTCGCCCTGTTCTATCGCCTGGACTCAGAGGGCAAATCCGCGCGGCGAGTCGCGCTGGTGGGGTTGCAACCGGGATCGGCCTTGGCGCCGGATCGCATCCACTTGGATGTGTCCGGCGAGGCGTCCTGGCCGCTGGCCAAGGCGCAGGCCGCCGGTGAATCGCTCATGGTCGGGGATCTCGCCAGGCGGTTTGGGCCGTTTCAGTGCCGGCCCTACGACGAAGCGCCGCATTCAGGGATCGTCCAGCCCATTCTTCTGCCGGGGCTCACGCAGCCCTTCGGCTTTCTGGTGACCGGCGTCAGCTCCCGCCGTCCGTTGGACGAACCCTACCGCACCTTCCACGACATGCTCGGCGAGGCCGCGGGTAACGCATTGGCCAAGGCTCGCGCCTATGAAGAAGAACGCAAGCGCGCCGAAGCGCTGGCCGAACTGGACCGCGTCAAGACGGTGTTCTTTTCCAACGTGAGCCATGAATTCCGCACGCCGCTCACGCTGATGCTCGGGCCGCTGGAGGATGCGCTGGCTCACGCCCATGGCATTCTCCCCCCTGGTGCGGCCCAGGACTTGGAGACTTCCCATAGGAACGCCCTCCGCCTCCTGAAGCTCGTCAATACCATGTTGGATTTTTCCCGCATCGAAGCCGGGCGCATTCAGGCTTCGTACCATCCGACCGATCTGGCCTCCTTGACCGCGGAGCTCGCCAGTAACTTCCGGTCGGCCTGCGAAAAGGCCGGTTTGCGGCTCGTCATCGATTGCCTGCCGCTCTCCGAACCGGTCTATGTCGATCGCGACATGTGGGAGAAGATCGTGCTGAACCTCATCTCGAACGCGTTCAAGTTCACGTTGGATGGGGAAATTGAAGTGAGCTTAAAAGAAGTGGGCAGCGGGCGGTGGGTCGTGGATAGTGATGAGCGGGAGGGGAAAAGCGATGGCATCATGCTGCGCGTTAGAGACACCGGCGTCGGCATTCCATCGGATGAATTGCCGCGCATGTTCGAGCGATTTCACCGCGTTGAACGCAGTCGCGGGCGTACGCATGAAGGCACGGGCATCGGTCTGGCGCTCGTGCAGGAACTCGTGAAGCTCCATGGCGGCACTGTGCAGGTGGACAGCATCTTCGGTAAGGGAAGCGCATTCACGGTGACGATCCCGTTCGGTAACGCCCATTTGCCGGAGGACCGTATCAACGCCGGCCGCACCTTGGCCTCCACGGCCACCGGCGCCGCGCCCTTCGTGGAAGAAGCGCTGCGATGGATGCCCGAAAACAGTCTATCCGGTCTCTCTGGTCTATCTCGTGTACCTGGTGACCAGACAGACCGAATAGACAAGGCAGATTTCGGCACCATCCGTCCCCGCGTGCTCGTGGTCGAGGATAATGCCGACATGCGCGAGTATCTCCGCCGGCTTCTGAACCGGAACTACGACGTTGAAGCCGTGGCGGATGGGCAGGTCGCTCTGCAGCGGATTCAGGCTGACCTGCCCGACCTCGTGCTCTCCGACGTGATGATGCCGAGGCTGGATGGCTTCGGGTTGCTGCGCGCGCTGCGGGACGATCCCGCGACAAAGACGATCCCGGTTATTTTGCTGTCGGCGCGGGCCGGCGAAGAATCGCGGGTCGAGGGGCTGGGGCAGGGCGCCGATGACTATCTCACCAAGCCCTTCAGCGCCCGGGAATTGCTGGCGCGCGTCGAGGCGCACATTCGGCTCCAGCGTGTCCGCCGCGAGGCCGAAGCGCGGCTCCGTTCGCTTGCCGGGCGGCTAGAAAGCTTAGTGAAGGAACGCACGCAGGAACTCGAACAGTCGCGGGAACGACTGCGCGCGCTGGCGACCGAGCTCAATCTGGCCGAGCAGCGGGAGCGTAGACGGCTGGCGACGGAGCTGCATGACCATTTGCAACAAATGCTGGTGCTCGGAAAGCTCAAGCTCGGCCAAGGCAAACGACTGGCGAACGTGGAACCCACAGCGGTCAAACTGATCAAGGAGACGGACGAGGTGTTATCGGATGCCTTGACCTATACCCGCACCATGGTGGCCGAGTTGAGCCCGCCGGTCTTGCGGGAGTTCGGGCTCTCGGCCGGACTCAAGTGGCTGGGTGAGTACATGAAGAAGCGCGAGCACAGGGTGGCCGTCGTTGTGCCGGACAGCGGCGCTCTCAAATTGCCGGACGATCAAGTCATCCTATTGTTTCAATCCGTGCGCGAGTTGCTGATCAATTCATCGAAACATGCCGAGACCAGTGAAGCCAAGGTCACCATGGAACAGCGCGATGGAAATTTGTTCATCACCGTGAGTGATGAGGGGAAAGGCTTCGATCTTGCTGCTGCTCCTCCTGCTGAAGTGCCTAGTGGCGGCCTCTCATCCAAATATGGCCTGTATAGCATTCAGGAGAGGATGCTTGCGCTGGGCGGGTCGTTCGACATCCGCTCCGCGCCCGGCCAAGGCACGACGGCCATGCTCAGTTTGCCGCTGTCGGGCCGTGCCGATGACGCCAGGGTAATGAGCGCCGACCCGCCGGAGGTTCGGCCGTCGGTCCGCCTGGACGAGCCCGCGAGGCGAGCACCGAAGGCTCGGCAGCCGGTGAAACGAAAAGGGGTGAAAACGGTGCAGGTCTTGTTGGTCGACGATCATGAAATGATCCGACAAGGATTGCGGATGGTCCTGGAAAGCTACAACGACGTGACCATCGTGGGGGAAGCCGTGAACGGTGAAGAGGCGCTGGCGGCGGTCGAGAAGCTTCGTCCCGATGTCGTGATCATGGATATCAACATGCCGAGGATGAACGGCATCGAAGCGACGGGGCGGATCAAGCATCGGTATCCGGAGACGGCCGTGATCGGATTGTCGATGAACATGAGAGAAGCGGATCGACAGGCCATGAGGCAGGCCGGAGCCGTCCATCTGATGACGAAGGAATCGGCGGTCGAACAACTGTATGACGCTATTCAAGAGGCCATGAAGAATAGGGAACCGGCGGGCTAGCGGCCTCGCAATCGCCGGCTGATCGGTCGAGCGGCAGACGGTTGTGCGCGGCGAGGGGATGGGTCTCCTCTTCACCGATCTCATCCAAGATCTCGTCGAGAACGCCGATGGCTCGGTTGTAATCGTCCTTTGTCTGCAAGGGACCGATTGGAACCAATCGCCGAACACGGTGATAATCGGCATTGGCTTCATGAATGTATTCAGCCAGCATTAATTCCTCCACTCGCCTCGGCTGTACTCAGCGTCACGCTACCGTATCAACAGAGCCGCGGCCTGAAAGTCTGCCCGCGGTCTAGGAGGTCTTGGCGCAGCGGAACCCGTAGCCGAACTGGCGACCAGACGGGTCCGCATTGAACCGGAATGAAGAGCGCAAAAATTCTTGAACATACAGCCAGTTGCCGCCCCGCACGACTTTAGACTTACCCGTGGTCGGTCCTTGAGGATTCTTCATCGGGCTCTTCTTGTAATAGTCATGGTCATACCAGTCGTTGACCCATTCCCACGCATTGCCGGCCATGTCGTAAATACCATAGGGGCTCTTGCCCATTTCGAACATCCCCACCGGCACCAAGGCCATGTGATAGGCCCATTCCTTCTTGCCGAAATTCGCGTGGAGCCTGGTGGGGGTCTCGTTGCCCCAGGGGTAGAGGCGGCCGTCCGTCCCCCGCGCCGCCTTTTCCCACTCCGCTTCGGTCGGCAGACGCTTGCCGGCCCATTTGCAGAAGGTGGCTGCATCCGACCAGCTGACGTTCACGACCGGACGTTTCTGATGGCGGGGTTCGTTCATGATCTCCCACTCCGGCGGCGCCTCCGCGCCCGTCGCCTCCAAATACTTGGCATACTGCCCCACCGTCACGTGGTACTTGTCCATATGGAACGCGTCAAGATAGACGCGATGCACGGGCTTTTCGTCGGTTTTCAGCGTGCTCCCCATCGTGAATTCTCCTGCCGGCACCGGCGCCATCGGCACGTCGCGGGGATCGGTCGGGAACGCCTCTCCCGCTGACCCATCCGGTTTGAGGCTACCCGGCGAGGTGGTCGCACGCCGTCCAGGGACTTTCGCTTGTAACTGTTGATAGACGGCCAGTTGCTCAGCATTGAGGCCCAGCTCATGAGCGCCGTCCAGGGCCTCCTCCGCCTGCTTCATCTTGTCGGCCTGAGTTTGCCCACCGGCAAGCAGACTCTTCGCTGTCTCCAGCAAACGCCACGCGGTCACTTCCTCCAGCGATTGCCACACCTTCATTTTGCTTAACCGTGGTTCCCTCGTCCCCGTGATCCGGGATTTCGCATCCAGATGCAACGCGGTCTCGTAATGTTCTTCCGCGCAGTCCCAGGCTGCTAATCCTCGACAGGCCTCGGCCAGGTTGAAATGAGCCTGCACATTCGACGAATTCTTGATGAGCCCTGCCTCCAGCGTCGCGCGCGCTTCGGCATATTGCTTGTGCTTTAAAAAACTCTCTCCTTTGGCGAAGTCCTGCTCGCCGGCGTCGGCTGCCAGCGCCATGGCGTTGGCGGTCATGTTCAAACATAGGACAACACTCAGCACCCCCAGCGTCTGTCTCATACACGCGTCCCTCCAACTTGTGACTGCCCTATGGCCGTGGATCCCGCCTCCCGGTAAGGCGAGCCGTCCGCCGTCGTGAACACAGCCGTCATGGCCGGAAAGATAACATAACCTGCTCTCAGCATAAAGAAGCCTCAGCGAGCGACCACGTGCGCGAGTGGATTCGCGACTCAGACTGTCGCCTTCTGGGACAAAGGTTCAGCGGCGCCTGTCGCAAAGGGCGACCATTGTCGATCGTTGCCCGTCCCATTCCGCAGAACTAGTCCATTTCCAAGGCGGACTATCAGATTTTCTTTCGGTTCCTTCCTTGCAATGACTGGTCGAAAGGGCCGGTCCATCGGTATAAAAAGATGATAGGCAGTGCGTTAACCATGAAGAGGAGGCACGGCAACAGACATGAAATCGCGCTGGTGCACGGTGGTCGTTGTTCTTTGGGTCATGACAATCGCGGTGCTGGGATGGTTCTTCATCAAGGGCGTGACGGCGAAGGGAAGCGACGGGCGCACGGAAATACTGCTGGCGGCCGCTGAACGCGATCACATTCTTGCGGAAATGCGGCAGCTCTTGAAAGCGGTGGACGGCGTCGTCAGGGAACTGGGAGAGCCGAAGCCCGATCTGAAGCAGATGGAAGCAGCGGCCAGGGAGGTCGGGACGCACATGGCTGCCGATACAGAGCCGGCCATCATGGCCAAGCTGCCGCTGCCGTTTAAGCAGATGGGCATGTCGATCCACAAGGACATGGATGCGCTGGCCGATGCGATCGTGAAGGAGGAGACACCTCAACAAATTTTGAAACGACTCTCGAGCATGACGGCCCGCTGCACGGCCTGTCATGACATGTACAGATTCAGCTGCAATCCCTCCAGTCTCTTCAAACACACACAGGTAAACCACGGTCCCGTCGCAAACTAGGTCATTTACCAGGTCATATGGATGTCTCTTTCTTCTAGGCTAGAGACTTCGGCAGCAAGGAGGCGACTTTATCGACATGGCAACGCCGATGGAGGACGAACAGGCATAGGCCCGGCATCCTGCCGAGGCGAACTCGAGGCTGAGGATACGAGTCCAGGAGGAGTCCGCTCATCTACCGGAAATAATGCCCCGGGCGGGAATGGAGGTGTCCATGTACATCCAGGCGATTCAAAACAGAGAGGAAGAAAGCGGCACAACCACCTTCAACAGTGCATGCGCTCATCAGCGTCTTATTGATGATATTTTGACCAGAGGCGGCAAACGCACAGGCAAGGTTCGCTGTCTTGAGTGTAGCGCTGAGATCGACGATCCATATCGCGGTCAAAGGTAACTGTCTTGATCGAATGAAGCGTGCTCGTCGTCCCGGTGTCACGTATAAAGGCCCATCCATTCAGCCTTATGAGCCGATAGGAGTGCCGTATGTCGAGCCGTATGTCAGTAAGTTCAGTCGCTCCTGCGCGGAGTTCCGTCCCCGACCGGACGAAGATGAAATCCATTCGCGTGCTTCTGGTGGACGACCACTTCCTCGTCCGTCAAGAATTACGGAAGTATCTGAGCCATCACCTCGACATTGAATTGGTGGGCGAGGCCACGAATGGGGAAGAGGCGGTCAAGCTGACGGACCTGCTCAAGCCCGATGTCGTGGTGATGGACATCAACATGCCGAGGATGAACGGTATCGAAGCGACAGGATCCATCATGCGAAAGCATCCGCGCCTGCAAGTCATCGGCCTCTCGTTTTACGTCGGAAATGGGAATCGAGAAGCATTCCTGGATGCCGGTGCCTGCCTGTTGCTCGAAAAGGGAACGGCCCATGAACATCTGCCCCATGCGATCTATCAGGCGGTCGACAAAAGCGTCGATACTCAATCGCCCGTTAACCATCCCCTCGCCTAACGGAAGGTGCCCAAAAAGCCCGCGGAGACTTCTCCTCCAACTCGCAACCTCACAAACCTATCGCCTGACCGGTCGTATGAGCCTATCAATCCGTCGACTCTTGGAAACCGGCCGGGTCAATCCGCAGCCGCTGACGAGGCATCGATTCAATTTCAGCGATATGGGGAGGGCCTTTGAGTTGAGGAGAACGAAGGCAGACGGCGTGTTGAAGCCGCTCATCACGTTTGTGTGAAGGAAAGCGCCGGCTGAAGACCGGGCGTGAAATTATCGATCGTTCATGCAACACCGAGGTCAGGTAGCGAGGTTCCGGAACAACCAAAAAGGAGGAGAACTCATGAGACCGAACTCTCTCACGGTTTTTGCACTGGCCATGCTGGTATCGCCGACTGCCGTCATGACGGTAGCCGACTCAGCCCTTGGAGGGGAACACAACAAGATCGAGATGGCGGCCACGGCCAAGGTCACAATCGATGAGGCGATCAAAACGGCGTCGGAGAAAATCGCGGGCAAGATCATCGAGGCAGAGTTGGAGCGGAAACATAACAGACTGGTGTGGGAAGTCGAAGTCCTCACGGCCGCGGGCAAAGTCATGGAGGTCCATATCGATGCCGAGACCGGTGCGGTGATCGATGTGGAAGAAGAGAAATCAAAGTCGGGGAAGCTCAAACGACCAGGGTCCTGAAAAACAGTAGGTTGTGACAGCCTCTTGAGCGGTCCGGTTCGTCCGCTACATATACAGGAAGAGAGCCGCCACAACGCCGAAGAATTCCGTGGTGTTCCTGCCTCTGAGGCTGAACCATGGACCGGCGATAAGCCCGACGTGTTGATTGAAGTTGTATTCCACGGCCGGAGCAATCGTGAGCAGATTGCCATACCCTCTTCCAACCATCGCTGGTTCGCCGCTTACTCCGACCCCTGTTGTTCCGGAAAAATCCGTCGCATTGATCGTCTGAAACCCGATATCGAGCGCGAGGACCAGATGTCGTGTGAGGCTGTATTCTCCCGCGACAATCAACGTGGTCACCGATCCTGGCTCAACGCGGCCTTCCGTGCCGAACCCTCCGCCGTAGGTGTTGAATCCCTCCACAGTGACGGGTGAAAAGAAGCCGTATGTCGCGTTCACACGATACCTGAATACCTGATCCTTCCCCAACCGTATCGCTTTCTGCAGTCCGATGCCCAGCGTCGTCGCAAACGAGCCGCCTCCGGTACCGCCCAGACCTTGTGATGGACCGAGACGGTTGTAGCGTCCGGTCGGAAATACCTCCTGGACCCAGATCCGGACATTGGGAAGCCACGAATCGGCGGGGCTTCTCAGGACTTGAAAGCCAAGCTGAAGCGGAAAGTCGCCGAACCCGGAGATGGACTCGCCTTCCCCGGAATTCTGGAGCCACTGCGGCGCGATTTCGACATCGATCCGGTTCGTTACGCCATAGATGAAGTACGTTTGTTGGATGATCGTGCGCGAGACAGTCGTCGATTGGAGGCGCCAATTGTCGTTATACAATCCGCCATATCGCGTATAGTAGACGTACGGTTCAACCACGGCGCGTCCGCGATCGAGCGTCAGGCCTCGTGTCGAGAGCAGCGTGCCGGTGAACCAGGGACCGTCAGGTTGAGACTGACGGTTTTGGGAAGTTTCGCCCCACGCGACTTCTGAAAAACAGATACATGCGACGAAGAGGAAAAGAAATAACTGTCCTTCGGCAAGAGCGCGTTCACGGTTTGCGGGCATGTCACCGTATTGTTTCCCATTTCAATAGCGCAGACTCCACTCGCTTGTTCCCCAGTCGGTATTGAGGCATATCGCCCCAAGACGAGAAGGCTTTATGCCGCGTATGGCGACAGTTGTCGTTACATTCAGGCTGCTGCAATTCTCCAGCGCCGTGCTCGCAACGCACATTACCCTCGACATTGCGCGGTGTTGATAGCGCGCGATGCGATCCACGATCGATGAGACGGGCCAATATACATGATCCGGCATTTGTCTTGCTGCAAAAGACGCTGTGTCCGCTGGAAGGTGATGGTGCGCCGAACGTTGGAATATACCGACTTCACCATGACATATTTTCTTTGTAGCACAAATGGAGAAGGTTATGGGAGGCCGGCGACCGTCGACGCTTCGCTAAGAAAGGATTCGGCATGAACGACTTGTTGATCAATCGGGTCCTCGTCGCCACGGATTTTTCCGAGTGCGCGAGGCGCGCCGGTGAGTACGGCATGTGTGTTGCGCAGGCTTGGTCCGCTCATGTGGACTTGCTTTACTGGTCGATGTGTGGCGAGGATTGGAGTTCGATGCGCCGATTGCCGATCCTCTCCTGGAGATGAGGCGGAAGGAGGCGGAGCGACGCTTGAGTGGCCTGGCGACTCGCGTGAAACAGGAAGGACTTGGGGTGGATTGGCATTTGCGCGAGGGCGTTCCCAGCGAGCAGATCGGACAGGCTGCGCTCGAACATCGAGCCGACCTTGTCGTCGTCGGCACGAATGGAAGGACCGGACTGGACCATATCCTGCTGGGCAGCACGGCGGAGCGCGTCATCAAGCAGGCGCCTTGTCCCGTGCTCACGGTGAGGGTCGCCCGTCTCCACGGTCAGAAGTCTGAGGAGGGACCGCCATGTATCCGGCATCTGCTGGTTCCCATCGATTTTTCGAGTCCGTCCCTTGACGCGCTGGAGTATGCGATTCAGGTGGTCGATCGCTTCGGAACCAAACTCACCCTGCTCCATGTGCTGGAACCGATCTATCACGATCTGGAATTGGGGTTGGGCCGGATCGAGCAGGAGGTCCAGAAGCGGACGCACTGGGACGCTCAATTGGATGGTCTTGCGCAAGTGGTGAGGGAACGAGGTTTGGCGGCGGGGTCGATCGTGCTCGGAGGGATTCCGTCGGAGTCGATTGTGACCCATGCCCGTGGGCAGGGCTGCGATTTGATCGTCATGGGCACCCATGGACGGCGAGGACTCGCTCGTCTGCGGTATGGCAGCGTGGCTGAATCCGTCCTTCTGCAGGCGCCCTGTCCCGTGCTCACGGTCCGAAGTCCGAAGTTCAGCCCTAACCATAACCGCATGATGCCCCTGTCGATGACAGAGTCCTAACAATGAATGGAGCAAGGCGTGGTTTCTCACCGCTGAGCGAGCCGGGCTTCGCCGCGTGGTACTCCGGTGTACCGGACGCATGCACATAAGGAGTATAGACAATGGAATCTCGGGACATTTACATCACCAAATTCGACCTGGTTAGACTCAAGGAACTGCTGGAGGTGGGGATCGGCTTCAAGGAGCGGGACCGAGAATATCTGGAGAGTTTACAGGATGAGTTGGACAGGCCCATATCGTCGAGCCTACCGCAATTCCTGATAACGTGGTCACGATGAATTCTCAAATTCGCCTCAAGGATATGGAGACGGGCGAAGAGAAAAGTTATACCCTTGTATTCCCATCCGATGCAGATATTGAGAAGAATCGAATCTCGATTCTTGCTCCCATCGGCACCGCCATTCTCGGCTATCGGGCGGGTGACACTGTGGAGTGGCTCGTGCCGGCCGGGAAACGCAAGGTGCGGATCGAAGAAATTCTTTATCAGCCCGAGGCAGCCGAACGCTATGATTTGTAACGGCCGTCCTGAGTCGTGCAAAACATTGATTGAGCACCAGCGGTGAGATGTATGGAATGGCGGCTTCCACGGATTATTTCTGGTTCGCCAGGCCCGGAAGCAGTTCGGTCAAGCCATCGGCGAGGAATTCGACTCCCACGGCCGCCAGTAGCAATCCCAGCAAGCGGGTGACGATGTTGATGCCTGTCGTGCCCAACATGACTCCGATTCGGTCCGAAAGGCTCAGCGCGATCCACACTGAGCCGGCGACGCAGAGGACAGTGAGAAATAGCATGGTCATATCAAACCATGTTGTCGCCTGGTCGGCATAAATGATCACGGTGCTGATCGCGCCGGGCCCTGCCACAAGCGGAATGCCCAAAGGAACGACGGCCACCTCGTCACGTACTGCCGCCTCTTTCGACTCTTCCGCCGTGTGACGGGTCGGGCTCGGTCGAGCTTGCAGCATGGCGATGGCCATCAAGAGGATAAGAATTCCGCCGCCGGCGCGGAATGAGGCCATACGAATTCCGAATAAATGGAGGATGGCCTCGCCCAGGAACATAGTTGTAATAAGGACGATGACCACCGTTGTTGCAGTGAGACGCGCCGTGTGTCGCCTCTGGTCCTCGGTTTGCCGGTTGGTCAGGCTTATAAAAAGCGGCGTGACTCCGATCGGATTGGCGATGACGAACAATGCCGTGGCATTGTGCGCATAGGTACCCCAGTCATGCATCGATACACTCCTTCGCCCGCGAGTGAATGGAGGCGGCAGGCGCATGTGAACTGTAGACTTCTGTTGAGATGGCTGACAACATGAATCGACAGAAACCGAGCCCGTTCATTCTCATGATCAACGGAGGATCGTCCAGCATCAAGTTTGCTTTATTTCGACACATGGATTCTCCTGTGTCGGTGACACGCGGCATGGTCGATCGGATCGGCCTGCCGAACAGCGAGATGCTTGTCACCGACGCGGCCACGCAACAATCGAGTCGTCGGACCGTTCACGCACCGGATCATCGTACGTGTGTCGGGTTTATAACCGAATGGTTGGATCAGCAGGTCGGTAGGGGGCGTCTCTATGCTGTCGGACATCGTATCGTCCATGGCGGCAAGACCTATAGCAGACCTGAACGAGTGACGCCCGAGTTGTTGGCGGAGCTTCGACGACTCTGTCCCTATAGCCCTGAGCATCTGCCGGCGGAAATTATCTTGATCGAATCGTTTCGTCGGTATAATGCGAGGCTTACCCAAGTCGCCTGTTTCGATACGGCATTTCACCGGGACATACCGCGGGTGGCGCGACTGCTGCCGATTCCGAGGCGGTATGAGAAGCAGGGTATTCAGCGCTATGGGTTTCACGGGTTGTCGTACACATTTCTAATGCGAGAATTGAAGAGAGTGGGTGTGCCTGGCGAGGCCGAAGGCCGTGTCATTCTCGCGCATCTCGGAAACGGAGCGAGCATGGCGGCGGTCAAGGATGGGCGTCCGATCGATACGACGATGGGCTTTACTCCGGCTTCCGGCCTTCCCATGAGCCGTCGATCGGGTGATCTCGATCCGGGGCTTGTGTCTTATTTGGCAAGAACAGAAGGCATGAACGCGGATGAGTTTCACAAGATGGTGAATACGGAATCGGGTTTGCTGGGGGTCTCTGAACTCAGCTCCGACATGCGTGATTTACTGGAGCAGGAGCGGAGCGATCCACGAGCGGCCGAAGCCGTTGCGTTATTTTGTTATCACGCGAAAAAATGGATTGGGGCGCTCACTGCGACATTAGGAGGATTGGACACATTGGTCTTCACCGCCGGGATCGGGGAGAAGTCTCCGATCATTCGCGCGCGCATCTGCGCCGGCTTGGAATTTCTCGGCCTGTCGCTCGATCCGATGCGCAACGAGGCCGGTGAAGCGGTGATATCCAAAGAAGGCGGCAAGGTGGCCGTCCGCGTCATGCATACCGACGAAGAGAGCGAGATCGCCAGGTCTGTCCGGGAATTGCTCGGTGAACCGACACGATGAACGAGGAGATCATGCCACGAATGAAGACGACAACACGAAACTCGGAATTGCTTGCGCGGATGGATGCCTATTGGCGAGCGGCCAATTATCTCTCCGTCGGCCAGATTTATCTGTACGACAATCCGTTGCTGACACAGGGGCTGATACGCGCTCATGTCAAGCCTCGCTTGCTCGGTCATTGGGGCACGACTCCCGGATTGAATTTCATCTATGTGCATCTGAACCGGCTCATCACGCGACATGATCTCAACATGATCTATATCGCCGGTCCGGGTCATGGCGGACCGGGTCTCGTCGCCAACGCCTACCTCGAAGGCACGTACAGCGAAGTCTATCCGGACGTCTCGCAGGACGAGCAGGGCATGAAACGGTTGTTCAAGCAGTTCTCGTTTCCCGGCGGTATTCCCAGCCACGTCGCGCCGGAAACGCCGGGTTCCATTCATGAGGGCGGCGAATTGGGCTACTCATTGTCGCATGCCTATGGCGCGGTGTTCGACAATCCGGATCTCATCGCCGCCTGCGTGGTCGGCGACGGGGAAGCGGAAACCGGTCCCCTCGCCACGAGCTGGCATTCCAACAAGTTTCTGAATCCGGTCACCGATGGGGTCGTCCTGCCGATTCTCCATTTGAACGGGTACAAGATCGCCAATCCCACGGTCCTGGCCAGGATCGGTCAGGACGAGCTGGAGCAACTGTTTCGCGGCTACGGCCACCGCCCCTATTTCGTCGAGGGCCGCGATCCGTCGGAGATGCACCGGCTGATGGCGGAGACGCTTGATGCCGTCATGCAAGACATCCGACGAATCAAAACGGAATCGCGCACAGAGGGCGCCCCAAAGCGACCGCTCTGGCCCATGATCGTGCTCCGAACACCCAAAGGCTGGACCTGTCCTCCGCAGATCGACGGCAAGCGGACCGAGGATTACTGGCGTTCGCACCAGGTCCCCATGGGCGACATGGACAAGCCGGCGCATGTGAAGATTCTTGAACAGTGGATGAAGAGCTACAAGCCTCAGGACCTGTTCGACAAGTCGGGGCGATTGAAGCCCGAACTCGCCGAACTGGCGCCCAAGGGTGATCGGCGCATGAGCGCAAATCCTCATGCAAACGGTGGGTTGCTGTTGAAGGATTTACGGCTGCCGGATTTTCGTCGATACGCCGTTGCCGTGAAACAGCCCGGCGCCGTCCAAGCCGAGGCGACCCGCGTCATGGGAGCGTTTCTGCGGGACACGATGAAGATCAACATGGAGCGCCGGAACTTCCGCCTCTTCAGCCCGGATGAGAACAATTCCAACCGTTGGCAAGACGTCTTGGACGTCACCGACCGTGCCTGGATGGCGGAGCGCCGGCCCGACGACGACCACCTGGCGCCGGACGGCCGGGTGATGGAGATGCTCAGCGAGCACCAGTGCCAGGGCTGGCTGGAAGGGTATCTCTTGACCGGCCGACATGGCTTCTTCTCCTGTTATGAAGCGTTCATCCACATCATCGATTCCATGTTCAACCAACATGCCAAGTGGCTCAAGGTCTGCAACCGCATTCCATGGCGACGACCGATCGCCTCGCTGAATTACTTGTTGTCCTCCCATGTCTGGCGGCAGGATCACAACGGCTTCAGCCATCAAGATCCTGGGTTTATCGATCACGTGGTCAACAAGAAAGCCGAGGTGATCCGGGTCTATCTGCCACCCGACGCCAATACGTTGCTGTGTGTCACCGACCATTGTCTGCGCAGTCGCAACCATGTGAACGTCATCGTGGCCGGCAAACAGTCGGCGCCGCAATGGCTCGACATGGATGCGGCGGTGAAGCATTGCACGGCCGGCATCGGCATTTGGGAATGGGCGAGTAACGATCGGAACAGCGAACCGGACGTGGTCATGGCCTGTTGCGGCGATGTCCCCACGCTGGAAACGCTGGCGGCCGTCTCTTTGCTGCGGCAGTACTTGCCGGACGTGAAAGCGCGAGTGGTCAACGTGGTGGATCTCATGAAGCTGCAACCCTCCGCCGAACATCCGAACGGATTATCCGACAGGGACTTCGATGCCTTGTTCACGACGGACAAGCCGATCATCTTCGCGTTCCACGGCTACCCGTGGCTGATCCACCGACTCACCTACCGACGGACGAATCACAAGAATCTGCATGTGCGCGGGTACAAAGAAGAGGGGACCACGTCGACCCCGTTCGACATGGTGGTGATGAACGATCTCGATCGGTTTCATCTGGTCGCTGATGTCATCGACCGGATCCCCCTGCGCGGCTCGCGGGCCGACTATGCCAAGCAGGCCCTCCGCGACAAGCGCATCGAACACAAGCACTATATCGCCGAACACGGCGAAGACATGCCGGAGATCCGCCACTGGAAGTGGGGCGTGAGTCCGAAGCCTGCGCGAAAGGGGCGCAGGTAAACAGCGAACCGCTCCAAGGTGAGACAACGTGCCGCGCATCCGGTCGGTGGTGCTTCTCCATATCTATGAATTTCCTCCCACAATATGCTATCGAATGGCCCCATGAAGGGTGTCCCGCTCGCGTCATGTGACAATACCAAAGGAGGGGAAAGGTATGGGCCGGAGGGTGCTGTCTTGCGATCGATGGATGGTTGGAATACTTTCTCTTATGTTTCTGCTGGTAGGACCAGCCTATGCGGATGATGCGGACAACAAGAAGCCGGATGATCCGAAGCCGAAGGAGGTGCTCGATTGTCGATATGGGCACACCTATAAAAAAAGCGACGGCGAAACCGTCGGAGAAGCCTTTCCTTCCGACGACGTCTTCCGTCCCCTCTTGGCGGACCCCAAGCAGCCGCAGTTCTTTGCGACTTGGCGAGCGACCCGATCACGAACCGACCGCACGACGTCCAACATCGGGTCGGTTGCGATCGGAGAAAACTTCGGCTTTTATACGAGGCGGGAAGGATGCAATGGATGGCAGATAAGCCTGCTCACCGGCATTTTTGCTCAATTCGACTTGGATGAAAAGAACGCCCAACTGATCAACACGGACTTCAATGTCGGCATTCCGATTACCTGGCGCTCGGGAAATTGGTCCGCGCGATTGCGCTATTATCATCAAAGCAGCCACATCGGCGACGAGTTTTTGGCGGCTAATCCAGGGTTCAAGTCGATCACGTTCATCCTTGAGGAAGTGGACGCGATTCTTTCCTATGAATACCGATGGCTGCGCCTCTATGGAGGAGGCGGGTATTTGGTGCATCGCGAGCCGGCCACGTTCGACCGCGGAAAGATCCAGTGGGGATTTGAGGCGCGGGCACCGTCGATGCGCACACGGATCTTGGGGTCGTTCCTTGACCAGCTGGTCGTGACGCCTGTGCTGTCGGCGGATTTCAAGTCGATAGAGGCGCACGGTTGGATCATCGACACCAATGTGCTCGGCGGTTTCGAATGGTCGCGAACCGGTTCGCTCCGCCGGTTTCG
Source organism: Candidatus Nitrospira nitrificans (assembly GCF_001458775.1). Classification (NCBI taxonomy): domain Bacteria; kingdom Pseudomonadati; phylum Nitrospirota; class Nitrospiria; order Nitrospirales; family Nitrospiraceae; genus Nitrospira; species Candidatus Nitrospira nitrificans. The sequence continues at coordinate 63,421 of NZ_CZPZ01000012.1, forward strand.
GATCTTGGCGACGTATTTCCACGGGTATAATCCCTATGGGCTGTTTGCGATCAACCAGAAAATCGAATCGATAGGGCTTGGGGCCTACTTCATGTTTTAGCGGCTCTCGGAGCGCGGCCCCCGTCTTCTTACAAGGAGCGCGAGCGATGAATAAAACAACCTCCTTTTCCATTTGGTACGTGCTCCTTGCCATTATGGCCGTGGTGCTCGTGCATGACTTTATTCATGCTCTGAACAAGGTCGAAGAACTGCCGTACAGTGAATTCAAGCGGTTGGTCGCAACGGGGAAAGTCGCGGAAGTGTCGGTGACCAACCATGTCCTGACCGGAAAGCTGAAAGCTGAGGGTGAATCAAAAGAGCAGAAGCCCTTCGCGACCGTACGAGTTGAAGATCCCGACCTGGTTCGCGAACTCAACCAAAACGGCGTCACCTTCACGGGAGTCATCGAATCCACATTTTGGCGCGATCTCCTGTCCTGGGTGATCCCGGTCGCCCTATTCGCCGGCATCTGGTTCTTCATCTTTCGCCGGTTCGGCCAGGCCCAAGGCGGCTTCATGCAGGTCGGGCAATCCAAAGCGAAGATCTACGTGGAGAAGGACATCAAGGTCACGTTCGCGGATGTCGCCGGCGTGGACGAAGCCAAGGAAGAACTGGGTGAGGTCATCGAGTTCCTCAAGACGCCGGAGAAGTTCACCAAACTTGGCGGCAAGATCCCCAAGGGAATACTCCTGGTCGGTCCACCCGGGACCGGCAAGACGTTGCTGGCTCGCGCGGTGGCCGGGGAGGCCGGCGTGACGTTCTTCAGCATCAGCGGCTCGGAGTTCGTCGAAATGTTCGTCGGGGTCGGGGCGGCCCGGGTCCGTGATCTTTTCGATCAGGCAAAACTCAAAGCCCCCTGCATTATTTTCATCGATGAGTTGGATGCCCTCGGAAAAGCCCGCGGCGCGGGACCCATGGGGCATGAGGAGCGGGAGCAAACGCTCAATCAGTTGCTGGTCGAGATGGACGGATTCGATCCTCGCATCGGCGTCATTCTCATGGCCGCGACCAACCGTCCTGAGATTCTCGATCCCGCGTTGCTGCGGGCCGGCCGGTTCGATCGTCATGTCGTGGTGGACCGCCCGGATAAGATCGGTCGTCTGGCCATTCTGCGTGTGCATGCCAAGCAGGTGACGCTGGGTCCCGACGCGAATCTCGAAAACATCGCCGCGATGACTCCGGGGTTCTCCGGAGCCGATTTGGCCAACATCATCAATGAGGCGGCGTTGCTGGCGGTGCGGCGCGGCAAGGATCAGGTCGGGTTTTCTGAATTACAGGAGGCGGTCGAGCGGGTCATTGCCGGCTTGGAGAAGAAGAATCGCGTCCTGAATACGATGGAGAAGGAGCGGGTGGCCTACCATGAGACGGGCCATGCCCTCGTCGCCATGTTCTTGCCGGGGATGGATCAGGTGCAGAAGATCTCGATCATTCCGCGCGGCGTGGCGGCGCTCGGCTATACCTTGCAACTTCCGACGGAAGACCGGTTTCTGATGACGAAAACGGAATTGGAGAATAAGGTTGCCGTGCTGCTCGGCGGGCGGATCGCCGAAGAAACAATCTTCGGGGAAGCTTCCACGGGGGCGCAGAACGATCTGGTCAAGGCCACCGACATTGCAAAAAGCATGGTGAAGGCTTATGGAATGAGCGTGAAACTCGGGACCATCACCTTGGAGCGAGAACGGCAGCCCCAATTCCTCCAACTTCCGGTTGCGTCGGAACGAGGCGATTACTCCGAGGAGACCGCTCGTGAAATCGATTGTGAAGTCCGGCGGATCATCGACGAGCAGTATGGACGGGTGACGCGATTGCTGGAGGAGAACAAGGCGGCCCTGCAACAGGGAGCCAAACTGTTGTTGGAACGCGAGGTGATCACAGGGGCGGAGCTGAAAGCGATCATGGCAAGCCGTTGAGTCGATCGGCGATCGTATCGGCCGACCGTTTCAGGTTTGAGGTTTTTGGTTTCTGCGCAACTTGAAACCTGGAACGTGAAACGTGAAACTCGGGGTCGAAACATGCGCGGCACAGGCGATTTCTCGACGAACCATCATGAATAATGCGGGCTAATCGACCGACGGAGTGAATCCGGTGGAACAACAGGCAACCATCTCTGTCGAGGACAATGTGATTCGCTGCCGAGGGTCTTGGACACTTCCAAACTTGTCCCGTCTGGAGCGGGGAGGCCGAGCGCTTCGCTGGCCTGAGACTCCCACCGTCCTCTACGACGTCGGCGAAGTGACCGCCATGGATACGGGCGGCGCGCTCATACTGCAACGCTGCATCGACGGCGTGCGGCGCAAGGGGCAGCAGACCGCGCTCCAAGGGTTGAAACCCGAATTCGACGAGTTGCTCAGGAAAGTGGAAGTCGAGTGGTCTCGACCCGAGGGAAGAAGCGCGGATCGCCGGATGAGCTGGTGGGAAAGTCTCGCGCGTATCGTGCAGTCCCGGCAGGTGTCCACGATTCGCGCGCTCGCATTCGTCGGGGAAAGCACCATCGCGCTCGGTCGAGCGCTGATACGGCCCCGTTCCATTCGGTGGCGGTCGCTCTTGCGGATCGTGGAGTTGGATGGTGTGCGGGCCTTGCCGATCACCGGCCTTCTGACGTTTCTCGTCGGTGTCGTGATTGCCTATCAGGGCGCGGAACAACTCCGCAAGTTCGGCACGAACATTTTCATCGTGGATCTGGTCGGTATCTCCCTGTTGCGGGAAATCGCGCCGTTGATCGTGGCGATCCTCATTGCCGGGCGGTCGGGATCGGCCTATGCCGCCGAGATCGGCACGATGAAGGTCACGGAAGAATTGGACGCGGTGCGGACGCTGGGTATTTCGCCCATGAACTTGCTCGTGCTGCCGCGGGCGTTTGGCCTGGTCATCGCCCTCCCCCTGTTGACGGTGTACGCGGATGTCGTGGGCGTATTCGGCGGCATGTTGATCGCGTTGGGGGAGCTCAATGTGAGTTTCGTCGAGTTTGTCGCTCGATTCGAGGAAGCGGTTCCCGTGCGGCACTTGCTGATCGGATTGGGGAAGGCGCCGTTCTTCGCGGCGATCATCGCCTTGGTGGGCTGTTATCAAGGATTTCAAATCAGAGGCGGCGTCGACGACGTCGGCCGACACACCACCATCAGTGTCGTGCAGGGAATTTTTCTCGTCATCGTGTTCGATGCGGTCTGCAGTATCCTGCTCAATTGGTGGGACCTGTAACAGGGTGTTGAAAAAGTCCGCCAGCGGCGTTCCCCGGCTTGCCGAAGCGGCTTCGCGAGGCAGGTCGCATCGCTTAGAGGCTCAACGTACCGAAGCGTACGCCTCCGTCTCTTCGCTCGCCGCGCCGGGCGTCGACGCAGGCGCGAGGCGAGCTCGCCTCGATGAGTTGGCGAAGCGGGCTCGTTACCGGGGCTGGGTGAGAACGTAGGCATCAGAGAGTATGCATGCCAGTGTGAGAGGTGGTTTCTGATGCGGTCGGCTACGAACATTGAGATACCGGTGATCGACGTGAGCCGCGTCGCGACAAAGTTCGGACAGGCCGTCGTGCATGAGGACGTCAGTCTGTCTATTCACCGGGGGGAAATTTTCGCGATTGCCGGCGGCAATGGGTGCGGCAAGACCACGTTATTACGAGAGATCATCGGCCTGATCACGCCCTCGGCCGGAACGATCCGAATCCTTGGGGTAGACAGTCGGCAGCTCGAAGAAGGCAACGGCCGACCGATTCATCGCCGGTTCGGGGTGATGTTCCAGCATGGCGCGTTGTTCAGCTCGTTCACCCTGGCGGAGAATGTCGCCGTGCCGCTGCGCGAGCATACGACCCTGAGCGAGGCACTGATCCGTGATATTGTCGCCGCCAAGATTGCCATGGTGGGGTTGCCGCCGGAGAGTGCCGAGAAGTATCCCAATGAACTCAGCGGAGGTATGCGAAGACGAGCTGCGCTCGCCCGAGCGATTGTGATGGATCCGGAATTGTTGTTTCTCGACGAGCCGACCGCCGGGCTCGACCCGATCATCGCCGCAGGATTCGACGATCTCGTGCTCTCATTGAAAAGCCTTTTGGGGCTGACGGTGGTGATGGTGACACATGATCTGGATTCACTGTGGCGGATCGCCAATCGCGTGGCAGTGCTCGGGTGTGGAAAGGTTTTGGGTATCGGAACCATGCAGGAGTTGTCCCGATCAGACGATCCCATTATCCGTGAATACTTCCGTGGCCCACGTGGAAGGGCGGCAAGCGAACAGGCGGCGTGGAACCATGAAAGACGTGAAACGTGAACATATGGGCCAACGGCTTGAGGTTTCGAGTTTCACGTTTCAGGTTGAGGCGTTTTCTTCACAACTTGAAACTTTAAACTTGAAACCTGAAACTCGGGATCGAAGGAACGAACGACGCTTCATGAGATACAAGGTCGGAGCAATGAGATACCAAAAAGGCATCTAAATGGAACCCAAAGTCAACTATATCCTGGTCGGATCGTTCGTCGCGTTTCTCGGGGCGGCTGTCCTCGTCGGCATTTTATGGCTAGGGAAGACCGATTACCGCGGCACCTACGACCGATACGAGGCCTATATGAAGGAGTCGGTCGCGGGATTGAGCGTCGACTCCACTGTCAAATATCGTGGTGTTGATGTGGGCCGGGTCAAGGCGATTGCCCTGAGTCCTGATAATCCGGAGGAAGTTCTGCTGACGATGGACATTGCGCGCGGGACGCCGATCAAGACCGACACGATAGCCGTGCTCCAGACGCAGGGGCTCACTGGCCTGGCCACGATCAATTTGACCGGAGGCAGTCGAGATGCGCCTTCGTTGCAGGCCCAGAACGGACAAGCCTATCCGGTCATCAAGACGGGCACGTCCCTCTTCTTCCGCTTGGATGAAGCCGTCTCTCGCTTGCTCTCGGAAGAAGGCTTGGCCCAATTGTTGGTCGATCTTGACACCGCGGCAAAAGGAGCGGCAAAGATCCTCGACGAAGAGAATCGCACGACCCTGAAGAAAACGATCAAGGATCTTTCTGATGTGGCCCAGACCATCGCGGCCCACAGGACCCAGATTGAACAAAGCTTGAACGGCGCGGCCAAGAGCGCCGACAACCTGGTCAAGCTGACCGCGTCCTTGAACGAACAGGTTCCGGCGTTGCTGGCAGGGATCAACAAGAGTGTCGTTGCATTGGGGACGGCGACCGATGAACTGGCTCGTACCAGCAAGACGGTGGGGACGGTGGTCAACGAAGCCAGACCCGAGCTGCAGCAGTTCACGAGACGGACCCTGCCCGAAGCCGGCTTGCTGGTGACAGAGTTGCGGCAGCTCACGGGAACACTGTCTCGCGTGGCGCGGGAATTGGAGCGAGAACCGAGCTCTCTGGTGTTCGGGAAAAAGACGCCGGCGCGTGGACCGGGGGAATAATCGTGAAAAGCATGAAGGATCGAGCGTGAAACGTATCAGACAACGGCTTGAAGTTTCATGTTTCAGGTTTCATGTTTCGGGTTTGAGTTTTTTGGTTTCTGCACAACTTGAAACTTTAAACTTGAAACCTGGAACTCAGGATCGAAGGAATGAATGACAGGAAAGGCTGGGAGATGAAGGCTCAGTTGGTACAGACGGCGGTTTGCGCCTTGTTGGTCGCGATGACGGCCGGTTGCCTGTCGCCTCGAACGGACTCTTCGGAGATCCATACCTACCAGTTAAGCCTTGATGGGAGGCCCAACGAAGCCCGTCTCGGCAAGCTTGACGGTCCGGTGCTGCTGGTGAGCCAGTCTCAAGCTGAGCCGGGATTCGAGACGCAGCGCATGGTGTATGTCAAGCGGCCGCACGAACTGGAGTACTATGCGCTGAATCAATGGGCCGATACGCCGGTGCGCATGTTCACTCCGTTGATGGTTCAGGCACTCGATCAGAAGGATGCGTGGCGCGCGGTGATTTCACTGCCGAGCTCGATCCCTGGGGACTATCGTCTCGATACGCACGGATTTCTGTTGCAGCAGGAGTTTCTCCAGCAACCCAGTCGCATGAGGGTGATGATCCGGGCGCAGCTGGTCGACCTGAAAGAGTCGACGATCCTGAGCGCGCGGGTTTTCGAGGTCGTGGAGAACGCCGCGAGCGAGAATCCCTACGGCGGGGTCCAAGCCGCTAATCGCGCGGTCGCGGCGCTGCTTGATCAGATTACCTCGTGGCTTGGAGAATGTGTTCGGCACTCGCCGGATGCCGCCGTTAATCGGGTGCTTGCAAGACCGAAGGGAAAGGGCAGGACTCCCGCCTCCTGAAGAGCATCCATGAGGGACGACCGTACCCATGATGCCTGGAAGTCCAAATTATCAGACGGGGCCATCCGCGATGTTCCGGCCGATGTTCTGATTTTCCGGGCTGATCGAGTCGCTGTACCGGCATGAAAACCTCCTGGAAAACCGGGATCAGTTTCGGATTAACGTCGGGGGTCATCACCACGCTCGGGCTGATGGTGGGACTGCACTCGGGAACGCATTCGCGCACCATCGTGATCGGTGGAATCCTGACCATAGCCGTCGCCGACGCCATGTCGGATGCCCTCGGCATCCATGTGTCCGAAGAGTCGAAGAACAGCGGTTCGGTGAGCCAGGTCTGGGAAGCCACACTCGCCACCTTCGCGGCGAAATTTGTGGTCTCGGTCACCTTCGTCATGCCGGTCATATTCGCTCCGCTCGATCAGGCGATTATTATCAGCATGGCCTGGGGGCTGCTCTTGCTCACGGCCCTGAGCTTCTTCATCGCACGAGCGCAGGCCGTTGCGCCCTGGAAGGTGATCGGCGAACATCTCTTTATCGCTCTCTGTGTGGTCATGATCACGCATGTGGTCGGCGATTGGATGAAAGGCTTTGTGGAAACGGAATGAGGGGACAGGCAGAAGAGCGACGAAGCATGTTCATGCGATGCGCGGCCAGGAATGCCGTAACCAATGGTCGTGACTCATCACAAGAGTCTAGGAGGACGAATGGAACAAAAGAGTAAAGTATATCTGTATCAAACCTCAGTGAAGTGGACGGAACAGCGCAAGGGCGTGATCGCTTGCGAGGGAAAACCCGATGTGCAGGTGGCGACTCCTCCGGAGTTCAAGGGCCATGAGGGCATTTGGTCTCCCGAGGATCTCTTCGTGGCGTCCGCCAACATCTGTTTGATGACGACGTTTCTCGCTGTGGCGGAGCGAGCCGGCCTCGCGTTCTCCACCTATGAAAGCGCGGCGGAAGGTCGGTTGGAGTTGGTGGAGGGAAAATTTCAATTCACCACCATCGCGATCAGGCCTATCATCACCCTGAAGTCCGGGGATGATGCGGACAAGGCCAAGGAATTGATTGAAAAAGCGGAACGGAATTGTCTGATTTCCAACTCGATGAAAGCCCACGTGACCTTGGATCCGGTCATTCGCCGGCTCCGCGGAACAACTTGCCCTTGAGGCTTTTGTCTGTGCGTAAAAGCGTAAAATCGTGAGGTCCGGTTAACAGAGAGGTTCCTACTGCTTGAGGCAACACTGTTGAACCGAGTCTAGCCTCTGAGCAGCCACCGCGGCTTCCCATCCCTTTTCACAAGGGAGAAGGCGAACCCGCAACGTATCGGGGAACTGAGCGCCCAATCGGGTACGAACTTCTCTATCGTCTCCGTCCGTCTCAAGGCGGATCTCGCAGTCGGACAGCCCCCGGAGGCCGATGCCTTGGGCCTTGAGCAGCGCCTCTTTCGCAACCCAGTAGCGGAAGAATCTCGAGGCGCGCTGCTCCTCTCCAGCCTGCATGATCGCCGTATGTTCGTCGCGAGTGAAATAGCGCTCGGATAGTTTCGCGACTTCGACGTCCGATCGGATGAATTCAAGGTCGACACCGATCTCCTGTGTTTGTGAAACCGCAATCAGCGCGCGGTTATGGGCATGGGACAAATTGAACGTGATCGCCGACCGATTTCGTAGTTCCTTCGTCAGGGAAGGCTTGCCCGTTGCGCTGCGATCCAAGGGGACCACATCCGGACTGACTCCAAGGTACCTGCTCAACACTGCTCTCAGGCCTCCGTGAGCCAGCACATAACGCTGCCGGGTATCCTCCCGAACAAGGCGCGCCGCTCGGCGCCGCTCGACTTCATCCAACCAGCCCCTGCATCGCTCCAGACAGCGCCGCGATCCTTCAAGCTCAATCCCCCACAGATGAACAGTGTTCGGTGCAAGGCGGATCGGATGGCGCCGATTTGTATCGGCAACACGCTCAAGTGAGTGGAACGAGATCAGCGCAGGGCCGTCCTGAATGCACATATCCGACATCATGCCGTCATCCTTGAGAGCGAAGCCTCTCTTTTCCCGTCCTCACATGCTCCACAACCTTCCCGTCATCCAGTTTAATGATCTGGTTGCCGAGGTGGAAATAGCGATCATCGTGAGTAATAACGATAACCGTTTTCCCTCGCGCACGCAGGTCAGGAAGCAATGTCTTGTAGAACACTTCCTTGTACTGTGGGTCTTGATCCGCCGCCCATTCATCGAACACATAAATCTGGCGATCCTCCAGGTAGGCCGTCACAAGCGCCAACCGCTTGCGTTGCCCTTGAGAGAGATCGAGGGTCGAGAAGGCGCGATCGCGTACCGTGACTTTCTGATCCAAATGCAGCAATCGCAAATATTGGGGGGCGAGCCTCTGGACATGAGAGTCTGATTGGCCGAGAAGCTTTTTGAAGAGGTAAAAGTCGGAAAATATGACTGAGAAGTGTTCACGGTACCACTCTCGATTTTCATCGGTGATCGTTGTGCCGGCCAGTCGTATGTCTCCCCGCACGGGTTGATATAACCCTGACAGCACTTTCACGAGGGTGGATTTCCCGCTTCCATTCCCTCCGATGATGAACACCAATTCGCCCGGACATAACTCTAGACTGATGGGGCCCAGGGTGAAGGGCGTGTCGGCCCCATTGTCCGCTCCGTAAGAAAAGACGACATCGGTCCATTGCACGATCGGAGGGATCCCCGGCTCTGGGTCCACTACGTCGCTCGTCCGGAGGTCCTCCGGACTGACGTCCAGTGATATACCCAATCGTTCAATATTTTCCAATGCCACTTGGCCGCGCTCGAGCGTCGGTGCGACGCTGATGATCGTTGAAATGGGACCCATCATATAGATCATGGCGACGATGTATCCGGTAAGCGCCTCAGGAGAAATGAGCCCAAAAGATGGAAAGAGGAATATAATGAACCCGATGAGGAAGTAGAGGGAGACCTGATTCCAGGCTCCAAGCAGGGCTTGTATTCGCGTCGCTTCCAGATTCGTCTTTCGGTAGAGTTCTGCCGCTCCTCGTACGTCCTCCTCTATAAACTCCCGTCGCCGAGCCCGATGCATCAGCAGCTCCTTCAGTCCATCGGTGAGCGAGCGAAATCGTTGAAACAGCTCGGCTCTTGCATCCCGGGATGCGGCAATGATGTTGCGGACACTGGTGTGCAACCACTGATGTACGAGGACGCTCACGACAGCGACTCCGAGCACTCCTAGGAATACGCTCCAGGACAACCAAGCAAGGAAGATTCCGCAGCCCAACACGAGCGCTCCGTTCATGAGGAAATTCGGGAAACATTGGATCGCCCATGTGACCCAACTGACGTCATCCGTCAAGGTAACTAGAATATGCGAGGCTCCTCGTTGCTCGGAACGAAGCAACGGAGCCCGCACAATCTTTGCGCAGAGCGACAATGAGAGATCCAGAATTGTGTCTTGTGAAAAGCGGACGAGTAAAACCTGTGATCCGAGGTGGGCCAGAATCTTGCCGGCGACAAGAGCGACGAACCCCAGCACTACAAGAGGAGAATGGTCGGAGGGATGATGGAGAACATAATTGATGAACGCCAAGACTCCGGCGCTCAACAGTCCGGACAGAACCCCGACACCGAGCATGAGCCAAGCCATGGAACTCGACCGTTGCACGATAAAGCGGAGAAATCGTCCGAAGGGCATCGCCTCACCAGGAAAGGAGATTGGAAGTACACACCTAAATGACGTTCGCCAACGGAGCTGACTTGTTGTGAGTATCCTCGGCAAGGAAGGCCCGGAGGTGCTTGGTCACCTCTTCAACATGCGGTGTGACAAGGAGCTGTCCTGAATTGGTCGCTGCCACTTGCACGGCCTTGCTCCCTGCGCCGCCGAACTCCGGCCAGACATGACGGGTATCCGTCACCGTCTCGGCTACATGCCGCTTCGACGCCACGATATTGAGAATACGACCGGGATATTTGCGAACGGCATAGCGAGCCACAGCTTGGAGCGTGGCTCGGGTTACACGTTCGACTTGGAAATTGGCAGCCAAGTCATCGTGAGGGGTTTCGCTTCGTGACAGCGACTTGAGTCTCTCGTGTTTATGCTTGATAAATGAGCTCCAGTCTTTGACGGGCAAACTGAAGAGCCTGCGAATAGTACTCATCGTTCTCCACAGCATAAACAGGGGCAGCCCAACCCTCTTCGGCCATCTATAACGATGTGGACGATAGGAGGAGGGATGCCAGGTATCCATCATTACCAGTGCGGCGGATTGCCCTTGCCTGATCAGTTGCCTCGCCATTTCGTACGCGATCAGTCCACCGGTACAGCTACCAAGGATGATATAGGGACCGTTGGGGTGAATGCTGCGGATTTCTGCAAGATAATGGTTCGCCATCTCCGGCACCGATGTAAACGGCGCCTCTTTCCCGTCCAGTCCTCGTGCCTGTAATCCGTAGGACGGCTGATCCGGACCCAGCAGCTTTGCCATCTGAGCAAAGACCAAGACATTACCCCCTACTCCGGGCACCATGAATATCGGTATGGCGTTTCCGCTCGGCTGCATGGCGACAAGCGATTGCCATGACGGTGTCCACTGCTCCTGTGAAAGTTTGGACGCGAACTCCGCAATGGTCGGCGCTTGAAACAACATTGCGAGCGGAAGGCGTCTTCCGTACACCTGTTCGAGAAGAAAAAAGAGGTGGGCGGCTTTGAGTGAATGGCCGCCGAGATCGAAAAAGTTGTCGTGGATCCCGACTTTTTGGACTTCTAATACCTGCTGCCACAAGGCTGTGAGTTGAACTTCCGTTCGATCACGGGGACCACTGTGAACCTGCCCATCGGCGAGCGAGGAGGCCGGCGACGGCAACGCGTTCCTGTCGACCTTGTTATTGGCCGTCAAGGGTAGGGCCGTCAGAAAGACAAAGAGAGAGGGGACCATATACTCCGGAATCTCGGATCGAAGAAATAAGCGAAGTTCTTGTTGGTTTGGACCATGGCCATCATGGCAGACCACATATGCCACCAACTGCTTCGTGCCTTGCCGATCATCCCGCGCGGTAACGACGGTCTGACGGACAGCGTGATGACGGCTCAGCGCCGTCTCGATCTCACCCAATTCGATCCGATACCCTCGGATCTTGACCTGGTGATCCAATCGACCGAGATGCACGATGCGTCCGTCCGGGCGATACCGCGCCAAGTCTCCCGTTCGATAGAGTCTCGCAAGAGGCTTCTGAGAAAATGGATGAGGGATGAACCGCTCTTCCGTCAAGTCAGGCCTTCCCCGATAGCCCCGGGCCAGCCCATGGCCTCCGATATAGAGCTCACCGGAAACTCCGATCGGAACCGGTTGCAGGAATTGATCCAAGATATACACATCCGTATTGGCAATTGGTCTACCGATGGTGATCTCTCGATCAGTCCGTTCGATTTTCTCGATCGTGGACCAAATCGTGGTTTCAGTCGGACCATACATGTTCCACAAGGCAACGCTCCGCTCCAGCAATGACGCCGCAAGATCCGAAGGAAGAGCCTCCCCTCCACAGAGTACCGTCAGCCTGTTACTGCCCCGCCATCCTGTCTCAATCAGCATGCGCCATGTGGCAGGGGTCGCTTGCATGATCGTCGGCTGGACAGTTTCACAGAGATCACGCAATTGTCGTCCGTCCATCGCAACCGTTCGACCGGCGATCTCGACACGGGCGCCGGCCAGCAACGGCGCATAGAGTTCCAAGCCGAAGATATCGAAGGAGATCGTCGTAACGGAGAGCATGATATCGTGAGCGGCGCATCCCGGCTCTCGCAGTATCGAACTCAAGAAGTTCACAAGGGCGCGGTGCGGAATTTCCACGCCCTTGGGCTGTCCTGTGGAACCGGATGTATACAGAACATACGCCAGGTCGTGAGGCGTCGCGATCGGCCCTAGATTGTCGTCTGCTTCCTGCGCGATGCGCTCCTCCTCGCGGTCCAGGCACAGCAAGTGGCAGACCTGGGCATCAAACCGATCGGCGAGGGAAGCGGATGTCAGCACGACGGCGAGGGAGGCGTTCTCCGACATATACCGGAGTCGATCTCGTGGAAACTCAGGGTCGAGAGGCACATAGGCCGCGCCGGTCTTAAGCACGGCCAGCAACGCAATGACCATCTCCAAGGATCGATCGAGCCCAATACCCACCGTTACGCCAGGCTTGGCGCCCAGGGCTCGCAGATAGCCTGCCAGCTGATTGGCCTTGGCATTGAGCTCAGCGTACCGCAGTGCCTTCTGTCCCATCGACAACGCAACGGCGTCGGGCGTCCGCTTGACCTGAGCTTCAAACAGCTGAGGAAAACACTCAGACTGTGGATACTCTCTTTCCGTGCGGTTCCACTCTTGTAACATCTGTCGGCGCTCGGACGCCGTCACGGTCGGGAGCTCGGACAGCTTGCTCTGAGGATTGGCCAATGCACTCTGGAGGAGGAGCTTATACTGTCCCAGCATCCGTTCAGCGGTCTGATGCTCGAAGAGATCGGTATTGAACGTCAGATAGGCCCTGCGGGAGAACTCCGTCTCGATCGTCAAACTGAGGTCGAATTGCGCGGCTTGCGTCTCCACCTCGAACGGCACCCAACTCAACCCTTGGACGTTGATCTCCCCGATCGGAGCATTCGGGACATTGAAGAGCACCTGCACCAGGGGGGCAGAGCTCTGGTCGCGAGAGGAGTGCATGATCTCGACCAATTTGTCGAACGGGAAGTCCTGATTGGTATAGGCCTCCAACGCCGTTTCTCGCACCCGGGTCATCAACTCGATAAACGTCGGATCGCCGGAGAGATCGGTACGGAGAACGAGTGTATTGACGAACGAGCCGATGATCGACTCGACCGCGGATTGAGTTCGGTTGGCGATGGGAGAGCCGACGGCCACGTCGGTTTGGCCGGAATAGCGACGCAAGAGAATCTGGAAGCAAGCCAACAGGGTCATGAACACCGTCGCATTGTGTTCCGCGCTGAATTGCTTCAGCCGTTCAATCAACGACGTGGGCAACTCCAGCATGCTGTGGGAGCCATTAAATGTTTGTACGACGGGTCGTGGATGATCAATCGGCAACGAGAGCTTGGACAGACCGGCCAGCTTCTTCTGCCAATACGCCGATTGCGCGCTGAGCCAGTCGTCGGTCAGAGAGCGTCGTTGCCACGCTGCATAGTCGGCATACTGAAGAGGGATCGGTTTTGGAGAAGGAAGTTCGCCTCGTGAAAAGGCATTGTAGAAGAACGCAAACTCATGGCCGAGGACTCCGAATGACCACTGGTCTCCGATGATATGGTGCATCGTGAGCACCAACACATGGTCCTCCGGCTCGATTTCGATCAAGAGGAACCGCGCCAGCGGGCCTTTCTCAAGGTCGAACCGCTGGTTGGCTTCCTCCTCCACAAGCCGAATCGCTTCCTGTTGCCGTTGTTCGAGAGGCCGCTGCGTAAGATCTACTTCCACCCAATGGGGAGGGCGAAAGGCGTGGATCGTTTGGACCGGTCCCTCACCCTTCATCATGAACGTCGTTCTAAAAGCCTCATGGCGGTGACAAATGGCGTCGATCGTGCTCCGAAGGGCTGATTTATTGAGCCGTCCCATCTGTCTCGACGCAAACGGCATGTTATAGGCCGTGCTCTCTGGAGCCAGCTGATACATCAGCCACATGCGTTGTTGAGAATAGGACAGAGGGAGCGGCTGATCTCTGGGCAACGGAATGATCGGCGGCATTACGGACGCCTGCTCCCTCTGGCGCGATCGCGCCACTTCTTCGGCCAATGCCGCAATCGTCGGTCGCTCAAACAGCGCCGGAAGCGAGATATCAACCTCGAAGAGTTCACGGATTCTGGAGACGAGCTGGGTCGCCAGGAGCGAGTGGCCTCCCTGCTCGAAGAAATGATCGTGAATGCCGGCCTCCGGGACTTGAAGCACGGATTTCCACAACTCGGCCAGGGATTCCTCGACCTGATTTCTCGGAGCCATTCTGGCGGACGCTTGACCGGTTGTGTGTTCCGGAGCGGGAAGCGCATGGCGATTCACTTTTCCGGTGGCGCTGAGCGGCATCGTGTCGAGCCACAGAACGACGGATGGCACCATATAGTGTGGGAGTCGAGTCGCCAGATGACCGCGAACCTGGTCGAGCTTTTCCCTGAGCGACGACTCGCCGGCGACATAGCCGACCAACCGGTGTTGATCCGGTTTGTCCTGACGAAGCAGCACCGCGGCGTGATGCACACCCGGAAAGTTACTCAGCACATATTCAATTTCCCCCAGTTCGATGCGATAGCCACGCAGCTTGACTTGTTGATCCACCCGTCCAAGAAATTCCACGTTGCCGTCGGCGCGATACCGAGCCAGATCACCGGTCCGATACAGTCTGGCGCCGGCTACATAGGGATTCGCAAGAAACCGCTCCTGGGTCAACTGCGGCTGGTTGACATAGCCGCGGGCCAAACACGCTCCTCCGATATAGAGTTCTCCCGGCACGCCGATGGGCATCGGCTGCAAACCGGCATTCAGCACATAGAGTTGCATATGGTCGATGGGTTTACCGATCGGTACCCGAGCTCCGGCTTCCTCACGAGTCGCGCGATACACGCTGCACCAGACCGTGGATTCCGTCGGGCCATATTCGTTGTACAGCGTGGCATGGGGCAGGAGCTGGTAATGTCGTCGCACGAGTTCAAGTGGCAGGCTCTCGCCGGCAGTAATGACGACACGAAGCGAGTCCAGCTGAGCGCTCAACGTTTCGCCCAGCACGGCATGGTACAAAGACGGGACCCACACGACGTGCGAGATGCGATGATGCTCGATGAGCGCCGCCAGCTCCGTGGGGTCGCGATGGGCGGTTTCCGATGGAATAACCAATTCCCCCCCGTGCAGCAACGTCCAAAAGATGCCTGTCACAGACCCATCAAAGGCCAGCGAGAAGGTCAGCAAGAATCGGGAGACCGGGTCCGGATAGTACTGAAGCCTGGCATGAAGAGAGGTCACCAGACTGCGGTGTGTCACGGCCACACCCTTGGGCTGTCCCGTCGAGCCCGAGGTGTAGATGATATAGGCGAGCTGATCCGGGGAAATGGAACGCGCGGGGTTCTCCTCGTCCGCCCCGTTTCCTGTGGGTAGAGAAAGGGTTTCTACATCATGGATCTGGCCGCGATAGCTATGTAAATGGTTACGGAGATGCGCCTGCGTGACCACGATGGAAATGTGAGCGTCCTCCAGCATGAGTTGGAGGCGATGACCGGGGGAGGATGGATCCAGGGGGACATACCCACCCCCTGCTTTGAGAATGCCCAAGAGACCCACGAGGGCCTCCACCGAGCGCTCGACACAAAGACCCACTGGGATGTCCGCGCCGACCCCTAACTTCTGGAGCGCGTGCGCCACTTGATTTGCCCGTCGATTCAGCTCTTGGTAGCTGAGGGTTTGGTCTCCATAGGTGACAGCGGGTGCCTGGGGAGTCCGCTCCGCCTGTGCCTCGATGAGTGCATGGATACCGCTAGCCGGGGAGGGCGGCTCGTTCCAGGTGAGGAGAACGTTCCGTCTCTCCTCGGCGGTCAGCAATGAAAGTTGGTCAAGACGGGCCTCAGGTTTCTTGAGGAATTCCTCAAGCAAGATCTCCAGCTGTCCCAGCATTCGGTCCACCGTCGAGTCGTCAAAAATCGTGGAATCATGGAGAAACGCCAAGTCCAGGCCATCCGCCTTGTTGACCACCATCAACACAAGGTCGAACTCCGACGCCGTCGGCTCCCAGGGGAGATGAGCGACCTCAAGATCCTTGACGGTGAACGTGGCCAAGGGGTCGTCTTCACACACGATCATCACGTTGAAGAGCGGAGACAGTGACCGCTCACGCTGTAGCGACAGCGCCTCGATCACCTCTTCAAACGGGAGTTCTTGGTGGTCGTAGGCCTGCACCACCACACGGCGTATCTGCTTCAATAGCTCTTGTCCTGTCAGCCCATCCGAAAGTTCAGCCCGCAACGCCACCGTATTGACGCAATATCCCATCACGTCTTCGAGTTCTCTCCGACGCCTGCCGGCCACGATCGATCCAACCACGACATCGGACTCTTGGGTGTAACGATGGAGCCACGTCGCAAAGACGGCATACAGCACCATGAACGTCGTGAGGTTTTGGCGCTGGCAGAAATGATCGAGGTCGGCTGAAAGCTCCGGGGAGAGCGATCGGGACCGCGCGCCTCCCTCGAACGTGCGCACGCGAGGCCGCTGACGATCGATCGGTAGCTCAACGGGCGGCCGGGCGCCGCTCAATTGCCGTATCCAGTAGGCTCGATGGACTTCACGAAGGCCTTGCTCAAGTCTGGTTCTCTGCCAATCGGCATAGTCCGCATACTGAACGGTCAATGTGGGCAGTAGGGCCTTTTGAACATCACCACCTGCTTCCCATAGAAGGGCCAGCTCCTTCCAGAAGATGCGGAGAGACCACCCGTCGGCGACGAGGCGGTGGAATGTCAGCGCCAGGACATGCACATCGTGCTGAAGCGACAGCAGGGTCACTCTGAATAACGGCCCTTGGCGCAAGTTGAACGGGTGGCTCCTCTCCGCCCGTAGGAATTGCCGCACCTGAATGTCTTGGTCCGCAGGGTCCGATGTTTGGAAATCTTGCCGTCTTATTGTGACGATCGCCTCGCCGGAGACTTCCGCAAATCCCTCGCCCCGCTCCGATTCGAAACGAGTTCGAAGAATCTCATGACGACCGGCGATGGCGCGCACCGATCGCTCCAACACGTCGGGGTTGACCGACCCCCGGATGCGCGCGCTCATGGAAATATGGTTGATCGCGCTCCCGGGATGCACTTGCTCCAAGAACCACAGTCGCTGTTGAGAAGGACTGAGCGGAATCCTGCCTTCTCTTGTAGATGCCGAGGGATGCGGAACGAGGGGTATTCGAGTCCCGCCGTCGCTGCCTGCGTCCCCACGCCTCTCCGCGGCCCGGTCCGTGTCATCCGGACTCGTGCTCGGTTCACCGATCCGAGCGGCCAGCGCGGACAAGGTCGAACATTCGAACAGCACGCTGAGAGGGAGCTCAATGTGGAAGACGTCGAGGATACGCGCAACGACCTGTGCGGCAAGGAGCGAATTGCCGCCGAGCGCGAAGAAGTTCGCGTGGCGGTGCGGAAGGGGTCCTCCAAGCACCTCTTGCCAGATCTCGGCCAGCCTTGTTTCGGCGCTGGTTTGTGGACTCTCGCTCGATATCACGTCGGTCTCAGCGTTTCGATCGGACTCCAGCGTACTCGATCCGACGACGGCGAGCCGGCCGGCCTCGAAGGCGGCTTTGCAGGCGCCTCGCTGAATTTTTCCGCTGGAGGTTCTTGGAATCGTGCCGGACTTGATCAGCGCCACCGCGTGGATTTCGAGTTCATATTCGTCAGCCAACGCGCGACGGATGCAGCCCGCCACCTCCGCCAGGTCGGATTCAGGCACCTGCTTCTCGATCTCATGGACCAGCACCACACGCTCTCCGGTCTTGTCCTCGATCGAGAAGGCCGCTCCATATCCTCGCCGCAAGCCGGGGTGTGCTTGCTGGGCCGACCACTCCAGATCATGGGGATAATAGTTCCGTCCACGCACGATGATCAGATCTTTGAGCCGTCCGGTCAGGAACAGTTCTCCGCGGCGGAGAAATCCCAGATCACCGGTTCGTAAATAGGGACCCTCACTCGACCCAGCGAGAGCGGCGTTAAATGTGGCGTCTGTTTCTTCTGGTTTGCCCCAGTATCCGGTGCCGATCCCGGTTCCGGCCAGCCACACCTCTCCCACCACGCCGGATGGGCACTCGGCGTGAGTCACAGGATTCACAATCCGTACATGCGTCTCTTCGAGAGGCTCCCCGCATCCGACCAATGTCCGCGTGCCCTGTGCTGAGGCAGGAGACTCTTTGACGATCGAGTCGGCCAATGCGCCGGCCTCAACGTGCAAGAAGCTCGGCTCCGCTCCCGCCCTTTTCACCGTCACCAAGAGCGTGGCTTCAGCGAGTCCATATGCCGGGGCAAACGTCGTTCGCCGGAAGCCATATCGACCAAAGGTGTTGATAAACTGCTCGACCGTATTTGGATGGATGGGTTCGGCGCCGCAACTGGCGACCAGCCACGTGCTCAAGTCAGCTCGCCACTCCGTCTGTTGGCGCGCAGCCCTGAGGCAAGCCTCATAGGAAAAATTCGGTCCCCCGCTGTGGGTAATCCCAAATCGAGACACCGCATCGAGCCAGCGTAATGGCCGCCGGAGGAACGTGACGGGCGACATCAGATAGGCGGGAATGCCGGCGTAGAACGGCGCGATGATTCCGTGCAGTAATCCATAGTCATGGAAATAGGGCAACCAGCAGAGGGACCGGCTGTTGTCCGCCACTCCTCCGGCCAGACTCAAGGCCCTGCAGTGAGCAAGTACATTGCCCTGGCTGATCATGACACCGCGAGGAGTAGCCGTCGATCCTGAAGTATATTGCAGATAGGCCAGGGCGTTCCTGTGAGGCCGTGGCGATTCAACCGCATCGACTGAAGTGTGGGGCTGATCTGTTGCGATCCACGTGATCGGACCCGCCTCGTCGGCGATCGCAAGCTCCGAAGACAGAGCCATGATGCTTGAAGTCGTGAGAACCAGCGACACCTGGGCATCCTCGATAATGCTGCGCAGTCTGGGCAGAGCATGTTTCCGCCTGATGGGATCGGGAGCCGGAGCGGGAACCGGCACAACACCGGCATAGACACATGCCCACAAAGCGCAGGCGGCATCGAGTCCCTGAGGGTAGAGCAGAAGGGCTCTGGTTCCCGGTCGAGCCACGTGTGCGAGACGGCCGGCCAGCGAGTGCACGGTCCCTTCGAGTTGAGCATAGGTCAGCTGACTTTCAATCTCGAGGTTGTCGCGAAGAAGCGCATAGGCAAGCTCCTCCGGCTGTTGCCGGCATCGATGCTCGAAGAGATCAGAGAGGTTGTAGATCGTCAGAGGAGGAAGTTTAGACATGGAGGTGAGACACAGACAGCCCTTGAACCGCTACGAATATCCGCTCCCCAAAATCCGTCTATCGATGAGTACAAAAGTAGAATGATTGATCATAAATGGAAAGAAGTTCTCGTTTTTCGACCGGTTCTGAAATAGACCACACGCATCGTGCGAGCGCTCGTACCTGGACGAGGAACCCCTATCAACAAACTGATGCACCGGTCACGCTCAGCGGTGCAGACTGTAGCATCTTGCGCCAGCAGGCGGGGAGGTCCTGGGGTATTTATCGCCAATTCAGCTCCCTATCGCGCGCTCCATCCTAGCAAAACCATCCAACCAGTCGATACATAAAGAGAAAACTCCCTAGGTCCGTTAAGAGACCATGGCACATTGATCGCAAGGTTTGGCTTCGAAGGGAGTGCGGATGCAGATCAGGCGATCACTGGTAACCTGTTGCGCAATCTTAGTCGGTATGGTCGGACTGGGGTTCAGCAATCTTGGCGTGAAAGAGCTTGCTGTCACGACACAGGAGGGTGATCCAGTCAGTGGACGAGAAATCTATGCGAACACCTGCATCCGCTGCCATGGAATCGACGGGAAGGGGGCACTCGGTATCAAACTTGTTCCACCTCCGGCGGACCTCACTTCACTCACCGTTCAGAGTCGGCTCGATGGGACATTGTTTCGACGAATTCATGGAGGAAAACCCAATACCGCCATGGGTGCATGGAAACATGCGCTCTCCGATGAGGAAATTTGGGATGTCCTGGCCTATGTGCGCACATTCGGGGTCGAGTCCGGTGGGCAACCGTAAGTTGAATCCAATGGGAGAGAGTTGTCTCATACGAGGGTGTCAGGGATATGATCAACTCCATTGTTCAATGAGGAGGGGCTGCCATGGCGTGTAATGTCGGAGGGATTGAGCGATCTATACGAATTGGAGCAGGGCTACTGGCCGTCATGATCGGCATCTTTGCGGGACTTTCGACTGCCGTGGCGGGAACAGCCCTTGCGGCGGGGGTCATCCTGCTGCTCACGGGCGCGGCGGGATATTGCCCGCTGTTTGCGTTGTTCGGGATCAATACACACTGTTCGGCGTCCGATATGAAGGAATGAGGCGAACTCCGTGAGCCGACCGGTCATGGCAGGCGTCATCTTGGTGAGTATGCTGGCGGGGACGATCAGTTGTGTCCCGCCTCCACGGGTGACGGACAGTGAGGAGGCGGTTGTTCGTCGGAGCGCCGGGTCGCCGGTCGATGCGCTGTTCGTCCCGCCGTCGCCCGAAACGATTCCAGGTGATCTGAGAGGCGAGCAGATTCGCCTGGGCTATAAGATGATTGCCGACACGCAGGAATATGGGAAACGGTATATTGGAAACGCGCTCAACTGCACCAATTGTCATTTAGATGCGGGGCTCAACCCGAATTCCGCATCCTTCGTCGGTATCGCCACTCTCTATCCACAGTATCGTGAACGAGCCGGCCGACAGATGACGCTGGTCGATCGAATCAACGAGTGTTTCGAACGCAGCATGAACGGAAAACCTCTGCCGCCCGACAGCGTGAAGCTCACGGCCATTGTCGCGTACATCACATGGTTATCACAGGATATGCCGCCCGGCGTTGCGGTCCCATGGCGAGGAATCCCACGCCTCATCTCGACCCATCAGCCTGACCCTCTCCACGGCAAAAAGGTCTATGAGAAAAAGTGTGTCTTCTGCCACGGTACCGACGGGCAAGGCACCATGGCGGGACCGCCTGTGTGGGGGCCTCGTTCGTACAACATCGGTGCGGGCATGGCGCGAATCAGCGTGGCGGCTTCGTTCATCAAAGCCAACATGCCGCGAGGCTGGGGCTGGACGGTGACGGACGACGAAGCCATCGATGCGGCGGCCTATATCAATACGCAGCCTCGACCGGATTTTCCCGACAAGATTCATGATTGGCCGAAGGGCGGCAAGCCGGCGGATGCACCCTACTGACAGACGCGTGAAGCGTTCTCGTGAAGTCCGCTCGTCCACGTGGCGGAACTTCGCTGCTAAGCGAGGCGAGCGCATCGGCCGACGGTTTCAAGTTTCAGGTTTTGAGGTTTCCGCATAACTTGAAACCTGGAACGCCGGGTCGATGCAAGCGATGAGGGGATGATGCGCACATGATCGGGTTTTTCTGATTTCGAGGATGGCGTTCTGATGAAACTCACGGCCACCTTTCACAGCGGGACACGATACGACATTGTGAGCGGCCAACATCGAATCATCACCGAACAGGCGGTGGAGGACGGAGGGCAGGATGCCGGAATGGGTCCGGTGGAACTCTTTGTCGGGTCCGTCGCGAGTTGTGTCGCGTACTTCGTCGGACAATTCTGTGGGCGGCACGGCATCTCCCGAGACGGCTTGACGGTCGAGGCGGAATGGACGATGGCCGAAGTTCCGCGCCGTGTCGGTCGTATCGAGATCGGAATCCATCTTCCCCATCGAATCAACGCAGACCAAAAGGAACGCCTGTTGAAGGTCGCGCATGGCTGCACAGTGCATCAATCCCTCGCGGTGCCTGCCGGCGTGGCGATCGAACTCAATCCCCACCCTCGTGCGGAGAAACCCTGGTGAAAGGAGCAGCGATGTTGAATGTGAGAATCCGGACGGTCGTTGGAAGCGCCGCGCTCGTGTTGGTGGGACTCATGTCGTCCCCGCAATTGTCGTTCGGGAACGATCAAGCGCGCGCGAAAAACATCATCCAGCAGACCTGTGTGCAATGCCACCGGCTGGAAGGCCAGCCGGATTCGCGTTTCAAGCTTCACGCGCCTGACTTGATATGGGCCGGCAGCAAGTACCAACGGCCGTGGCTCATTCGTTGGTTGACCGGTCAGGAAGCTCCGCTCTATGCGAAGGGATATAAGTGGGACCTGACACAGGCTTCGGCCAAGCACCCGATGGTCACGGAGTCGGAGGCGAACGCGCTCGCGGATTACTTTGCCGAACACAATAAAGATCCTCGCGTGACGGTGGGCGCATTCGATCTCTCGAAAGTGACGAAGTTCGATGTGACGTTCGGCGGGATGGCCTATAAAGCCCATGCCTGCCTAGGCTGCCACACGATCGAGGAAAACGGCAAGCTCATCGGCGGCCCGCAGAGTGCCGCGTTGCAGAATGCCGGCCAGCGATACGACAAGGACTGGCTGTTTCGTTTCGGTCTGAACCCACAGGACTTCGTGCCGCACAGCGGCGAGTTCCTGGCTGACGCGACAGAGCCACAGTTGCGCGCGGTGATCGGGTTCCTTATGGCGCAGGGCGTGAAGGACTTCACGTATTACGAGCCCTGGACGAGCCGTGAATTCGAGATGGCCAGCGTGGATCGAGGGAAAGTGATTTATAAAGAGTATTGTTCGCAATGTCACGGCGCGACGGGCAAAGGGGATGGACCGGCGGCTTCCGGCCTGGAACCCAAACCGGCGATACATGCCAACATTCCATTCGAAAAGCTCCCGAGCGAATACCTCTACAACGTCATCAATCATGGCGGACCGGCGGTGGGCAAATCGCCGAACATGCCGTATTGGAATTTGACGATCGGTCAACAGGGCGTGGCGGATGTGATCGCCTATTTGAAAGTGACATTCAAGGGAATACCGGATGTTGCCGCAGCGGGTGGTGGCGCTCAAGGCGGTGCCTGTGTGCAGCCGCGCAAGACGGCCAAGGCGCCGGACGACTTCCTGACGAAGACCAATCCGCTTTCGTCGTCCGTGGGGGCAATTCAGGGTGGGAAAGACTTGTTTCTCAAGACCGCGCAGCCTGTTGCATGCGTCATGTGCCATGGCGAGCAAGGAGACGGCAAGGGGTTGATGGGCGCGGCCTTAGTGCCGCCGCCACGAAATTTCACATGCGGCGCGATGATGCAAGCTATTCCAGATGGTCAGCTATTCTGGATCATCAAGAATGGTTCTCCGGGAACCGGCATGATGCCGTTTGGCTCATTGCCGGATGAGCAGGTCTGGCAACTCATCCATTACATCCGGAGTTTGGCGAAATAGTCCCAAACGTGAAGCCCGCTTCGGCAGCACCGCGAGGCGAGCGTATCGGCCGACAGCTTGATGTTTCAAGTTTCAGATTCCAGGTTTCAGATTTTTCCGAGCAACTTGGAACTTCAAACTTGAAACATGGAACTCATATCGCAGGTGTGAGCTACGCGCACGAAATACGAGCAACGGAGGTTTGAGGCATGGCGACGTTCATTATTTCAGGTAGTCGAGGAACCGATGATCCCACAATGGCGACGTTGCCGTTCATGGCGGCGAAGACGGCGAAAGAGCAAGGGCATGATGTCGTGCTCTGGTTGTGGAACGAAGCCGTCACCTTGGGGCGGAAAGGTGTCGCTGATCATATCACCGGTGTAAACCTGACCCCGTTGAAAGAACTGCTCGCCGCTGTCCAGGCGGCTGGTGTGCCGATCTGGGTGTGCGGCGCCTGTGCAGTGGCCAGACAGGTCGGCGGAGGGGATTTAGTAGCCGGCGCCTCGATCAAAGGGATGCCCGATTACATCAAGGCTGTGGCCGAGCGCGATCGAAACGTGATGTTCTGATCGAAGGCAAAAAGAAGGAGGCCGTGAATGGCACCTGATGGGGAATCGGCCGGGAAGCCTAAAGAACGGAAAGAGCGGAGAGATCCGGCAATGGTCGACGAAGATATGAATGGGCTGGAGACGATTCCCACGAGGGTGCCGCGGGAGGGGGACGGGTACCAGGTCCCGCGCAGCGCCATGATCGCCCAAGGGCTTGGGCGTATCGGCGAGCCGGGCTACGCCTTGACCGCGGATGACCTCCGCAGAGTCAATACAAGGAAAGGGTTTCTGAGGCTCCTCGAAAACAAAGCCGTCGATATCGAGGAAGTGCGCAAGACCCTATTGTACGAGCAGGAATTACGACAGTTGCAGGTCGAATTGGTCAGGCTGCAACGGTGGGTGCAGAGCGACGGGAAGCGTATCGCCATTTTGGTCGAAGGACGGGATGCGGCCGGAAAGGGCGGGACGATCCGCCGGTTCACCGAACATCTGAATCCTCGCGCCATGCGCGTCGTGGCTCTGCCGAAGCCGACCGATGCAGAGCGGGGCCAGTGGTATTTCCAGCGGTATATTCACCAACTGCCCAACAGGGGTGAAATCGTGTTCTTCGACCGGAGTTGGTACAACCGCGCCGTGGTCGAACCGGTGATGGGATTCTGCACCAAGAAGGAACATCAACGGTTCCTGCAACAGGTTCCGGAATTCGAGCACATGCTCTATGAAGACGGCGTGACGATCATTAAGTTCTGGTTTTCCATTTCCAAGGAAGAGCAGGCCCGGCGCTTCGAAGCCAGACGTCAGAATCCCTTGAAACAATGGAAGCTCAGCCCGGTCGATGAGAAGGCTCAAGAGTTGTGGGATGCCTACACGCGCAGCAAGGAAGAGATGTTCAGCAAGACGCACACGACTTACAGCCCCTGGATCATCGTCAAGGCGAACGACAAACAGGCGGCGCGACTGGAAAGCTTGCGCTACGTTCTGAACCTGCTGCCCTATAAAGGAAAGGAAGAGGCGCAGATCAGGTTGACGCCCGATCCGAATGTGATCACGCGATTCCACCGCAAGATGGTGGAACTGGACCTGTAATGTCGGAAGGCAGTCGGCCCCACCGACGAAAGGAACAAGAGGATGAAGACGAGTCTGTTGACTTTCCTGGTCGCCGCGATCTGCTGTGCGCTTCCTGCCGGTGCCGCAGAGCCACGGATGATGCAACCGAGAGTGCCCGCGGATAAGCTGGTTGAAGCCCGTGCCCTCACGAGCCCTCTCTCGAATTCTCCGGAAGTCATTGAGCAGGGCAAAGCGCTGTACCACGGCAAAGGTACCTGTTTCACCTGCCATGGTGTGGGCGGAGACGGAAAAGGACCGGGGGGTGCCAAGCTGAATCCCGCGCCTCGCAATTTTAAGCACCACGGATTTTGGCGACATCGCACCGAAGGCGAACTCTTCTGGGTCATTAAACATGGCTCGCCCGGCACCGGCATGATCGGGTTCGGGCAGGTCTTGTCCGATGAAGAGATCTGGGCCCTCATTCAATATGAGCGCACCTTCGCCGGCAGACATGGATCAGGCATGAGGGGTCAGGGTATGGGACCCATGATGGGTGAAAGAGAAGGCATGGGACATCGCGGGCGCAAAGGCGGAAAAGATGAGTGAGAGTCTTGAGGCTGAGAACCGCTCTATAGGAATAACACCAACATTTATCAATCCTGGAGGTTTTGGTCATGACGAAGTTGTGGAAGCGCTGGATGGTTGCAGTTGGAGGAGCCGTATTGATCATTGCGCTGACAGTGTTCCCTGTCTTTGCCGATGCAGGTCATGGGCAGATGGGGCATGGCGGCCACGATCAGGATGATCAGGGCGATCATAGTGGGGACTATCTGAAGCATCTGCTGAAACATGTCAAAGAGATCGGGTTGACGCCGGAACAAATCACCAAGCTTAAATCCATGCAGCTGGACTTTAAACGAACCGAGGCCAGGTTGGAAGCCGACGCGAAGGTGGCAAAACTCGAACTGCATGCGCTGTTGGAAGATGAGCAGGCTGACCTCATTGCGATACAGGCGAAAGTCGATCAACTGAAAAAAGCGGAATCGGCCTGTCTGTTCACAGTCATCAAAAGTAAGCGTAACGCCATGGCCATGTTGACTCCCGACCAACGGGAAAAGGACCGTGCCGTTCATGAACACATGAAGAGTGGAACCCAGCACGGAGGTGGAATGGGAGGAATGATGGGGGGTATGGGAGGTGGAATGATGGGAGGCGGCGGGCATGGACAGAGCAGTGGTGCTGCCAGTGGCGGGCAGCAACACCAGCATTGAGCGTCGAGTGTCGTCGTCCGTTCTTGAAAGAAGAGGAGCGCGCATGTCCTTACGTATTGTGGCTAGCCTCGTCGTGGTGGCGTTGACGGCTTCGTGGGCTCTGGCTCAGAGCCATTATGGAAACACGAAGAACGGAGAGAGAATCTTTCAACAACATTGTGCCGGATGCCACGGCACCACCGG
This sequence comes from Candidatus Nitrospira nitrificans, assembly GCF_001458775.1. Lineage (NCBI taxonomy): Bacteria > Pseudomonadati > Nitrospirota > Nitrospiria > Nitrospirales > Nitrospiraceae > Nitrospira > Candidatus Nitrospira nitrificans. The sequence continues at coordinate 89,718 of NZ_CZPZ01000012.1, forward strand.
TGATGGTCTGGGTCCTGATATCAAGGAGTTGATCGTCCCGCCCGCCAATTTTCGCGCGGCGAGGTCGCGCACAAAGACCGATATGGAACTGTATCTTGCGGTCAAGCAGGGAGTCCTCTTCAGTCCAATGCACAGCTGGGCGGATCGGCTGTCAAACCAGGACATGTGGGACGTCTTGAGCTACATCCGTACGTTGGCTCCGTTCAACCCACTCGGATAATTTCGCTTTACTACGACTCATGGATCCCTGTCGCATTCTGCGACAGGGATATTTCGTGGTGAGACCTAGAACGCCACAGGCGAGAGGTCTCCCATTTGAATCGTTCAGCAAGCTCTCGTCATATCACAACAATTCCCGCCACACTTGTAACTTCCGTGGCACGGACTTGGCTCTCTCAACCAACAGAACGTTCCTAATCTACGGAGGATTTGTCATGCCAAATCAGGACGCCAAGTGTTCACCAGAAACCGTTGTCCTCGCATTTCTCGGCGGAGCGATCGGGGGGATGATTGCCGGTATCCTTCTCGCTCCCAGGTCGGGCGAGGAAACGCGTCGTGAATTAAAGAGCCAGGCTCGAAGGACGGAAGAAGACATCATCGAGAAGGCCAAAGAAGCGCGCGCCGCTCTTGATGAGGTCATTGAGAGTGGTAAGCAGTTTGTGGATGAAAAGCGGGCCGATGTCGAAGCGGCGGTGAAAGCTGGTCGGGAAGCGTTCAAGGAGAAAATGGAGAAGTGCAGTAGCTGACACGACCATCATGAGGAGGGGTAGAGCGATGCTAATAGTCGACAATATTCGAAAGAAGCTGATCACTCAACGGCGTGAGCTGTTTCGGGAAGTGGCTAGGACGGAAGAGGATCTGCGCTGGCTCCAAAGCGATATCGAAAGCGAAGTGGAGGAGCGGGGGCAGGAGGAGACTATGGTTCGGCTGCTCGATCGCCTGGACGGGCGAGCGAAGGCCGAGATCGAGGCGATCGACCGAGCGCTCTTCAAGCTGGGGGCTGAACAGTACGGTCGATGTGAGCAATGCAGAATGGCCATCCCGCAATCCAGGCTGGAGGCGGTCCCGGCGGCCGCCATGTGCATGCCTTGCGAACAGGCGGAGGAGACCCAGGCGGCGCTGAGGAAATAAGTGAGCAAACTGTCAGCGTTCATATCAGGAGCGCGAGTCGCTGCCTGTTGGAAACCGACCAACGGATATCCTTCGTGAATGGAGATCGCCGGGGATAAGGTCCGGTTCACCTTAGTCCTCACCACGTCGTTCTGTCCGCTGGGTATGGAGGGATTCCGTAACCTGAAGCATGTATCCAGACCGGCGACAGGAGGCGGCGGTGGAGATTGTGATGGGCGGGGCGCGTAACTCGACGGTTGTGGGTCAATTGCAGTCGCGTCGGCCCACCTCGGGACCATGCAACGTGAGCTCACGGGCAACTTCCCGGCGTAGGTGGACGCTGAAGCGATCCGGAGCCTGTTAGATCTGTGCGGACAACTTCAGTGGAGACGATTGTGTGCGGCCTGTCCTGGCAGTCCGAGAAGAAACAATGAGCAGCAAACGCATCATCATCATCGGTGGAGTCGCAGGAGGAGCCAGTGCGGCAGCAAGAGCGCGGCGGCTGTGCGAAGACTGCGAGATCATCGTATTCGAGCGAGGTCCGTATGTGTCATTTGCCAACTGCGGGCTGCCTTATTTTGTCGGAGGTGAAATTGCCGAGCAAGACAGCTTGCTGGTACAAACGCCTGAGAGTCTTAAGGCGCGCTTCAATCTGGATGTACGTATCAACACCGAGGTCATCCGCCTCGACCGCGCAGTCCGGCGCATTCGGGTACGCGAGGTGGACACCGGTCGCGAATACGAAGAAGCCTACGACGCGCTGATTCTTTCCACGGGCGCCTCGCCGCTGAAACCGCCCCTTCCGGGAATCGAGTGTCCGAACCATTTTGTGGTGCGAAGCATCCCCGACGTGGAACACATCATGGCATGGTCGAAAGACTGCCAACGCTGCCGCGCCGTCGTAGTCGGCGGCGGTTATATCGGACTCGAAATGGCTGAGCAACTGCGGCACCGGGGGTTCGACGTGACGATGGCGCAAGCACTGCCCCAGGTGATGACACCCTTTGACCCAGAAATGGCTGCCTGGCTGCACGCGGAGTTGCGTGCCAATGGTGTGGCCCTGCATCTGAACGATCCCGTGGTAGCGTTCGAACCGCCCTCAGAGCAGGAGCCCGCCCGTGCTTCCATCGTGGTGCTGAAAAGCGGGCACCGATTGCCGGCCGATTCGGTCGTACTCGGGTTGGGGGTCACACCAAAGGTGAGTCTGGCAAAGGACGCCGGCTTGGAGATCGGCAACCTGGGCGGCATCCGGGTCAATGAGCATCTCCAAACTAGTGACCGGCATATCTGGGCCGTGGGCGATGCGATTGAGGTGCGTGATGGCGTGACAGATCAATGGGCATTGATTCCCTTGGCTGGTCCAGCGAATCGCCAAGGTCGCATTGCTGCCGACAATGTCCTCGGGCGCCCGACCCGATACGAACATACCTGGGGCACCGCCATCTTGCGATTGTTCACTCTCACCGCCGGTTGCACGGGTGCAAATGAGAAATCCCTTCGCCGCGCCGCCATTCCATTCCAGGCGATACATCTTCACCCCGGTTCACATGCGGGCTATTACCCCGGCGCCGAACCCATCGCGCTGAAAGTTCTGTTTGCGCCTGACTCAGGCAAACTGCTTGGCGCGCAAGCCGTCGGCCATGAAGGTGTGGATAAGCGCATTGACGTGTTGGCTACCGCCCTCAAGGCCGGAATGACCATTCACGACCTGGCCGAATTGGAACTGGCTTACGCGCCGCCGTACGGATCGGCCAAAGACCCCGTCAACCTGGCCGGCATGGCCGCGCAAAATGTGCTCGCGGGCGATGTGGCGCTCGCGCAATGGAACGAGATTACTTCCCTCGATCCCAGCACCACGCTGCTGCTGGATGTTCGCCGCTTCGACGAACGGGCGCAGGGGTTCATTCCCGGTTCGGTTCACATTCCACTGGATGAGTTGCGCCAGCGCCTGAGCGAGCTGCCGCGCGACCGCGAGATTATCGCCTATTGCCACAGCGGTCAACGTTCCTATATCGCAACGCGCATTCTGAGCTACCATGGTTTTCGCGTGCGCAACTTGACGGGATCGTATCGCACGTGGCAAGCGGCCCAATGCCAATGAGGTATTCGGAGACTACGTTCTGAACATCGGATTAGGGGACGGCATAAGCCATGGAATTCAAAGATTACTACAAGACCCTCGGGGTTGAGCGGACAGCCACAGCCGATGAGATCAAGAAAGCCTATCGCAAGCTAGCGCGCACATATCATCCGGACGTCAGTAAAGAGGCGAACGCAGAGGCGCGCTTTAAGGAAATCGGCGAAGCCTACGAAGTGCTCCAGGACACGGAGAAGCGCGCCGCTTATGACCAACTCGGCAATCGCTGGCGGGAGGGGCAGGAGTTTACGCCGCCGCCCGACTGGGGGGCCGGGTTCGAGTTCACCCAGGGCAGAGCGTCGAGGGGGGAAGCTCCCGACTTCAGCGACTTCTTTTCCAGCCTCTTCGGCAATTTTGCCCGTCAGGCCGATGCGAGCCGGGCGCGCGGCGAGGATCATCATGCGAAGATCGTCATCCCGCTCGAAGACGCGTTTCAGGGGGCGACCCGTACCATTACGCTGCGCGCGCCGCAACTGGATGCGCAGGGCCACGTGGCGCTGCGCGAACACACGCTCAACGTCCGGATTCCCAAAGGCATTCGCGACGGCCAGCTGATCCGTCTGGCCGGCCAGGGTGCACCAGGAGCGGGTGGAGCGCCCGGGGGTGATCTGTATCTGGAAGTTCATTTCGACCCCCATGCGTTATACCGTGTGGAGAGTCATGATCTCTCGCTGACCCTGCCGCTTGCTCCGTGGGAGGCGGCGCTGGGTGCGACGGTCAAAGCGCCGACTCCGACCGGGGTGGTCGAGGTCAAGATTCCGGCAGGCTCGCAGAGTGGGAAAAAACTGCGGCTCAAAGGCCGGGGGATTCCGGGCGAACCGGCAGGCGATCTCTTTCTCGTCCTGGACGTGGTCCTTCCGAAAGCGGACACGGAGCAAGCACAACAGATCTATCAGACCATGGCGCGGGAACTGGCCTTCAATCCGCGCGAAGCACTGGGGGTCTAAGTATGGACAGAGAGCAGGATCTTCTAACAGGAAGCGTGATCGGTGACGAGGGGATACTGTCGATTGAGGAGTTGGCGAGAGCGTGCGGTGCGGAGCCGCAATGGATCATCGAATTGGTGGCTGTAGGGGTGTTGGAGCCGCAGGGTGCGGAGATCTCGCTCTGGCGATTCCGCGCGGCGGATCTCACCTGTGCCCGCCGAGTATTCCGTCTGCAACGGGATTTTGATGCCAGTCTCGATGCGGCCGCAGTGATGCTTGATCTGCTTGATCAGATCGAGCAATTGCGAGCGCGCCTGAAACTGGCAGGGCTGGATGTGGAGTAAGTGTGGCACACCGTGAGAGGCGAAACGCGGCTCGTTCGACTCCTCCTTGGAGGCCTGCTTTGCGCCACAGTAGCAGCCGGGTGTGCCAACAGCGGGCAGGCACACAAAACGAAGCGACCAAATCCGTATCTGACCCCGGATACGAGGCACTCCATTCCCCTGTCATCATCCGCCGGGAAGGAACATCGCGCCGTGATGCTGCAGCATCTGGAAACGATTCAGGTGATCGTGAACGCGTTGGTGGAAGAGGATTATGAGCTGGCGCAGGGTCTGACCGAATTGCATCTGGGCTTCTTTCAACATCGCCAGGCCATGGCCCATCAGGAGCCGGAGAAGTTTCCTTCGGCCTACCATGATCTGGCCATGGCCCATCATGAAGAGGCGGAGAAGTCGGCGAAAATTATTCCCGCCAAGGACTTGAAGCAGATCCTGCCGCCGTTGAATAATGTCTTGAAGGCCTGTGCGGCCTGTCATGTGGAGTACGCAGTCAGGGGACAATCGATAAGTTATGGGAGGATCCAATTGAGTGAGCAGAAGACAATCACGGCGTTTTATGAAGAGGATCATGATCGGCTGGACGAGTTGTTCAAGACCTTTCAAGCATCGAAACAGTCGGACTTTGCCAAGGCCAAGGAAGCCTTCAAAGAATTCAAAATCGGCCTCCAGCGGCATATCCTCTGGGAAGAGGAGCTACTGTTCCCGATGTGGGAAGAGAAAACCGGCATGATCGAGGACGGGCCGACTCCCGTGATGCGATTTGAGCATGACCAAATCAAGACACTGCTCGAAGCGATCCACCAAAAGATGGAACAGCAGAATCTCGATACTGACCAGGACGAGCAAGCGCTGGTCAACCTCTTGAGCTCTCATAATAGGAAGGAAGAGCGGGCGCTCTATCCCGCAATCGATAATGTGACCAGCGCGGACGAGCGCGCCACCGTGTTCAGCAACATGAAGAGTATTCCGGAAGAGCGCTACAATGCCTGTTGCAACCAGCACTGACGGAAATCGAACAGAGGGACGACAAGGCGTCAGCCATGTTCTTGGGGTGACTCTATTGGCTAAATCGACTGCCTTGTTCTGCTTGTTTTTCCTGGGCAGCCTGGGAATGGAGCTGGCCTTTCCGTCCGATTCAGCCTTGGCCGAACCAACGGTCTCTCAACCAAGCGGGAAGTTGAAGGGCAATATCCTGCGTGGGCGGGAAATATTTAATGGAAAAGGGGTCTGTTACTACTGTCATGGGATTGATGGTTATATCGGCAGGCCACCTCGACTGGCAGCGGACACCGCTGCACTCATCGCGAAACTGAATCCTCCTCCGACCGATTTGCGGAACCCCGAGGTCCAGCGCCTGAAAACCAACCAAGAACGTTCCCGCGCCATTCGAGAAGGACATCCCGGCACCGGTATGTTTCCTGACCACACCATGACCGATCAAGACCTCGCCGACACCTTGATCTACCTCGCGCTCATCCGAAAAGATCCCCATCCGGAGCAGTAAGACTCGGGACTTGACGCTTGACTATTCTGCCTCCAGTGACTCGTGATCGGCGTCGCAGAACGGTTCCGCATCTGACCGCAGACGTTGAACCTTCAACGCCTATGCGCTATGCTTAGTCCGTAGTGGTTGTCCGTATGTCCAAGCTGATCTGACGAATGACACGGCGACTCGTCGTCCAGCGGCAGTCAGACCTCGACATCCAAGCAGCTGCTTTTGTGGCACGAAGATCAGCAGGCTGGCTTAGGCAAGCAGTTCCTTGACGAACTCGATGACGCAAAGATGAAGGTGAACGCCACAGCATTGCATCTCCTGCATATCTAAGCCGTGCGCGGCAAATGGGACAAGTTCAGCTTGGAAATACTTATTACGCTCGAGGCAAGAATGGGACTGGGATTCCGGCACGCCATGCGCGGCTCGAAGGCTTGCGAAACCCACCGCCTGGAGTCCCTTCGACCTTCAGTCTGACCACGCTTCTCCCATGACACCGTTGGTTGAATTGAAGGCTGTGGTTTACCCTATCCAACTCGTATCCTCGCGTCCACGATCCGGCAACCCTTACCTGGCGGAAGGGCGAAAATCGGGTTCAAGTCGAGTTCGCTGATTTCGGGAATTTCTTCGGCGAGGCGAGACACACGCAACAGCGTTTCTTCCAAGGCTTCAAGATCTGCCGGTGGATGGCCTCGATAGCCGGTGAGCAGCCTGTAGCCTTTGATACCCCTGATCATTTCTTCTGCGTCGAGATCGGTGAGGGGCGTGATGCGGAACTGGACATCGCCAAGGATCTCGACGTGAATCCCTCCAAGGCCGAACGCAATCAAGGGTCCGAACAAGGGATCCTCGGTAACGCCTATCATCACCTCCACCCCACCGGTCAGCATCGGCTGCACCAACACGCCCTCCATGGCACCTAACTGGTTGGTCTCAGCGAGTCTTGTTCTGATTGACTCAAACGCCTTCCGCACCGCCTGGTCGTTTGCGAGATTCAACTGTACACCGCCGATCTCGGTCTTGTGCACGATCTGATATGAAGCCAGTTTGACGGCGACCGGATAGCCGGCTTGCCGTGCCAAGGCCGCCGCTTCGTCGGCGGTTTTGGCCACTCCGCCTGGTTGGACGGGAAGCCTGATCGCGCGGAGGACATTCCGTCTTTCTTCCGTCGTCAACCAGCCGTCTCCGCGGCGCGAGAGCGCGTCGGCACAAATTTGCCGAGCGGCTGAAAGGTCCAGATCATCGAAATCGGGAACCATCCCGGGCCGCTGTTGTCGCCATTCTCCATACGACGCCGCTTTACTGAGCACGAGCGCCGGGGTCTCCGGCAAGTGATAGGCCGGGATTGTCTCCGTGTGGAAACGAAACGTACGGTCCCTGTCGCCTTCCGCCATCCAACCGATGAGCACGGGCTTCGTCTTGGCGCCTGCCTTTCGGCCGTTTTCAATTCCAGCGATGATGCCGTGGGCGATGTCGGCTGTATCAGTCACTGTCACGGATATATACAGAATGATCAGGGCATCGATCTCTTCCGCCGACAAAAGAGTTTCAATCGCCTTGGCGTACTGATCGGGCGTGGCCGAGGCGATCAGATCGACGGGATTGCTCAGCGCGGCGGCGGACGGCAGAAACGAGGCGAGAGTCGCTTTGGTTCGGTCGGACAATTCGGGAACCACCAACGCATCCGCTTCACAAGCGTCGGTACAGAGGATGGCCGGCCCTCCGGCGTTCGTGATGATGCCCACCCGCCGTCCCGGCGGCAAGGGCTGAGCCGATAGACCGGCGGCCAGGGACAACATGTCGTCGAGTGATTCCGCGCGGATGACGCCGGCTTGATGAAACAACGCATCGACCGCCACATCGCTGGCCGCGAGGGCCGCCGTGTGGGAGCTTGCCGCCCTCCGTCCGGACTTCGTGCGGCCGGCCTTAACGGCCACAATCGGCTTGCATCGGCTCACCCGCCGCGCGATGCGCGCAAAGCGGCGAGGGTTGCCCAGGGACTCGACATAGACCAGAATCACATTCGTGGCGGGGTCTTCTTCCCAATATTGCAACAGATCGTTGGTGGAGACATCGGCCTTGTTTCCCACACTCACAAAGGAAGAGATGCCCAGTTGGAACCGTCGCGCGCCGGCAAGGGTGGCAATCCCGATGGCGCCGCTTTGCGACGACATGGCGGCATGGCCTTGAGGGGGAAACAGCGTGGTGAAGGTGGCATTCAGCTGCACGTTGGGGTCTGTATTCAAGATCCCGAAGCAATTAGGCCCGATCATGCGCATGCCGTGCTGACGGACTTTCGTGACCACCTGCTGCTGAAGGGCGGCCCCCTCTCGTCCCACTTCCGCGAAACCAGCCGTAATGATGACACAAGCCCTGATTCCCTTTGCCGCGCATTCGTCGATGACGGGCAACACAGAGTCACGCGGGACCGCGATGACGGCCAGATCGATGGGCTCCGGAATCTCCAGCAGTGATCGATAGGTCCGGATTCCCTTGATGCCGGCGGCTTGTGGGTTGACGGGGTAAACGGCTCCTCGAAATCGGCCGGCCGTTATGGCATCAAGCAGCCGATAACCGATCTTGTTCGGATTACGCGAAGCACCGATGATGGCGACGGACCTGGGCTGAAAAAATGGTCGGAGGGAGGCCGTCGTGGCCAGCCGTTCTCGAACCTCGGCGCGCGCGACGGTCGTTTCCGTAGGGATCAACGACAACTCCACTGCCATGTCGTCGCCTTCGTACGCTTCATGGGCGGTAAACCCCGATTCACGAAAGACTTCGCGCATGGCCAGATTCTCCGCATGGGTTACAGCCCAGAGGCGGGTAAAGCCGTGGTGGATGGCCAATAAGGCCAGCCGCTCCAATAATAGGGTGCCCAAACCTTTGCCATGGAAGGCATCATCCACGACCATCGCCGCTTCCGCGGTATCGGCGTCCTTAGCCCAGTAGGATCCTGTGGCGATGATTTGCAACGAGCCTTCCTGCATCCGTGTCACAATCAGTGTGAGTTGTGAGTCAGGCGTGGATGAGTCGCACAGGGCCACGATGCGGTCGCGAGACGGGAGTGTTTCTGAAAAAAATCTGTGGCGTCTCGACTCAGGGGATAACCGATCAACGAACTGTTGCATCAGCGAGGCGTCCGTCGGTTCAGCCGGTCGGATGGCGGCGGTCGAGCCATCACGCATGATGAGCAAACCGGACTCGGTATGATCGATCTTCAGGGGAGGAATGTAGAGGGGGCGGACGGATCTCATGGCACTCCGGGGACTTCCATATGAAAATGAAGGATGCGGGTGGTGCCTTGGACTAGCTCATGATATCGGCCGGCGACACGGATCTGATGTAGGAGAGCACATCCAGCATTTGTTGATCCGTCAGTTTGCCGCGGAAACTGTGCATCGGACTGAACAGCACGCCGTTCGACATCGCCACCAGCAACTCCCAATCGGTTTTGGACCGAGTGGCTTGAGACCGAAGATCAGCCGGGCGAACAATCAGATCTTGGCTGTCCGGCCCATTCCCGTCCAGTTTTGGTCCATGGCAACGGAGACATTGTTGCTGATAGATGGTTTGTCCGATCTTCGCATCACCCCGGATCGCTTGAGCAAAGACCACGGCGGTCAACGAGGATATGAGCACGAACGCAACGAACAGTATCTTACTCATGGTCTATCCTTTCATCTCAAGACGAGGACCGGACAGGCCACGTGATGCACGACGGCATGGGACACGCTTCCCAAGAGAAAACGAGCAAGACCCTTGCGTCCATGTGAGGTGACGATCACGAGATCCATGGTCTTCGCTTCCAGTTCGATCGCCGCTGCGGGATTGCCTGAGGCGATCTTCGTGTTCACCGTATAGCGAGGGCTTAAGAGTTTACCGGCGGTCGATTTGACGAGCTCATCCGCATAGCGCTCCGCGCCCTCCCACCATGTTTGGGTTCCCAGCGCGTCATAAGGGTCGTTGACTCCGATCGGGATGAGGGCATGAAACACGCAGAGTTCGGTGGGATCAACGAAGGGATGTTGCGTGAGCCATTTCACGATTCGGTCGGCATCGTCTCGATCCTCGATGGCGACGAGCACCCGCTGCACCTTGCGGGCGGCGCCCCTGACGATCAACGTCGGGCGGGAGCCGTGCAGGAGCACACGATGGGACACGCTCCCGAGGACAACCTCGGAAAGGCGGCTTCGTCCGCGCGCGCCGACGACGACCAGGTCGGCGGAGAGGGTATGTGCGCTGTCGAGGATGAGCTGAGCCGGACTGCCGATTTCATTCACGTTCCTGATCGACGCCATCTCCGCCGGTACCATGGCGGCGGCGCGCTCCAGCAGTTGGCGCCCCGAATCGACCATCGCCTTGCGGAAATCATCGTACCCTTGCACGTTTCCCGCTTGGGCCACGAACGGATGTTCCAAAATCCCCAAATCGACGCCGTGGACCAGCGTGACATCGGTTGGGCGATAGAGTTGAAATGTCTGGACGACGGCGGCAAAAGCCTGATCCGACCAATCGACACCGATGACGACTCTCATGTCGTGCCTTTCCCGTCCGACAGTCAAAACAGCGGATGTGGCGCGGTGCCGAACGGAAGCACGCGCGGTGATTCACCCACATTGCCGCGAATACGCCATGTTCCGTCTTCGAGGCCGAGATAATGTATTTCTTCATGCCAGCTGTCGATAGGGACATACAGACCGCTGGTCTTCGACCTGGCCCAGAGATGGCCGGTACAGGTGACCTCCAACACCGCATCGCGACCCGATCCGACTTTGGACATCTTCGTGAAGAGGTGGGTGCTGGCAATCTCCTGATACTCATCAAAAAGCTCTTTCCAGATCTTCCGGAGATCGTTTTTTTTGAGCCCATGGTAGTTGTACTGGGAAGAATACACGGCCATGACCTTCTCAAGGTCATGGGCTTTGATCGCGTCGTCGGCCTCTTCGAAGAGGCCGACGACGGCTTTGACCGTGGCCTCGTCTACTTCGGTCACCGAACCGGACGGAACGACAATCTTCGCTGCCGCTGTCCCGGCAAAGATGATGATAAGAACGAGATGGATGATGGTCGATACCCGCCTCGGTCCTCTGCCTGCCGGGGTTTTTGGTTGTGCGGCCATGCCTGCTCCGTCAAGAATTAAACCGAGTGTGCTCGCTCTCTCAGCGCTTCTTCAGCCGAGTGCAAATATTCCACCACATCGTGATCGCTGACCTGTGCGAAGTCGATATAGTGGTTACCCACGGCCCAGAACGGGTCCGGTGTGGCGAGAACTATAAATTCGTCCACCCGCATGCGCGCCTCTCGGACGGTCTCCACGGGACCAACCGGCACGGCTCCGATCAGGCGGCGCGGTTTGAGGTGTCTGATGGACTGGGCGGATGCGAAGAACGTGGCGCCGGTGGCGATCCCGTCATCCACGAGAATGACGATGCGGTCGGTGAGCGTGGGGAGCTGTCGTCCTCGGCGATAAAGCTGCTGCCGCCGGACAATCTCCCGCTGCTGCGCCTGAATCGACGGCTGGATATCGGATCGCGAGAGGTGAAAGGCGGCCATCGTGTCGGGATTCATATTCACAACCCCTGTTTCACCCACCGCGCCCAATGCGTATTCGGGGTTATCCGGCGCTCCCAGCTTTCGAGCGATGAAGACATCCAGTGGAAGATGCAGTCCCAGGCTCAGTTGATACCCGACTGCGACGCCGCCTCGTGGCAATGCCACGATCAGAGCGGCCTGGTCGTCACGGTATTGGATCAGCCGATCAACAAGCCGTCGACCAGCCTCTTCGCGATTCTTGAACGTCACGCTCTTCCCTTCCGCTCCCGGGTTTACATAAGGCCGCTCGTCACACCAACCCCGATCAGGAACATCGCCATGAAGATCAGGATGAGCATGAGCAAAAAATGATGATGCGTCCCGCCTTCTCTCTGATTCCACTGGACTTCCCACGGAATCTCGAGGTAACGGGGATGGCGAAACATGAGATCCTCCTCTCTTCTCAGGCGATTTTCACTTCAATCGCCTTAGGCTTGGCCTTCTCCGACTTTGGAAGGTGCACTTTCAGCAGGCCGTCTTTGTACTCGGCGTTGACCTTGGACCCGTCGGCGTCCTCGGGGAGGGTAAAGCTCCGTATGAAACTGCCGTAGGCCCGCTCGACACGGTGATACTTCGTCCCTTTTTCTTCCTTCTCGTATTTCCGCTCGCCCGTGATCGTGAGGACATCGTCGTTCACATTCAACTTGATGTCTTCTTTCTTCATTTCCGGGATCTCGGCTTTGATGACGTACTCCTTGTCATCTTCCGAGATATCCACCAGCGGCGACCATTCCGCCACGGTGATAGCCTCCTGCTTGTCGCCACGGGAAGGAACCGATGTACGGCCGAAGTAACTCGAAAGTCGTTTCTCCATCTCCTCGAGTTCCTTGAATGGATTCCATCGCGTCGGCGGGTCCCATCGTGTCAGTGCGCTCATGACCATTGCCTCCTTTGTGTGATTGATGAGGGGGCCGGATGCCCCGCCACTGAACGAGTGCATCGACGGTGCCAGGGGGAAAAAGAGGAATGTCGGCGGGACACCTTCCAGGAAACACGGAGAGTTAGATCGCTGTTGCCCGGCAAAGACAGCTATGTGAACTGTGGCATTACGGGACAGTCGCGCGCGTGAGCCTGTCGCCTCATTCACCATTGATCGGTGTAGACTAAGATGTGAGGTGGACCGATTCTTATCGTGTAAGTCCGGCTCGTACGAGAAAGGAGGGACCCCATCATGATTGGAACAGGCGCCGGGAAGAGCCGTGTATGGGGTGATCGTTGCCATCGTTGTGGCGGACTGATGGTTCCCGAACAGGTGTTAGAAATCCGGTCAATGGACTTCCGTTGCATGAGTTGCGGTGAGCGTATCGATCCCGTGATTCTTGCCCATCGTGAAAGACATTCCATACGAATGGAAGCAAAACGCTCATGATGGGTCAGTAGTCCGATTTCTCGCCTTGCGTGACCGGAGAGGAGCATTTACGATGGCGACAAGAGGACGTTGTCATAACGAGAGTGGTGAGTGTGTACATGACCAGCGGGATGCGCGGCGCGTTGCCGACAGCCAGTCTCCAACGATTGCTCGATGCCCTCAGCGCGAAGGGATATCGCATTGTCGGACTCACGGTGCGGGATGGGTCGGTCGTGTGGGAGACCGTCCGGTCCGTGTCCGATCTGCCGGTCGGCTGGCGTGATCACCAAGAACCGGGACGCTACCGGCTGGAACAGACCGGCTCACAGGAAATCTTCGGTGTCGTTCATGGACCGCAATCGCTGAAACCGTTCGTCTTTGCGCCACGCGAGCCGCTCTTGCAGATCGAGCGGAACCATGATGGATTCGCCGCGCGCCCGACGCTCCCGCGATCGGAGAAGGTGGCGATCATCGGTGCTCGCTCCTGTGATCTCGCCGGGCTGACGATTCAAGATCGGATTTTTCTAAAGGATGCCTACGGGGACCCTTACTACGCGGCCCGCCGTGAAGGGCTCTTGGTGATCGCGGTGAACTGCGTCAGAGCGCTACCCACCTGTTTTTGCGCATCCATGGAGACCGGCCCGCGCGCCGAACGTGGCTTCGATCTCCTGTTGACTGAAGTGGACGACCAGCTGTTGATCGAAGCGGGCAGCGCGGCCGGTCATGAAGTTCTCGCAAGCCTTCCGTTCACTCGCGCTTCGGCAGAGCAGATGGCCGAGGCTGATACGCGGGTCGACGCCTGCGCCCAGAGCCAAGTCAGACGGCTCGATCACTCACGCTTGCCGCAGGCTCTCTATGACGCTCACGAACATCCGCGATGGGATGAGGTGGCGGGGCGATGCCTTGCCTGCGCGAATTGCACGATGGTCTGTCCGACCTGCTTTTGCCATACGGTCGAGGAGACACCGGACCTCTCGCGCCGGCACACCACGCACGCCAGATTGTGGGATTCCTGTTTCACCCAGGAACATGGCTACATTCACGGCAAGAACATGCGCCCGACGATCAAGGATCGGTACCGGATGTGGCTCACGCATAAGCTGGCATCGTGGATCGATCAGTTCGGCGCGTCCGGCTGCGTCGGTTGCGGCCGATGCATCACCTGGTGTCCGGTCGGGATTGATCTGACCGAGGAGTTGCCGGCGTTGCTGAGGCCGAGCGAACAGCCGTCAACGACCGGCGGATAGCATTGCAGGGAGCCGATGGTTAATCCCTACCTCATTCATCCGGCGACCATCGTGGAGAAGATTCGGGAAGCCGACGACGTCCATACCTATCGCTTGCGGCTCGTCGATGAATCGGTGCGGCGCCGATTCCGATTCAAGGCCGGGCAGTTCAATATGGTTTATCTGTTCGGCGTGGGGGAGGTGGCGATCTCGATCGTCTCCGACCCGGATGAGCCGGAGTTTCTGGACCATACGATTCGCACCGTGGGGCGAGTCACCAAGGCGATCGCCGATCTGCAGCCCGGCGATGTCTTGGGCATCAGAGGCCCCTTCGGACAGGGATGGCCGTTGGAAGAAGCGCGAGGGCGGAATGTGGTGATCGTGACCGGCGGTCTGGGATGTGCACCGGTCGTCGGAGCGATTGAGTATATCTTCCGGCGGCGAGAAGACTATGGTCCGGTCCGGATCATCCACGGGGTCAAGACACCGAGAGACCTGCTCTATCGCGATCGGTTCGAAACATGGGGGCGATTGCCCGACACCGAGGTGTGGTTGACGAGCGGTCAACCGGATAAAACCTGGCACTATCACGTCGGGGTGGTGACGGAGCTGTTCGAGTGCGTGACGATCGAGCTTGGGGAAAGCATCGTGCTGATGTGCGGACCGGAGATCATGATGCGTCTGGGCGTGCCTATCTTGATGAGACGGGGCATTCCTGACACCGCCATCTACCTGTCCTTGGAGCGGCACATGGAATGTGGAATCGGCCTCTGTGGCCATTGCCAGCTGGGTCCGTACTTCTTGTGTAAAGACGGCCCGGTCATGCGGTACGACCAAGTGGCGCAGTGGTTGGGACGGACGGGAGTATAGCTTGAGGCGTCGTTCGTGAAGCGGGAGCGGCTTCTGGATGAAAGTTTCGTGTTTCGAGTTTCACGTTTAAAGTCCCAAGTTGGGCAGAAACCAAAACCTTAAACTGAAACATGAAGCCATCGGCCCATACGTCTCACGCTTCACGCGGAACGTGCCAGTAAGGTCGTCTAGGGAGTGAATGTTGGATCCATCGAAAGAGATCGATGAGGGGCAGCGGCCAAGGCTGGCGGTATTCAAGTTCGCCTCCTGCGACGGCTGTCAGCTCAGCATGTTGAATCTTGAGGAGGATCTGCTGGCATTGGGCCAGGCGTTGGACATCGCCTATTTTCCAGAAGCTTCCAGCGACATGAGCGATGGTCCGTACGATATCGCGTTGGTGGAGGGATCGATCACCACCGCGGAAGATGCGCAGCGCATTCTGAATGTACGACAACAGACGAAGAAGTTGCTCACGATCGGGGCCTGCGCGACGGCCGGCGGCATTCAGGCGTTGCGCAACTGGGGCGATATCGAGGCGTTTAAACAGGCCGTCTATCCCAGGCCGGACTATATCCAGAGTCTCAGCACCTCCACTCCCATCTCGGACCATGTCCGCGTGGACTTCGAATTGTGGGGATGCCCGATCGATAAGGGTCAACTCCTGCGTGTCCTCACGGACTTGTCGGCGGGAGTACCACCACGCCTGCCGGTTGACAGCGTCTGTCTGGAGTGCAAGCGGCGAGGAACTGTGTGTGTGGTGGTCGCCAAGGGTATGCCTTGTCTCGGACCGGTGACCAGGAGCGGTTGCGGGGCGATCTGTCCGGCTATGGGACGGGACTGTTACGGCTGTTTTGGACCGAGCGAAGGAGCAAGGAAGGGACCAGGCCTTCCACCGAACACCAGCTCGCTTGCGAAGCACTTTCATGAGGAATTACAGCTGATCCCGATCGAGGTCCTGCGACGATTTCGTGGTATCAACGGCGATGCGTCACCTTTTCGTGATGAGAGCAATGTTTGGGAGAAGAAAGCGTGAAGTGTGACACGTGAAACGCACGAAGTCGGATGTGAAAGGTAAAAAGTGACGGAAGCGAGAAGGGCGGAGGCGGAGGATGGGAAGCAGACGAGGACGATCGCCGTCGATCTGGTCGCACGCGTGGAGGGTGAAGGGGCGCTCCGTGTCACCGTGAAAGACGGCGCCGTCCAGGACGTGGAGCTCAGGATCTTCGAGCCGCCGAGGTTTTTCGAGGCCTTCTTGCAAGGGCGGCATTACAGCGAAGTGCCGGACATCGTCGCGCGGATCTGCGGCATTTGCCCCGTGGCGTACCAGATGAGCGCGGTCCATGCGCTCGAACAGATATTCGGATTGAGAGTCGAAGGATCCCTGCGAGACCTGCGGCGGCTCATCTACTGCGGCGAATGGATCGAGAGTCATGCCCTGCATATCTATATGCTCCAAGCGCCGGACTTTCTCGGGTACGAGAGCGGCATCGCGATGGCGAAAGATCATGCAGCGACCGTAACCAGAGGCCTTCGGCTCAAGAAGGCCGGCAATGCGATCATGGCGCTGCTCGGCGGCCGCTCCGTGCATCCGGTCTCCGTGAAAGTCGGTGGCTTCTCGCGGGTGCCGCGGCGCAGCGAGCTGGAGCGGATGAAAGACGAACTCTTATGGGCGCGCGATGCGGCGGTGGAAACCGTGCGCTGGGTGGCGGGGTTCGACTATCCGGAGTTTACTCCTGACTACAATGATGTCGCGCTCAGCCACCCAGATGAGTATCCGTTCAATGAAGGGCGGATCGTCGCCTCCAGCGGGTTGCAGATCTCGGTGAGCGAATTCGAGCGATATTTCACCGAGCATCAGGTCTCCTATTCCACCGCGCTCCACTGCACATTGCAAGGCTCCTCCTATTTAGTCGGTCCGCTGGCTCGTCTGAATCTGAATCAGGAGCATGTGACACCGTTGGTAAAGCAGGTCTTGGCCGACTGCGCGGTGGCATTGCCGTTGCGTAATCCGTTTCGTGGGATCATCGCGCGTGCGGTCGAAATCCTCTATGCTCTGGAGGAATCATTGCGGCTCATCGAACGGTATGAGCCTCCGCCCTTGGCGGCGCTGCCGGTTATCGTTCGACCAGGCATCGGCATGGCCTGCACGGAAGCGCCCCGGGGGATTCTCTACCATCGGTACCGGGTAGATGGTGACGGCGTGATTCGTGAAGCCAAGATCGTTCCTCCCACCTCGCAGAACCAATCTCGTATCGAACAGGACCTGCGTCTCTTCATGCCGCGCCTGTTGCACCTTCCCGATCAGGAGGCGGCGCTGGCCTGTGAACGGGTCATCCGTTGCTACGATCCCTGCATTTCCTGCGCGACCCATTTTTTGAATCTGGAGATTACCCGGGAAGGGGCTGCATGAAGAAAGACCGTCCCCGTTCATCCGCCATTCGGATCATCGGTCTTGGCAACGGCATGCGAGGCGACGACGCGGTCGGACTCCTGGCGGCTCGCCGAATCAGGCGACAAGTCGGCGACCAGGTCGAGGTGATCGAAGCGGAGATGGCGGGAGTTGATCTTGTGGAATTGATGGAAGGGGCGCAAGCCGTCATTCTCATCGATGCCGCGCGCAGCGGACAAGCTCCCGGCACGATCCATCGGCTCGATGCCTCGGCCGGCCCGATCGGGAGCCGGATGTTTCCGCGATCCAGCCACGCTCTCGGCACGGTGGATGCGCTGGAGCTGGCTCGCGCGATGGGAGTGCTGCCCGCTGCCGTTATTGTGTATGGAGTGGAAGCAGACAACACGGAAGCGGGCCGACCGCTCTCGCCTTTGGTGGCCACAGCGTTGGATCAGGTGGTGCAACAGGTCGTCCAAGAATGTGAAGCGCGCTATGCATGAGCTCCATCTGATGAAGCAAGTCGTGAAGGCTGTGGAGGCCGAGTTGGATGGAACGCAACGCGCAAAACTCTCGGTCGTGCGCCTCAAAATCAGCGCGCTTTCCCATCTCCTGACCCATGATCACGCAACCGTCCAGGCAACATTCGGATTGGCCGCGCGCGGCACGAGGGCCGAAGGCGCGACGTTGGAGATCATCGCCATCCCAGGGAACGCGTGGTGCCTTCGTTGTCACAGCGACCGCACGGTCACAAGAGCGGATGCCGTCTGTTCCGCTTGCGGAGGGCCAGTGGCCGCGGGACCGGCAGAGCCGGAAGTCGTGCTCCATGAGTTGGTCGTCCTGGAATGAAACACCTCCTTGCGCAACGCCTGCGGGTCGAGGTGGAAGGAACGGTGCAGGGTGTGGGGTTCCGCCCGTTTGTCTATCGACTCGCGCATGAGCTTGAGCTGACTGGATGGGTTCTCAATACAAGAAACGGCGCGCTCATCGAAGTGGAAGGGGAATCGCGGGCGGTTGAGACGTTCCTTCAGCGACTGCAAGCCGATGCGCCGGTCACGGCATTGATTGAGACAATGAGTGTGCGCGTTATTCCGGCGCTTGGCGACAAGGGCTTTTCGATCGGCCGGAGTGCCGAGGCGGGTCAGCGAGTCCTTGTCATACCGCCGGATCTGGCCGCCTGCGAAGACTGTCGGCGCGAACTGCATGATCCGCGCGATCGCCGCTTTCGATATCCCTTCCTCACCTGCACGCAGTGCGGCCCCCGATATAGTCTGCTCACAGCGATTCCATATGAACGTTCCAATACGACGATGGCCGGATTCGAACTCTGCTCCGCCTGTCGAGCCGACTATGAAACGGAAGCCGATCGCCGTTTTCACGCGGAACCGATCGCCTGTCCGCTCTGCGGTCCGCGCCTGTGCTTGTGGGATGAGCAGGGCCATGAAATCGCGGGTCCCCAGGAAGCCTTGCGGCAGGCTCACAGCATGCTCGATCAAGGGCTCATTGTCGCGGTCAAAGGACTGGGTGGGTTTCAGCTCTGGGTCGACGCACAATCCGAGAAGGCTGTCCGGCGCTTACGTGAGCGGAAACGAAGGCCGGAGAAACCCTTCGCCGTGCTGTTCCCGTCCGTTGATGCAATCAGAGGGTATTGCCTGTTGACTTCAGAGGAGGAAGCGCTCCTCCGCTCGCCCCAAGCTCCGATCGTCTTGGTTCGCAAGCGGCGAGACGCGGTCCTCGCTGAGTCCGTGGCGCCAGGCAATCCTTATCTCGGCGTGATGTTGCCGGCGACGCCGCTCCATCATCTCCTGATGGCCTCGCCGCAGCGGCCCATGGTGGCCACGAGCGGCAATCGCTCCGAAGAACCGATCGTGACCGATGAGCGGGAGGCCCTGGTTCGATTGAAAGGGATCGCCGACGCGCTGCTCGTGCATGATCGGCCGATCGCGAGGCCGGTCGATGATTCGGTGGCGCTGGTGGTTCCCGGAAAAGCTCAGTCGGTGGATGGAGAACGAACGAAACAACCAAGAGCCGATGTGATGATCCTCCGGCGAGCGCGGGGCTATGTGCCGCAGTCCATCCGCTGGAATGACGACGTCGCGGATAGAACGGCGCAAGGGCCGATTCTCGCCGTGGGCGGGCACCTGAAGAACACGGTCGCTCTGCTGACGGGCAATCGTGTCGTGCTCAGTCAGCACCTCGGTGATCTTTCTACCATGGAAGCGGACAAGGCTTTCCGGCAGGCCGTTAAGGATCTCCAACGGCTGCTCGAGGTCACACCACGGGCCATTGCCTGCGATCTCCATCCGGACTATCGCTCGACCGGTTTCGCGCGTGAGCTGGTGGCGACTTTGTCCGTTCCGTTGATTCCCGTGCAGCATCACCATGCCCATGTGGTGTCCTGCATGGCCGAACACAGGCTGGGCGGCGAGGTACTCGGCATCGCTTGGGACGGGGCTGGGTATGGAGGAGACGGCCAGGTGTGGGGCGGAGAATTTTTGATCGTGGACTATCGGCAGTTCACGCGGTTTACCTCCCTCAAACCCTTTCGGTTGCTGGGCGGAGAAGCAGCCATGAAGGAGCCAGGCCGATCTGCAGCCGCCGTCTTGTGGGAGCTGATGGGAGAGAAGATGCCGGCGCACGAGCTGCCTTCTTGGAACGTGCCGCGCGATCAGCGTGAGAAGTTCGCAGGCGTGCTCAAGTCCGGCATCGCGTCGCCATGGACCACGAGCATGGGACGACTCTACGACGCTGTGGCGGCCCTTACGGGTCTGTGCCATCATGCTTCTTTCGAAGGGCAAGCGGCGATGGCGGTTCAGTTTGCTGCCGAGCAAGAGGCGGAGGCAGGCGGAGCAGCGGTAGCAGGATATCCGATGGATCTGATGCCCTGTACCAGTCCAGATACGAAGTGGATGATCGATTGGCGCCCCATGGTGGGGGCCATGCTGGACGACCTTCGTCGAGGCTGTCGTCCCGAGCACATTGCCGCACGGTTTCATGCGGGTCTTGCCGCGGCGACTGTGCGTGTCGCCCAGGCGGCTGGCCTTCCCCGAGTCGCCCTGACCGGCGGCTGTTTTCAAAATCGGCTGCTCCTATCGCTGGTCAGGCGACAATTAGAGGAGGCGGGGTTCGCTGTTTACAGCCACGCGCTGGTTCCCCCCAATGACGGGGGATTGTCTTTGGGGCAGGCGGTAATTGCCGCGCAGCGGCTGGCAGGATGTTGAAAAAGCCTCCATCCAGCGTCGTTCTCGCGTCATTTTGAAACACGTGAAGTGTATCTCGTGAAGCGTGGAATAAAACGGCGGGAAAGATCTGGAGAGCTGCGGCTTGCATGCGGAGAGGCGCGTCTTGGCCCTCGGCTTCGCCGCGAGGCGTGCGAAGCGGGCGCGCCGGGGTCGGGAGGGTGAGATCAGAGACCTTTTTGAACATCCTGCGGAATCTTGTGATCTGCCCATGACCTCCAAGAATCGAGAATTCGTGAGTGCAACATAGGGTTTGAAAAATCTGCTGGAAGGGGAGAGTCTGGAATGTGTCTCGCGGTCCCAGGACAAGTCTTGAGCGTTGAGGATGACGCGCTTCGTACGGCGACGGTGTCGTTCGGTGGAGTCACGAAATCTGTCTCATTAGCCTTGGTGCCGGAAGCAGGGGTGGGCGACTATGTGATCGTCCATGTCGGCTTTGCAATCAGCCGGTTGGATGAAGAGGCGGCGCGACGAACGTTGGAGATCTACGCCGACCTGGCTGCTTCAGGCTCGCCGGATGGGGTTGATCGCAAAGCGCCGGACATAGCGCGTTAAGCATTGTGAATCAGTAGTGGAATCGGAGTCGCACAATTTCCAGTGCGTCATGTACCACGCGATAGACCGTGCGATGTTCGTCTTTCCTCGCTTCTTGCACCTTCAACGGTGGCCCTCCTACAATACGGCTCGCTCTTGTTTCAGGCTGCTCAACCATGTCCTTTGCTCTCGGCCGCCGCTATCGTTTTCCGGTCTTCATGCCCGTTAGATACGGGCGTGGGAACGAGACTGGCTACGGAAGCATCACGAACCTGTCTCCATTGGGGTGGCGACGAATTCTTTCCCTGGCTCTGCTCTTTCTCTTGAGCTCAGCCGAGGCATTTCCTTTCGGCGGCGAAGTGGTCAGAGTTCTTGAAGGGGGCACGATCGAAGTGGTGCGCCTCGGGAAGGCGGAACGCATCCACTTGCATGGTCTCGACTGTCCTGAGAAGGGGCAACCCCATGGTGACGAGGTGAAAGAAGCGATCTCGGCCCTTGTCTTCGCCATGGCGGTCACGGTCGAGCCCTATGGGAAGGACAAGTACGGGCGAATCATGGCCGATGTGCTGCTTGCGGATGGAACCAACGTGAATCATGCCTTGGTGAAGGAAGGCCGATGTTGGTGGTCTCGGAGGTCCGCGCCGGACAACGCTGAACTGGAACGGCTTGAGCTGGAAGCAAGGGAGGCGAAGAAGGGATTGTGGGAAGACCCTGAACCAATCCCCCCATGGGAGTACCGGAAAACCCAGCGGAGACAGTCCCCCGGCGCGCCGAACAACTGAGCCACACATCGTACTGAGACGGGAATGTCGAAATCGACTGCAACTACACACCTTGTTGTTCCGCATGCATACCGGCCAGGTGCGATTCGAATCATCACTGCCCGCCGTGTAACGCGGGGAGAAAGGAAACTCTGTGAAGAAGGCTAAAGACGAGATGCGTTCGGAGTACAAGCGGTCGGATTTTGCAAAGCTGGAAAGAGGAAAGTTCTATGCAGAAGTGGCGGCGGGAACTTCTGTCGTCTTGTTGGAACCGGCGATCGCCAAGGCATTTCCCACGTCCAAGGCAGTGAATGAAGCGCTTGCTGGCCTCCTCGTTCTGGCCAAGAAGACATCACGCACCACACGGCGCCCAACACGAGCGCGCACAAAGGCGGCGCACACGGCTTAGCGCTGCGTTAGGCATCATGGTGTGGATCGATGAGTTAGAGATGCTTGCCAACCAATAACGATACAGCACAAGGTGTACGTGAAAACCTAGGAAGTCCAAAATGACCCCGAACTATTGGCGGTCAAGCGTTTTGACCAGACTGCGATCGGCGCGAAGCCTGTCGTGGTTGCCTACAAGGAACAGGGGCAGGATGGGTTCGTGATCACAGTGTTCATGACCTCGAAGATCGATAAATTGCTCAAAAGAGGCATCCAACGGGCGACCGACAGCGAAACGGACGGGCGCTTCGTCTATCATTACGACGGAAACGAATTGGTCGGCGTCACTGTTCTGCATGCCAAGTCCAGCGCGAGGGGCAGACGCCGCCTAGTGAGAATCGAATAGGCTGACCCGTCATCTTCTTTGCCACCGGTTCCCCCTCGTTCCTCTTTTCGATATCATTATTGTGGGTTCGCGGTTGCCTCTCATTGAAACGCCAACAATTATGGCGTTATGCTGGACCTTTCGATGGCATTTTGTTCGGTGAAAAAGCAGCACATCTGGTTCTTATGCGAGAACGGTTTAATATTGTTGGACCTGCATCTAGATAAACAATGGTTGAGATTTCGCGCACCAACAATCGGATTACGGTGGAAGGTGATCTCCGAGATTTTCACTATCTACTTGCTCAAATTCATCAATGTATTGAGGTAGCAGGGTATCATGACGTTATCTTGGATATGTCGGCGTGTACGTCTGCTTTTCAAAACTCGATGCTTTCTGTATGCGCGCAAGTGGCCGCATATAGGAAGTCTGGAGTAACTTTCACCCTCGTTTCACCAAGGGTGAGAACGCTTTCCAACCTATTCAAGAATACAAATTGGGCACACTTCCTTGATCCACTTCAGTTCCATCAGTCCAATTTTAGGGGGCACACGAGAATTGCTGCCACGCAGTATCAGTCACCGGAAGAGCAAGGGGCTGCTGTTAACAGAATCGTTAACGTTATGCTCGGTGCCCTGCCTGACCTCGAACGAACTGACTTTGCTGCGTTTGAGTGGGCAATAAATGAGATTACCGACAACGTCCTTGTGCACGCTAAGTCGCCTATTGGCGGGCTCGTTCAAGTCTCCACCTTCCAAAAGGGGGCGAAAAGCGTACAGTTTGTTGTTGCTGACGCGGGCATAGGAATTCCCGCATCCCTAAAACCTGGCCACCCTGAGATTCGCAGCGATACGGAGGCTCTCGATTGGGCGATTCGAGAGGGAGTCACTAGGGACACCAGGATTGGTCAAGGTAATGGGCTATTTGGGAGTTACAGGGTCTGCAGCAAGTCAAAGGGCCACTTCCAAATAGATTCTGGGCATGCCCGATTGGAATACAACCCAAGGCGACAGCAGATGTCGATAACCAATCAGACCATCCCATATTCTGGCACCTTGATAGCCGCAACGATTGATTTCAGTAATCCCAAACTTCTCGCCGATGCTTTGCAATTCAAAGGGGAGACGTACCGTCCGACCGACTATGTTGAGTTCACTTACGAAGGTCGTGATGGAGGTCCTGTCTCATTCCTGCTACGTGACGAATGCACGTCTTTTGGCAGTCGCGTTTCAGGAAAACCAGTAAGGCAAAAGCTACACAACATAATAAAGATGACAGATTCTCGCGTGGTCAACGTTGACTTCAGCGGCGTACCGGTTATTTCCAGTAGTTTTGCCGATGAGGCATTCGGAAAACTATTCTTGCAGCTGGGTCCGATGCAATTTATGCAACGTGTGCGTTTGGTAAACACGATTGATACGGTTGAATCCCTTATTAATCGGGCCATTGAACAGCGTATGAAGGTTGGTTTATCAGATGCAGGCGTATAATTAGCTGCTCAAGTTACTTATGGCCTGGAGTCCAATCGACCGTATCGATCAAGCCCTCCTGGCCCTGGAGTTTGCCATCAAGGTCATGAACTACGTGGCCCTTGGAAAAATCAACAAAGAGGACCTCGACTGCAACACATTGATTCGTTTGCCGGGCGGCAACTTAAGTTTCGGCAAGTCTACATTCCATACCTACGACGATCTTGTTCACGCCAGCGAGAATCTTTACTCGCAGGCCTTGGCAGCTTCAGCCGTGGCTATGGAAGCGGCTCTGCAAGGCGCCGGCATTCGTAACGACCCGAATGACCGTTCTGACCGAGGTCACGTGCGGAGCCTTATCTACATGGTTCGGTCAGCGTTCGCTCACGATCCCCAAGTTCCGGCGTGGAGTGTGCGCGGGCCATACGCCCAGCAGATTCGGCTGCGGTTCGGGCGTCATGATCTCAAGGTAGATATGGGAGCCTTGGATGGTCAACCCCTGGCGCTCGAGCACTTCGGTGGTCCTCTTGTGTTCTGGGACTTGATGCATGAGGTCCGCGCTTGGGTTTGTGAGGGATCACCATCATGAAGTACGTGGACGAGTTTCGCGATCGTGCCGTGGCGACGGCGCTCGCGGAGCGGATCAAGCAGACGGTGCGTCGGCCTTGGACGATCATGGAAGTCTGTGGCGGACAGACCCACGCGATCGTGCGGTTCGGCCTCGATAGCCTGTTGCCGCAAGACCTCACGCTGGTTCATGGACCTGGCTGTCCGGTTTGTGTGACCTCGGTCTCTCTCATCGACCGAGCTGTCTGCCTCGCGTCATTGCCTAGAGTGATGTTCTGCTCGTTCGGCGACATGCTGCGCGTTCCCGGTTCCCGTGGCGACCTTTTCGGCGTGAAGGCGGCGGGCGGAGATGTCCGGATCATCTACTCGCCGTTGGATGCGCTCGAACTCGCCAGGAAAAATCCCGATCGAGAGATTGTTTGCTTCGCCGTGGGGTTTGAGACCACCGCGCCGGCCTGGGCCATGGCGGTCACGCAGGCGAAACAGTCTGGCATCACGAACTTCAGCATGCTGATCGCTCATGTCCTCGTGCCCCCGGCGATGGAGGCGATCCTGTCGTCGCCGCAGAATCGGATTCAAGGGTTTCTGGCCGCAGGCCATGTCTGCACTGTGATGGGCTATGAGGAGTACGAGGCCATCGCGCAGCGCTATAAAGTCCCGATCGTCGTGACCGGGTTCGAACCGCTCGATGTGCTCGAAGGCGTGGCCATGCTGGTGAGCCAATTGGAAGAGGGACGAGTGGAGGTCGAGAATCAGTATGTGCGATCCGTCAGCAGGGAGGGGAACCGACCAGCGAGGAACATCGTCGACGAAGTATTCGAACCGGTGTCGCGGGCTTGGCGCGGCATCGGCGACATTCCGGCAAGCGGTCTTCGGCTGAGAGCCGCGTACAGCGCCTACGACGCAGAGGTGAAGTTTCGCCGGGAACTTGCGCAACTCGTCGAAGGAAAGGAGGATCCAGAATGCCGGAGCGGGCTCGTTCTCCAGGGTCTGCTCAAGCCGATGGACTGTCCGGCCTTCGGGACTCGTTGCACGCCGGAACAGCCCTTAGGCGCGCCGATGGTGTCGAGCGAAGGGGCCTGCGCCGCTTACTATAGATACCGGGGGCAAGTGAAGCGTGAAGCCCGCTTCACCGACTCAGCGAGGCGAGCGTGAAGCGTATAGGCCGACAGTTTCAGGTTTCATGTTTGATTTTGTAACTTTTGGTTTCTGCGAACTTGAAACGTGAAGCTAGCAACTCAGGATCAAGATACGAAACAGGACGATGACCGATAACAAATCTTATGAGCCGGCTTGTCCGTTGCCGATCTCGGCAAAGAACACGGTGCAGCTCGCGCACGGCGGGGGCGGGCGGCTCATGCAGGAGTTGGTTCAAAACGTATTCGTGCAGGCATTTGGCAATCCGCTGCCGGACTCCTTGCATGACGGCGCAACATGGCCTGTGGAGAAAGGCACGCTCGCCTTCACTACAGATTCCTACGTGGTGCGTCCGCTGTTTTTTCCCGGCGGCGATATCGGAAGTCTGGCGGTGAACGGCACGATCAACGATCTGGCGATGTGCGGCGCGAAGCCCCTTTATCTGAGTGCGGCGTTCATTCTGGAAGAAGGACTGAGTTTGGACGTGCTCCAGCGAGTCGTGCGCTCGATGGCCGAGGCAGCGCGGGCAGCTGGTGTACCGATTGTGACCGGCGATACGAAGGTTGTGGATCGAGGTAAGGGCGATGGGATCTTCATCAACACGGCTGGGGTTGGTCTGGTGCCGGCCGGAGTCCGCGTGCTGCCGACGTTGATCCAACCGGGCGACGCCGTTCTCGTGAGCGGTGATCTTGGGTCCCACGGCGTGGCGGTACTGAGCGTGCGGGAAGGACTGACATTCACGAGCAATATCGAAAGTGATTCGGCGCCGTTGCATCATATTGTTGCTGACCTACTCGAGAGCGGCATCGACATCCATTGTCTGCGCGATCTTACCCGTGGCGGGCTGGCCAGCGTATTGAACGAACTGGCCCTTGCAGCGAAGGCGGGCATGATTGTGGAGGAGATAGCCATTCCGGTGAACGAGCCGGTGCGTGGAGCCTGTGAGCTGCTAGGCCTCGATCCGCTCTATGTGGCGAATGAGGGGCGCTTCGTCGCGATGGTCCCGGCGCCGCAGGCCGAAGCCGCGCTGGCGGTGATGCACCGGCACAAGACAGCCAGCTTGGCGGCTCAGATCGGGACGGTGGCAGACCGCGATCCTCCGATGGTCGTTCTACGGACTGTTGTCGGCACGCATCGTGTCCTCGATCTGCTGTCGGGCGAGCAACTGCCTCGCATTTGTTGAGCCAAGCAGGAGGACAGCAAGCCGATCATCAGGCCCCACCAACTCTCAGCTGTCTTCAAGAGTTATTGCCCCGCTTGATGCAATCTCATCTCTGAGTATGACGGCCCCACTGCGGCTGTGGCGTTTCGCGACAGTGATCGGTTGACCTTCCGTGGAGTTTTTCCCGACGCTACACCGGTATTGCATTGTAGACGATGCGAAGTCTTGTGCTTTCAACACTTTCAGCTTGGTCGGAGAGGCATGTAGGGTTTCATCCAATGGCACAATGATTGCGCATTGATCCTTCAAGGGTGTTCTGTTCAAGGAGGGTTATGTCATCACGATCCATGGTCTTGTCGGTCTTGTTTACGCTGTTCTGCTTGGGTGGTGCTCATGCTGCATCGGAGGAGAGCAGCAGTCAAAAGGCGTTACGTGAACACTACGATCTTCAAGAGGGCAAGCGTCTCTACGAGCAATATTGCCGGTTTTGCCATGGAGAACAGGGGAAAGGCAAGGCCTTTGATGTGACTCCCCCGCCGGCCGATCTCACGAGTCCCGCCGTTCAGCAGAAGTCAGATTTCGACCTCACACAGATCATTCACGGAGGTGAGCAGGGCACCGCGATGGGAGCCTGGAAATGGACCCTGTCTGACAGGGACAAGCAGAATGTCCTCCGGTACATCCGATCGTTGGCTCAATGATGATCAGCTGAGATGTGAGTGCCATGGCAATGTGAATGTCGTGGCGCACGGAATGGAGAGAGGGGGATGACAAGATTCGTGTTGCGAACATGGGCCTCCCATGCCCGGTTGTCGGGAGCATTCCGTGTAGTACAATCATCGCAGGTGCGCAGCTCACGATGTGTGTCATAACAAGGTCCCGTTGGCTCAGGTAACAAGAGATAAAGGTCTGATACGGATGATCGATACCTCCGGCCGTAGATGTGAACAACGAACGAGTCATGGCGATCAGGCGATTGCATTGATAGTCCGAGGCCTGCTGCTCTGCATAGTCATGGCGGGGATCTCCGGCTGTATCGCGCCTGAAGCGATAGATCTGGGCTCCTATGATCCAGCCCATGATCAGAAAGCCATTGCCCGGTACTATTCGAATCAAGCCATGGCCATGCGCGAAAAATCCAATGCGCAAGCGACCGCTGCGGCGCGTTATGAAGCACTCTTTGGGGCTGAGGCCGACTTGGTCTCCGGCGCGAAGTCATTGGCACACTACTATGAGCAGACCGCCCTGGAGCTGGAACGAGTCGCTCAAGCGCATGCGGCCGTTGCGCGCAGCACGCGAACGCCCGCGGCTGTCCCGTAGGCCGTCAAGTTCGACGGAACGCACAACGCAAGAAGGGGAGGGATATATGAACGCGTCTTTCACCGCTCGGCTGCTTCTTCTCCTGATCCCGCTGCTGATGACCCTTCAGAGTTGCAGCAATATTGTGAATCCAGGAAGTCGAGGGCTGCGGTGGTATCCCCTTTCCAGCGGATTAGCGAAAGAACCGCTCAAGGAAGGATTTTACTGGCGAGCGCCTTGGAACGATGTCTTCGTCTATGACACGAGATGGAAAAGCTTTAGAGAAAAGGTGGATGCGCTGACCGCGGACGATCTGCCTGTTACCGTCTATGCCACGATCACGATGCGCCCCATGCCTGATGAAATCTATTTTCTGGCTCAGGAAGTGGGGCCTGAATGGTACAAGCAGCTGGTTCATCCGCAACTGTTGTCGGCGGTGCGCGGTGTGGTCGCGAACTACTCCATGGTCACCCTCCCGGAGCGCAGCAGTGAAATCGGGAACAAGATCGAAGCGGTGGTGGTTGAAGCATTGAAGGGGCGCCATCTGGACGTGTACAACGTGGCCCTTTCGGAAATGGAATTCTCCCAGATGGTCTTGCGGGCCATCGAACAGAAGCAGGCGAAGGAGCAGGAGAAAGAGCAGAAGAACTTCGAAGTGGTCATTGCGGAGCGCAACGCCGAGATCGCTCGGATTCAAGCCAAAGGAGAGGGCGATTCGTTGAAAATTCGCGCGGAAGGCGAATCCGACAGCATGAGGATCCGCGCCGTGGGGCAGGCGCAGGCGCAGGAGATCATCACCAAGACGCTGACGCCGACCTATTTGCAGTTCAAGCTTTATGAAAACTCCAATGCCAAGACCATCATCGTACCGGAAAGGCTCAATGTTCCGCTGATTCTGAGTCCGGGCGCCGATCACCCGAAATAGGAGTCGTCATGAGACTGGCGCAGTATTTCGAGCATGCCTATGATCCGAAGACGCTTACGGTGCGACAAATCATGGAGGGGTCGGTCTTCACGGTGAGCCCTGAAACCAGAGGGATCAGGATCGCGGAGATCATGACCGAGCGGAATTTTGGGGCGGTGCCCATCGTGGAGCGTGATTCAACGCTTGTCGGCCTCGTGTCAGAATTTGATCTGTTACGGGCCATCGACGAGGGGAAAGATCTTCGCCACATCATGGCGGAAGACATGATGACGAGAAATGTGGTGACGGTGACCGAAGACATGCTGGTGCAGGACTTCATCAAACTCATTCAAGAGAAACATCTCATCCGAACTCCGGTGGTGAAAGGAAACACGTTGGTCGGGATCGCCACGAGACGGGATGCGGTGTTCGCCTATGTGAAGGCCACGGCTTCATATTGGAGGCCAAGGAAGGGCGGAGATCTATAATTCTGGAGCGTGCCACGTCGCTCGGCTTGTAGAGTCTCGGAGCGTTGCAGGACTTATCGCAAATGTAAGAGGACCGATCAAGACGACTGCAACGTGTGTCATGGATCCCTTCCGCACCTCCGACAGTCCGCAACCCTCTCTGCTATCTTCGCCGATCGAACCCACACGTTATGTTCAGGTCCACACGATGCAAAGTGACCATGCCGTTCTCGATCGCGACCTGTTGCGCTTTGCCCCAACCGATTTAATGCATAGATTGCATTGCATGCTTTGGCTGTTCTTTCCTTTCCAAGTGTGAGCCGCTCGTCATATCCGTAAAAATAACCGTGCGCCGAATTTGACCTTGCGGGGTCTCTCTAGGTGGACTAGAATCAACTTCTCTCGCCATGACACCCAAAGCCGCCAAAAAAGAGCGTTGGGTGAGGGCACGACCGCTTTCGCCGGTATCCCACGCCGAAGATCGGCAAGGGAAGGCGGTCGAATCGGCAAAAGACGATTTCTTCGCCGAAGCCTTCCGCCTAAGTCCTCACCCGATCGGTATCACGGAACTTGAGACCGGGGTTTGTCTGGAAATCAATGACGCCGGTCTGGAGACGTTCGGCTTTCACCGGGACGAAGTCATCGGAAAGACGACGTTGATGTTAGGGATCTGGCCTGATCCTCGTGAGCGGGTCCGGCTCATCGATCGATTGAAATCTGAAAAGTCGGCCATAACTCTTGAAGTGTCGCTGCGGATGAAGAGCGGTGAATCGCGACAATTTCTCATTTCCACAGACTTGATCACGCTCGGGGGAACGCCTTGTCTCCTGACGATAGGCAATGACATTACCGAGCGCAAGAGGGCGGAGGAGGCGCTGCATCAGACCCATGAAGAGTTGGAACAACGCGTCCAGGAAAGAACCGTCGACCTCGAGCGAGCCAATGCGGCGATGCGGGATAGTGAGCAGCGGTTCCGTTTGTTCATCGAGCATGTGCCGGCTGCCATTGCGATGTTTGACCGCAACATGCGGTATTTGGCGGCTAGTCGCCGTTGGATGGAAGACTATCGGCTCACCGGAGCTATCCTCGGCCAATCGCATTATGACCTGCTTCCCGTGATTGCACCACGATGGAAGGAGATCCATCGCCGCGGACTGGCGGGAGAAATTCTGAGCGCAGATGAAGACCGGTTCGTTCGAGATGATGGCTCCCCGCAGTGGATCACCTGGGATGTTCGCCCCTGGTATAGCGGCGATGAGGTCGGCGGCATCGTGATTGCCACGGAAGATGTGACGGCTCGCGTGGAAGCACAGAACGCCTTGCATGAAAGGAAGGAACGGTCCGACCAGGTCATTCAGTTGGCCAACTTCGGCATTTTCGATCATGACCACCGCACCGGAAAAATGTACTGGTCTCCCGCGATGAGAGAAATCTACGGAGTGGGGCCGGATGATCAAACGTCTTTCGAGGGGTATATCCAATTACTGCATCCGGAAGACCGCGAAGCAGTGGTGCTGGCCGTCAAGCAGGCTCAAGATCCTACCGGTGACGATCTCTTTTCGGTAGAACACCGTGTGGTGCACCGTGACGGGAGTGTCCGGTGGGTGAGTTTTCGGTCATGGACGTTATTCGACAATGAAGGGCCGGAGCGTCGCCCTACGCGCACCTTGGGGGCGATGATCGATATCACAAAACGGAAACAGGCGGAGGAGGCGCTTCATCGCAACCAGCTGGAATTGCATCTGCAGCAAGTGCAATTGGAAGAACTGACGTCTAAGCTGCTGGCGGCGCAGGAGCATGAGCGGAAGCGAATTGCCCGTGATCTGCACGACGATGTGAGCCAGCGATTGGCCGCCTTGGTCTTGGAAGTCGCATCCTTGGAACAGCATCCTTCTACTGTATCCGGTGGGCTTGCTCGATCGCTGGCGCCACTTCGTGAACAATTGGAGCAGCTGTCTGACGATGTGCACACGCTCGCGTACCGGCTTCATCCCTCGCTGTTGGAGCACGCAGGATTGCGCCCGGCGGTCGAGGACCATGTTCAGCAGGTTTCTCGGCGCACGGGCCTGCCCATTCATCTGAAGATTCTTGATGTTCCGAACGCGGTGCCGCTTGATCAGGCGACCTGTCTCTTCCGCGTCATGCAGGAAAGCGTCCAAAATGTGGTGAAACATGCGCAGGCCACGGTCGTGACGGTCCAGCTCCGTGGGTCATCAAAGGGAGTCGCTCTGTCCGTCGTCGATAATGGGAAGGGATTTGACCCACAGGACCTGCGCACCCATCAACAGGGGTTGGGATTGAGCAGCATGGAAGAACGGCTGCGACAACTACACGGGTTCTTTCGAATTCAATCTCGCCCATCCCACGGCACCAAGGTCTGTGCGTGGGTGCCTTGCGAGGTGAAGGTCGCATGAATCGCCCCCGGATCCTAATGGCCGATGATCATGCCATCGTCCTAGCCGGACTTCGTAAGCTCGTGGAAGCCGAGGGTGAAGTGGTCGGCATGGTGGAGGACGGGCGAGCATTGGTGGAAGCGGCGCAGCAGCTTCGTCCCGACATCGTATTGTTGGATATCTCGATGCCGTTGCTCAACGGACTCGATGCGGCGCGCCAGATAAGTAAGCTGGTGCCGGAAAGCAAGCTGATCTTCCTGACCATGCATGCCACCCCCACCTATGCGACCGAAGCATTTAAGGCCGGGGCCTCGGGCTATCTGATAAAGCGGTCCGCCGCCGTGGAGCTCAAGCAAGCCATTCAGGCGGTGATGAGAGGACAACACTATATGACCCCGCTTATCACGAAAGATGTCTTGGCAGCGACACTCCAATCCTCCGGTGGTCAGCCCAGTAAGCCCTTGGTGACTTCCCTGACACAGCGGCAACGGGAGGTGTTACAGCTCGTGGCCGAGGGAAAAGGTACCAAGGCCATCGCCTCGATCCTGAACATTTCTGTAAAAACCGTGGAGTTTCACAAGTTTCGCATTATGAGTGAACTCGATCTCCACTCGACTGCCGAGCTCGTCAAATATGCGATCGCCGAGGGCCTGGTAAGTGTATCCTCGTAGTTGCGCCCGCTGGTACAGTCTACTACCCAATGTAGGACATGATATTGCTCACTACATCATGATGATTTCATATACCGGTGTTACCATTCCGCACTAGTAATTTCCCCATACCATTCTAGTGGGCTTCCTAGTTCACAAGGTCCGTCCCATATCCTTACTATTAGTGAACGAAAGGATGTTTCGTTTTTGTACTCTTTGTACATTGGCGCTTGCAATACCTGTTCTTTGAGCAGCGAGGGTCCTTCGTAATAAGAGGTCGTTGTAAGTTTTAACCATTGTGCAGGGTGAAAATGTATGCAAGTTTCAGCGATCATCGACCGTGTTTATCATGCCTTAGAGCAGTTTGGCACTACTTGCTCCATGGAAGAGGTGGTCGGGCTTTGTCCAGACCTGACGTGGAACCAAGTGTATCTGGCCATTGACTATTTGAACAAGACCGGAAAGGTCTCCGTGACCCTCGATCCAGACAGGACGTACACAGTCCGGGTGTATCCATCAGCCGCCGAGACAACATTCTCCCCCAAGCAAGATCACGCCCATAGCGCTGCCTAGAACCTCGCTCAAAATTAAAAAATGCCTCATGGATTGAGCAGCCCTTCCGCGGTGGTCTGAGCCCTCTCTCTGCACTTCTAACGATTCTGCAAGTTTTCAATGCCGGAATTCACCCGCATGAGGTTGCTGCCTCTTTGTAGAATAGTTTCAAAGACAAGATGCGTTCTCAATAAATCTCTAGAAGAGGGAAGGTTCTACTTGACAGTCGATGTGTTCAGGAATAAATTTACGCCCCAGAAAAATCCCAAAGGGCCATGGGGCCAAGTTGTTGGCTGACTCGTGTCGGTGTCATGCTTGTCAGCTTTATCCGGGGAGAAAGGATTTCTGCCGGCCTCAATTCCTTGGGAGGTGTGCTGTGGGATATCACTTCGTAGCGTGACGGGTCCGGACGAAAGGAGTAACCATGGATAGTACCTTCTTAATGTTTGCAATTGTGATGCTCGTGATCTTCATCGGCGGCATTATCGTGTACAAGAAGAGCGAGTAAACCGCCCTCTACACTATATCGTCGTTTCGTGAAGGGCTTAGTGCTTTGTGGCCTATTCTAGTGGCTGTGATGGATGCTGAGCTCAAGCTTAGGAGTTTGTCTTTTTTAGCCGTCCCTCCTGGCACTGTTCCCTCGTGCTTTTGAGTATTTATTCCGCCGGGGTATTACAACTGCAAGACGGTTAAAGGTGGCGCCAAGCCGAATCGCAGGCTACAAGCGACGCTGAGCCGAATATAATCGCTATTCTCGGACGGCCTTGGCTCGTTTTTGGAGATAGGCATTGCGGACCGCGGCATAAAGGTCGAGCGTCGATTCTTCAACCCCCTGGAACTTTTCTAAATTCAGGGAGCGTTCATTGACGACTTCAGTCGCGCGCGCACCAATCGATATGCCATACGTGGCCGCCCGCTCATCGATGGACACCACTGTCGGAATGGAATCGATGTTATGCATGGTCGGCAGGATGAGCCAGTAAATCGGATTGAGGGCGATGTCTCCGGCATAGCCGAGAAGATCTCGAGCCGTATACGGTCCTAGAATCGGTATCATGAGATAGGGGCCGGGTGGCACTCCATAAAACCCAAGCGTTTGTCCCGTATCCTCTTCCGGTGTCGTCAGCTTGAAGTAGTGTTGGGCTACATCGAAAAATCCGCCGATCCCGACCGTTGTATTGATGAGAAACCGCCCGACTTCGATCCCGGCTCCTTTGAATTTTCCTTGAAACATATTGTTCAGGAATCGCGGGGTCGCACGACTATTGTAGAAGATATTGCCGATGCCGACCTGGACGATATTAGGAACGACGAAGTTGTAGCCCTTCGCGACCGGCTTCAGCACCCAGCGATCGAGCTGCCAGTTGAATTCAAACACCTTACTGTTCAGCGGTTCCCACGGGTCGTACTCGTCGCCTGCCTCATCGCCCGGTTTAGAAAACGGATCGAGTGGCTCTTCGGAAGACGCGTCGTGGCCCGGCGCTTCTGACGGAACGGTCTTGGGATCGGCATCAGCGACAAGAATGAGCTGAGCATTCTGTCCGATGGTTGGGCTGAGTGAGCTTGTCGAACCCTTTTGAGTAACGCAACCCGAGAGCGCGATCAATAAGACAGTAAGAATGATTCCAAATTGACTTCGCCTGAAGCAGACCGGCCTACGCATAGCTGTTGTCTTCATGCTTTGAATAACCTTCTTGAGAGTAATAAAACGGGCATTGAGCACACGGTGCCGCACTCTATCAAAAAAGTCGATTCACCCGCCAATCAAATATTTCGGAATTGTTCTTGTGGACGGAGACCATGGGCTACGCCCGCCGAGCATCCGTAGAAGACGGCTCTCCGTCATCCAAGAAAGCGCTCCAGTTCATGACCAAACAATTCACGGCCGAGCCTGATGCCAAGCCGCTCCTGATTCTGCTGGTCCATATGATGCCGTCTTCGCGCTATGCGATGGCGAAGGAGGCGGGGGAACAATGGCTCGCGCAGGAGGCGGCCAAGCTTGAAAAAGTCGGGTATCGCGTCAGACAGTTTCCTGTGTGGGGCCGGCCGCTGAGGAGATTATGAAAGTGGTGAGTCGTGAACAGCCGAATCTGATGGTCATCGCTCACACGGAAACAGAACCATCGCTCGCCTCTGAGAGAGACGAGCGATGGCATTCATCGGAAGGGGTTCGACGAAACGAAAGGGCCCTTGCCCTGAGAAATGTCTCTCTCCAGCAAACCTAATCATCTAACGTGCAAGAGTACTTCTCAGAAAGATGAGGCCTTCCTCCAGGAGGAATCCCAATGCTGGGCCGGCGAACTATGCGCCTTTCTTGTACACCACAAGACCACCAACGAGAAGCGCAGCCATCACCCCCACGAACATCCACAACATATCCATAACCGCTCCTTTCGGTTGAGAAAGATTACAAAACCCTTGCATTTGCAAGGAGCAACTCTTGTGCTTGGATGGATCGAGGACAGCAGTCCATAAACTCCTGAAAAGAGGTGTCTACAACGCGCTATATGCCAAACCTATTCAGCGAGCTGGGGAAAATGTCATCAAGGCTGTCCAGTCAACTGGACAGATCAACGAGATGGAACAACAATCGAATGTCTGCAATGGCTTGGCTGAAGGGGCTAAAAAGCGATCAGGCGGCCACGTCCATGGGGCGCCGACAAGTCTTGGTCGGGGCCGATCGGGACAATGCGGGTCGGGTTGATGTCGTCATGCGTGATGTAGTAGTGGCGTTTGATGTGGTCGACATTGACGGTTTCGGCGATGCCATCGGTTTGGTAGAGATCTTTCAGATACCCGAACAGGTTCGGGTAGTCGACGATTCGCCGAAGATTGCATTTGAAATGGCCGTGATACACGGCATCGAACCGAACCAATGTGACAAAAAGCCGCCAGTCGGTTTCCACGAACTCCGGTCCGAATAAGTAACGGTGGGTTGCCAAGCGCGCATCGAGTTGATCCAGCGCGGTAAATAATCGCCGTGCCGCTCGTTCATAGCTGTGTTGGGATGTGGCAAACCCCGCGCGATAGACTCCATCGTTCACATTCTCGTAGATGAACGTGTTGAGCTCATCGATTTCTTGCCGGAGGCCATCCGGATACAAATCAATCGGGCTTTCGGTGAATCGATTGAACTCACCGTTGAAAATTCTCATCAGATCGTCATCGGAGTTGGTGACGATACGTCTGGTGACGGAGTCCCACAGCACAGGCACTGTAATACGTCCGATATAGTTCGGGTCCGTCGCTTTGTAAGCGTCTCGGAGAAACTGAAATCCATTGATGGAATCTAGGGAATGCCCTGCCCCTTCTCGAAATGCCCATCCTCGCTCGTCACGAATGGGATCCACGACGGTCATGCCGATCACAGGCTCCAGCTTCTTGAGCTTACGCACAATGATCGTGCGGTGGGCCCAGGGGCAGGCCCATGACACGTAGAGATGGTAGCGTCCGGCCGCGGCGGGATAGCCCGAACTACCGTCGGCTGTCACCCACCTTCGGAACACGTCCGGCTGGCGCACGAACTCACCGGCCGGCGATTGTTCGTTTGGAAATTGGGCTCGAACTTCCATACAGCGGCACTCCCTTATACACCAGTATCTCATATCCGCAACCACTGTGCAGGGGAGAGTCGCTCTGCATGGCTGTCGCATTTCGCGACAGCCTCAAGCGATCACAGTAGCAAAAGGCCACGAATATACGGCGATGCATGGGAAATACAGCATATTCGGGAGGCATGCGCCGTGCGAGAAACTTACAGTCGGGGACAGGTGGATGACATCCGATGGCGAAGAGCGGATCAAGGAGATGAGATTTGTGGCTCATACCTGCCTGAATCAGCGCATGCTCAAATGCCGTGCTCGAGTCATGCATGGCCTGGCGGTTTGCGTGATTCTAGCGGCGGGCATCGCGTGCGAAAATAAACCGTCAGAGACCTCCACCGTCAAACCCGACTTGCCTTCCGCCCGAACGGGGTTGTTGCGCCTGACGCCGCAAGAGTTGTCTCGAATGCGGCTGGAACTGATATCCGTAGCGCAGGGGCAGCTTCTTTCACATCGTGAGTTTCCCGCGACTGTCCAGGCGAACCAAAATGAATCGGCTGAGGTCACTACTCTGATCCGTGGCCGGGTTGTGAAAGTCCACGTCGATGTCGGGCAGGACGTGAAAAAGGGCGCTCTCTTGGCGATGCTCCACAGTGTGGACCTGGGCGTCTCGGAAGGAGACTATCTCAAGGCCGGGGCAAGGCTCCATGAAGCGGAGCGAGCGCATCTCCGCGCCCAGGATCTGTACGAAAACAAGGCCGTCAGTCTCGCTGAATTGCAACGACGCGAGGCCGCCATGAAGACGGCGCGCGCCGAACTGCGGGAAGCAAAGAACCGACTCGAACTGCTCGGTGTGCCGCCGGAGGAGATCGAGAGGCTTGAACGGGAATTGACCATCAAGGCCGACATGCCTCTACGCGCGCCGTTCGATGGGCGAGTGATCACGCGCAACATCACACGGGGAGAAGTCGTCGAAACAGAACAGACGCTCTTTACCGTGGCCGATCTCACGGATGTGTGGGTGATCGGCAATGTGCCGGAGAAAGACGTGCGGTTCATCCTCAAGGACCAGAAGGTCACCGTGGTCGTGGCGGCCTATCCCCATGCGATCTTCAGCGGGGCCATCACCTATGTCGGAGACGTGCTTGATCCCGCAACCCGCGCCATGAGCCTCCGGGTCACCGTGCCGAACCCGGATCGTCTCTTGAAACCAGAAATGTTCGCCATCATCAGCGTGTCGGCAACCTCAAGCCCTGACGTGCTGAGCGTTCCGCTCGCGGCTGTCCAGGATGGGCCCGCCGGCCCGATGGTGTTCGTTCAACGGGAGCCCGGTGTGTTCGAGCCGCGGCCGATCAAGTTGGGGAACGAAGAGGGAGACGTGATCAGAGTCTTGGAGGGGGTGAAGGCCGGCGAGCAGGTTGTGACGAAAGGCTCCTTTGCCCTCAAGTCAGAAATGGAACGGCACAAGATCGAGCCCTCGTTATGATCGTCTCGCTTCTGGAATTCTCGCTGCGTCAGCGAATACTGGTCCTGGGTCTGGCCTGTCTGCTGTCCGTCGTCGGCGTGATTGCCTTTGAGTCGATTCCGATCGATGCCTACCCCGACGTGACGAACATCCAAGTACAGATACTGAGCGAAGCGGCGGGGCTGTCGCCGGTCGAAGTCGAGCGGTTCATCACCTATCCGCTCGAACTTCAGATGACAGGGTTGCCCGGATTGGCGGAAATCCGGTCTCTTTCAAAATTTGCGCTCTCCCAAATCACAGTCGTGTTCAACGACGACGTGGATATGTACTTTGCCCGTCAATTGGTCCTCGAGCGAATCATGGCGGCGAAAGATCGGTTACCGGAGGGGCTCGAATCAGTGATGGCTCCCGTCACAACGGGGCTGGGCGAAGTCTTTCATTATTATCTTGAAGGGCCTCATGCGACAGCGACCGACGCGAAGATGGTCGAGGCCGAGTTGACGGATCAGCGCACCATGCAGGAGTGGGTCCTGCGTCCCCTGCTCAAGAGCGTGCCGGGAGTGATCGATGTCAACGGCATGGGCGGATTCGTGAAGCAGTATCAGGTCTTGGTCGATCCGGCCAAGCTGCGCAAGTTCGACCTGACGCTGCGCCAAATCTACGAGGCGGTGGTGAAGAACAACGCCAATGTCGGAGGCAACGTGCTGGAGCGGCATGCCGAACGCGCGATCGTTCGAGGGCTTGGACTGATCAGGACCGTGGGGGATATCGAATCCATCATTGTGAAAGAGGTCGGTGGCACGCCGGTATTCGTCCGGGATGTCGCCGAAGTCGGCATCGGCCACGCCGTTCGCCATGGTGCGGTGGTCCTCAATGGGGAACGGGAAGTCGTGATAGGAACAGTGCTCATGCTTCGCGGAGGCAATGCTCGTCAGGTGGTTGAGGCGGTCAAGACGAAGATAGCGGATTTGCGGCGGAATAATATTCTTCCGGAAGGCACAAAGCTGATCCCTTTTTACGATCGCATCGAACTCGTCACCGCGGCCATTCATACAGTGCGGGATGCGTTGATCGAAGGGATCGTGCTGGTGGTCTTCGTCTTCTTGTTCTTCTTGGGCCATGTCCGCAGCGCCGTTATTGTCACGGTGACGTTGATCGTCACTCCGCTCGTCACCTTTATCGTGATGGAGTGGTTCGGGCTCTCGGCCAACTTGATGACACTGGGTGGGTTGGCGATCGCCATCGGCGAGATCGCCGACGGGTCCCTGGTCCTCGTGGAAAACGCCTATCGGCATCTGGCCCAACACGGCGGCCTGTCTCAGGAACGCAGGTTCAGCGTCATTCTCCATGCCACGAAGGAAGTCGGCCGACCAATCCTGTTCGGTATTCTGATCATCAGCGTCGTCTTCCTGCCGCTCATGACCCTGCAAGGAATGGAAGGCAAGATGTTCGCGCCGCTGGCCTACACGCTGGTGATTGCGCTCTTGGCCTCGGTCGTGGTGACGCTGACCCTGTCGCCCGTGCTTGTGTCTCTTCTCTTGCGCGGAGGCCATCTTGAAGAGACGCGCGTGACGTTCTGGATGAAACAAGGCTATTTGCCGGTGTTGCAATGGACGCTCAGGCATCGCGGCCTCATCCTGACGAGTTCGATCGTGATCGTGTTGTGCAGCCTTGCGCTCATTCCGTTCGTCGGGCGGGAATTCATTCCGCTCCTTGAGGAAGGGTCCCTGACTCCCCAAGTCGTGAAGCTGCCGAGTGTGTCGCTCCCTGAGTCCATCGAGTTGGAGAAGCAGGCTCACAAGGCCATGCTGGAGTTTCCCGAGGTGAAGATGGCCGTGAGCAGGATCGGCCGGGCGGAAATTCCCTACCATCCGGAAGACCTCTATGAGAGTGATCCGATTGTCTCACTGCACGACCGGAGTACCTGGAAGACGGCGAAGACTCAATCGGGAATGACCGAGGCGATCCGCCGGAAGCTGGCGGAAATTCCTGGCATCTCCGTCCTCATGAGTCAGCCGATCCAGGAACGAGTGGACGAGTTGATCTCAGGCATCAGGACCGAATGCGCCGTCAAGTTGTTCGGAGACGATCTCGATGTGCTCCGCGACAAGGCTCAGGACATCGCGGTCCTGATGCAACACATCAACGGTGTCAAAGATATCAAAGTCGAACAGGTCGCCGGGCAGCCCTACCTCGTTATCGACATCGATCGGCAGAAGATCGCCCGTTTCGGCATCAATGTGGCCGACGTGCAGGAGATTGTCGCCACCGCCGTCGGCGGCAAGACGGCGACGCAGGTCTATGAAGGCGAACGACGGTTTCAGCTCATCCTGAGATTTTCAGAACCATACCGGAACAGCGTCGCCGCCATAGGAGAAATCCGCGTGAAGTCTCCTTCCGGCGCCCTCATTCCCATGAGCGACTTGGCCACGATTGAAATGCGTGAAGGCCCGGCTCGTATCAGTCGAGAGCATGCGAAGCGCCGCATCTATATCGGTTTCAACGTCGTCGGCCGGGACATCGGTGGGGTCGTGGACGAAGGACGCGCGAAGCTTGCGGCCCAGCTCCGTTTACCGGAGGGCTATACCATCGTGTGGGGCGGGGCGTTCGAAAACATGGAACGGGCCAATGCGCGATTGATGATCGTCGTGCCGATCACGCTGGGCCTCGTGTTCTTCCTTCTGTTCTGGGCCTTTCATTCTCTGCGATACGCAACCTTGATCATCATCAACCTGCCGTTCGCGTTGATCGGAGGCGTCGTGTCGCTATGGCTGAGCGGGCAGTATCTGAGCGTGCCGGCCTCTATCGGTTTTATCGAGCTGTTCGGACTGGCCGTGGGGAATGGGATCGTGCTGGTCTCCTATATCAACCAGCTGCGCAACGAGGGACAACAGGTCGAGGACGCGATTCTGACCGGTTGTAGTCGACGACTCCGCCCGGTGGTCATGACGATGATGACCACCTTGTTCGGTCTCCTTCCGCTGGCACTGGCGCAAGGAATCGGGGCGGAGGTTCAGAGGCCGCTCGCCAGTGTCGTCATCGGCGGACTCTTCACATCCACGGCGCTGACGCTGGTGGTACTGCCCGCGCTCTATAGTACGTTTGCGGGACGAGAGGTGAGGAAAGAGGAGGCGCCGGAATGGGTATGAGAGAAGGATGGGCAACAGGGGCCATCCCTGCGCGCGCTGAGGCCTCACATCAGAATGCGCTCCCTCAATGCGGGCGGTGAGGGATCGCCCTCTGCCGCCCGCGCAAAGGAGGAAAAAAGAAGCCGTACCGAGGGGCGCCATGCCGTCGTTGGCTGTCATCACCGACGAGTGAAGCCTGGGCATGCGAGAGTACAGCCTCTCTTCCCATCCATTCCAGTCGTCGGGTAGGAAATGAGGAATGAGTAAACTGAATAGGCGCGTGTATTGGTCGTTAGGCCAGAGTGTAACGTTAGGCACTAAACTTGTAAGTGTTTGTTGGTAAGTTCGCCTGGTTTTGTCGGCACGTGAGCCGAATCCACAGAGCGATCAGCCAGAACCGGGAGGGGGGCTTCTTATGAGATATGTGTTGGCGGGAATGACCTTGTTGTGCCTCTTCATCGTTCCTGGGGCTGTTGTGCATGCAGCCAACGGGGAACAGGAATTGTCCAAAGGGGAAAACCTGTTGAAGAACAAGCAGTATGCGGAGGCGCGGGCGGCGCTGGAGGCCGGCATTCTAAAAGATCCGTCCAATATCCAGGCCCATTTCAATCTGGCCGAGGCTTGCCGAGCCCTAGAATCCTGGGCCTGCGCGGAGCAACATTACGAGAGCGCACTGGATCTGGATGCCAAATCCGGGACGAAATCCTATTTGCCCAAGACGAAAGCGAAGGTGTGGCGGTTACGGGAGGAAACGACGGTCTGGCGTCTCCTGAACGAGGGGAAGGGGCTGATCGCCGGTGGAAAAACGAAGCAGGCGGAGGAGGCGCTGCGCAGCGCCGAGGAGCTTGGCCTCAACAATGAGCAACAGACACTCTATCAACGGTTGCAGGCGAAACTGCCACGATCACGATCTGCCGCCTTGAAATATATGACGTCCGCCGGATCGGCAGGAGGCGCGGGGGAGACCGAGGCGCTCGATTCGCAGATGGTCCTCGTGCCGGCGGGGAAGTTTATGCGGGGAAGCCAGCTCGGAGACGATGAGAAACCCGTTCGCCAGATCTATCTCAATGCCTTCTATATGGATAAATATGAAGTGACGGTCGGGCAGTATGCCAGGTACTTGGAGGCGACCGACATGGAGGAGCCTCCGGACTGGAGCACCATGAATCAACCGCCACATCAGCGACGCCCGGTCGTCAATGTGAATTGGGAGGATGCCGTCAATTATTGCAAATGGGCCGGCAAGCGTCTGCCGACGGAGGCGGAGTGGGAAAAAGCGGCGCGGGGAACGGATGGACGGATCTATCCCTGGGGGAATGAAGCTCCAAGCCGGCTCCATGCCAATTACGGAAGAAAGGAGTGGGATGACCACCTCGCCTTAGCTCCGGTCGGGTCGTATGAAGCGGGGAAGAGTCCCTACGGGATCTATGACATGGCCGGGAATGCCTGGGAATGGGTGTTCGATTGGTATGAACTGGATTATTACAAGAAAAGTCCTGAAAAGAACCCCATCGGGCCGGCAAAAGGCGAGGGAAAAGTGTTGCGGGGCGGATCTTGGCTGTACGTGTCCGAGTTTCTGCGGTCCGCGCACCGGTTCGATGCGCAACCCACGAATCGGCTCTTCGGATACGGGTTCCGTTGCGCGAAGACACCGTGATCCTTTTGCCTGCGGCTCCGGCTGACGAGGACGTGTGGGTATGTCGGCGCGCTTCCTTGCTCCACGAGACAGGGCTCAACGATATTTGGCGAAGCAGATCAAGTCGAGATGGTCATAATGATCGGGAAGAATCGTTTCGGCCTTGTAACCGAGGTTGAGAAAGAATTGAATATTTCTGGCCGTGCGCAACATGGTACAGGCGTAGAACTTGTGGGCATCGGTTGCCGCTCCTTCGAGCTCGCGGATCAGCGCTTTCCCCACTCCTCGGTGCTGACATTCGGGACTCACCGACAGGAGCCGGATCACGCAGACGCCGGCCACGGTCCAGAAGCGCACGGAGCCGACAATCGCGCCTCCCGTTTCCGCCACGAAAATATGTTTCTCTCTGGCGTCTTCTCGCAGGCTCTCGATGGTTTCCGTCGTCCACCCGCTGACTGTGTAGAGGCCGGCATATTCACCGAACGCGGCCTGTTGTACGTGAAGAAGGGAGGAAAAATCAGCTTCGGTTGCCGGTCGGATGTGAACCATGACCTGTTTCCAGGAAGAGGAGAAATGAGTTCATCTTCATAAAGGAAGAAGATGCAATTCGCAAGGATTCCATGTGCCGTCGGAACAGGACGATGAGAGGCATCGCCTGTACCATCACCATGCTTTTCCAACTCTAGGACACGAGGGAGATTCCATGCTGAAAGAAGTCACGGGCGATATCTTGCGGACAAAGGCGGAAATAATGGCACACGGTGTGGCTCCGAATGACGGCTTTGCGAACGGCCTCGCGTTGTCCCTTCGGCAACAATGGCCCGCCATGTACAAAGATTTCAGACATTATTGCCAGACGTTTACGCCGAAGACCGGGGAACTGTGGGCCTGGGC
The DNA here is from genome assembly GCF_001458775.1 of Candidatus Nitrospira nitrificans. NCBI lineage: Bacteria > Pseudomonadati > Nitrospirota > Nitrospiria > Nitrospirales > Nitrospiraceae > Nitrospira > Candidatus Nitrospira nitrificans. Next base: position 133,696 of record NZ_CZPZ01000012.1, read on the forward strand.
GGGGGTCGGCGGGGTGCGCATTGTGAGTCTGTTTACGCAAGAACCAGCTCCCAGCCACGGGGCTAAACCGGGGAAAGCCACGATTGAGAACGTGAATCACTGCCTCAAAGCCTTCGCGAAGTTGATCGAGAGCGAGAAAATCAAGAGCGTGGCGCTTCCCCGCTTGGCAACAGGCGTCGGTGGGCTCGGTTGGAAAGAGATCAAGCCGTTGATTGAAAAGCATCTCGGCCACTTGTCCGTTCCCATATACGTGTACGCAACCTATCAGCCGGGTGTCCAGGCCACGGAGGGATGAAGTCTCGTCGCCCAGTTGAGGAGGCTTGGTCAATGTGAATCGGCGCACGGAGAGCGTCCACATGCGACAAGTTCCGCGAGACCTGCATGACCGGCTGATTGCGCTGCGAATTCCGGGCACCTATGTCCGATTCGTCAACCAAGCTTCTGGCCGATGAAGACTATCCGGCACATTCCAGCAAGTTCGACTTTCGGGGCCCCATTCCGATCTCGGGGCAGAGTTCGGCCGTCTTGCCGTGCATCCCGAGTATCGCCGAATGCAGGGCCGGGAAGCTGCTCATGGACAAGCGGCTTGAGGCCATCAAAACCGTTTGCACGGCCACACTCGGCCCCGGTCGTTCTTTCTTGGTCCGCGGGCGGTTTCGGAATCGGCCGGCGGCGTGATGCCCGTCACGCAGCTTGGCCGCCGTACCGCCGGCGCTCGGGATATGCGGCTCTCCTCGTCTGTGACGTGACGCGCCGATTGTCCCGGATCACATCGTCGATGACCATTCCACAATTGACGCAGCGCCAACCATGAAAATCAGCCGGCGAACCGGTCTGCACCGCGAAGCTGTCGTCACTGACGGCAAGGCCGTTGCACCGTAGGCAATTCATCGTTCATCCCCCGGTCGAATGTCCTTTCCTCTCCGAGGATCAGGCTGCGGAGTTCCGGTAGCGGCGGCGTGCACACGCTGCACTCGCGCGGCTTGCAGCAAGGCTGTCCCATCTTGGAAACCCATCATGTACCGCCTCAGGACCTCGGGAGGGCACAGTTGATAGGTGTCGGTATGGTTGCTGTTCATCAGCGCATCTCGCAGTCCATCTGCTTCGGCACGCCACCCCTCGACTTCCGGTTCCGTGCGAGCCTGCGCGGATTGCCGTCGACACCACTCAATGCGAACAGTGATGGGGTCGGATGTATGGTTCATGGTTCACCTCTTATTAGGTATCCAATCATGTCCTATTCATAACGGCAGCAAGTTGAATGCCATGGCGGACCGAGGCCGAGAACTCCGTTGTAATGGTTCTCTCGCGCAGTAGCTTCGTACGTAATTATAATGAGTTACGCGATGGAGTAAGGTCGGGGATGACAAGGCCCATGGATAGCGAGTCGCCGCGGCTAGTGGAGGGGTGAAGGCTAAAGAGATTAGTACTTCATAATAATCCTAGGAATAACCCTAGTTAGATGCCTGGGAATGAGAGCGGAAAGAAAAAGACAGTCTCCAGACATGTGTTCCGGTGGCGACCGGCCGGATCTTCAGTCGAAACGATGCATGGGATCAGAACGGTGTACAACGTGCCGGGCAATGAATTGCATGTGTTCTTGCGAAACGAGCAATGAGCAAGAGCGTAGGCCTTGGCATTCGATCGGCTGGTTCTACTCCTCGCGGCACGATCGTGTGTGTGCGTGCCTCCTCTGAATCGGGTATAGTGGTCGCCGGGGATTCCGGACAAAGATGGTCTCGGACGAGTGAACGAACGCACAATCTATCCAGTGAACCAGGAGTTGAGATGAGCGAGTTTGGAGGCGGAGTCGTTAAAGATTTCATGCATCGCTACTTGGAAGTGGTTCCACAAGACACGACGGTTGCGGCCGCGGCTGAGCGGATGGGGGTCAAGCGGATCGGTTGTCTGTTGGTGGAATCGGATGATCCCACCCGAGGTCCGTTGGGAATTCTGACGGAGATGGATCTTGTGCGGAAAGTGCTCGCGACGGGATCAGACCCCACGATCACGATGGTGGATGGTGTGATGGTGAGCCCGATTTTGACGATCCCAGGGGACCGCTCAATGTTGGATGCCAGCCATATGATGGAGACCAACCATGTGCGTCACCTCTGCGTGGTCGAGGCCGGTGAGATCGTCGGGATCCTGTCGGTGCGGGACCTCGTGCGATCGTTTGTGGATGTGGAGAGCGGCCCCATCTGCGACCTTGACAAGGTGTACCGCCCGCTGAGCATCTTGATGGCGACCGCGCCCGCGACGATCCCTAGTGACGCGTCTCTGGTTGCGGCTGCCCAGCTGATGCGCGAAAAGCGGATCGGTTCATTGCTGACGACCGAAGCCGGTGAAACAGTCGGCATCGTGACCGAGCGCGATCTGGTTTGGAAAGCGCTCGCGTCCAACCGGAACGCAAGCAACACGCACGTCAGCGCCGTGATGAGCTCACCGCTGCTGAGTATCGATGTCAATCGCACGATACGCGATGCCAGCACGGTGATGTCCGAACAGGGGGTGCGTCACCTGACCGTGAGGGACAACGGGAAGATCGTCGGGGTACTCTCCGTACGTGACTTAGTGAAAATGGTCTCCGTTCGGGATCGGCCCAGGTTTCTCGGTCAGACCTAGCAGGTTGTTGAACAATCTGTCGGCTTGTTCTGGCGCCGCTCAGGCGGAGCGTCATGCGTCAACGGCCGACTGTCAACCGAGCCAGCTTTTCGGGCATCTTCCTGCTATGTCAAACAAACTGCGTCGCGCTTCAGATTTTCCCAAAGCAGCGGTTGACGCGCTGCAGCGCGGGGATTTGATCGAGGCGATCAAGGTCGTCCGCCAGGAACGGCATATCGGTTTCAACGAGGCCAAAGGAGAGGTGGAGGTGTATCTCGCTTCCCAGCCGGCCCTCAAGAAGAAGATGGATCAGGTCCTCGTCACGGCGAAACAGAGATTTATCCGTTGGATGGTCGGATTTCTGGTGCTTGCGGCCGGTGTCGCCTTGTTCGTGATGCGGGGGCAATGAATGAGCCATCACAACGATGAATGTCAGCGACCGGTCCCTGGGAATCGTCTTTCATTCATTCCGCCGATCCTTGTGATTCCGTCGACTGGCCCCAGTCATGAAAAGATGACGGTTTCACCTCGGTGTAGATCGCGGCCTATTACGACTTGCGAAAGATCTCCGTGGGAAAGTCCTTCCTGTCGGAAGAATTTGCCCGAGAAATGATCGTGGTGAGAACTGCACCATGCTGAGGTGTGATGTTCAACCGTTTCACTTCTAAGCCTTCAAATCAATCGGAAAGACACTCAGGCAGACAAACATGGTCCGCCTTATCGCATGGCAGGCGACGGGCTTCGTTGGTTGATGGAGGTGTGTCGATGTGGCGATATGGCAAAGTGAAGGCGCACATTGGTCTTGGTCTGGTCTTATGCTCGTTGTTGGGAGTGGAGGCGGTGTCGGCCAAGGTACAGGTCTTGCCGGAGACGACGTTGCTGGTGGAGGGAAAGGAGGCAAAGAAGATCACCGGACAAAGCGGCCTCCTGCGCCATCCTGTCGTGAAAGGGCTGCTTGCGGCGTTCGAGCGGGCGGAAGCGGCGCTGGGAAAAGAAGACGTGGACGAGCTCATGCAGTTTTATGCCTCGACCTACGACTATCATGGATTGAAAGCGGGCGATGTCCGTCGGGTATGGGGAGAGGTGTTCGAACATTATCGGGCTGTGGAATCCCTGCATTTGTTTTCCGATATCAAGGTCACGCAGATGAATGATGAAGTTCGCGTGGAAGTGACCTGCACGGGAGGACTGTACGGCACCGATGAGCGCACAGGGAATCGCGTGACACTCGACAGTTGGTTTCGTGAAGTTCACTATCTGGTGAAAGAGGGTGATGCCTGGCGGTTTCTTGGCAATGCCGGAGAGGTGCCGGCCGGCGCTCCCTTCTCATCCGCGCCCCATCACCCGCTGTTTTGATTATCCGTGGCGAGACTTAGCAGGCTGCGGCGAGCCATGATCGTCGGCATGGCGGCGAAGAGCAAAAGACACCGGGTGACTCTCAACTTGACAATTGATTCCTGAGTGGAGGAAATAACCGCATGATAGATGCGGGCCGTTTCTATGAAATGCAGGCGCTGAAGTATCTTGACGCTCGAGATCGATCCCGTGTGGGAGTCGAGATCGTTGAGCATTGGGCAAGATCGCTACCTTTTGGCGCGTCCGTCATCGAAATCGCCTGCGGCGGAGGGTATCCCATTACACAGGTCCTGGTGGAATCTGGGCTCGCGGTATGGGCGATCGATACGTCCCCCACATTGCTGAGGCAATTTCGATTACGTTTTCCCACGGTTCCCACGCAATGCGCGTCGGCCCTGAACAGTGACTACTTTGGACGGACATTCGAGGCGGTCATCTCGATCGGCCTCGTGTTTCTTCTTCGCGAGGACGAGCAGCTGGCCTTCATCCGTCGTGTATCGGAGATCCTCGAGCCGCGAGGGCATTTTCTCTTCACGGCGCCTGTCGAAACAGGAACGTGGCAGGACGTCACAACTGGTCTCGAATGTTGGTCACTCGGTCGAATCGCGTACACTCGCGCTCTCGAGCGCGTAGGCCTTCGCGTGATCCGCACGCATGTCGATGAAGGCGAAAACAACTACTATGAAGCCGAAAAGATTGGCGGAGCTGCCTGGTGAGACGAGCCCCTCCTGTCTGGGAGAGCAGGTTTGTCGTCAGCGACAGATCAACATGTCCAACCTTCCGCACAACAACTCGAATGCCGTGACCACAGCCGGGTTGCGCTTGTGCGAGTCGTATCGTCCATTACGAGTCAATGGACATGATGTGTGCCGCACTGCAAGTGCTTCACTGCGTCACAGCCGCACGGTGACGGCCTTCACCTCGGTGTAGAGCTCCAATGCGTCATGGCCCATTTCCCGCCCCCAGCCAGATTGTTTATAGCCGCCGAACGGCAGCGCCGCGTCGAAGATGTTGTAGCAGTTGATCCAGACCGAGCCGGCCCGCAGCTCAGCCGCGATGCGGTGGGCCTTGCCGATGTCGCGAGTCCATACCGCCGCGGCCAATCCATAGATGGAGTCGTTCGCCGCGGGAAGCACTTCGTCGAGATCGGTGAACGGCACGGCACAGACGACCGGGCCGAAGATTTCCTCTTGCATGACCTTCATGTCTTGCTTGGTGTCGACGAGGACGGTCGGCTCCACAAAGTAACCCCTGTTTCCGAGTTTGCGTCCCCCTGCCATGGCCTTGGCACCATCGGAGAATCCTGCCTCGAGGTAGCCGAGCACGCGCCGTTGTTGTTCGTCCGAGACGAGCGGACCCATTTGGGTGGCGGGATCCATGCCCGGCCCGACCTTGATCTTCTTCGCGTTTGCCGCCACACCCTCAACGACCTTGTCGAAGATGCCCTTTTCGACGAATAGGCGGGAACCAGCGCAACAACATTGGCCTTGGTTGAAGAAAATCGCGCTGGCCACTCCGGGGATACAGGCTTCCACGTCAGTGTCTTGGCACACAATGTTGGGCGACTTTCCTCCTAACTCCAATGACACTTTTTTTAGATTTCCTGCCGCCGCGCCAAGGATAAGCTTTCCCACCTCCGTGGATCCGGTGAAGGCCACTTTATCGACATTCGGGTGGGCCGCCAGGGCTGCTCCGGCGGTCTCGCCGAACCCAGGCACGATGTTGACGACGCCGTCCGGGAATCCCGCTTCACAGATCAGTTCACCCAGCCGCAAGGCCGACAGCGGGGTCTGCTCGGCCGGCTTCAAGACCACGGTGCAGCCAGCGGCCAGGGCTGGTCCGAGCTTCCACGCCGCCATCAGCAGTGGAAAGTTCCAGGGGATGATTTGAGCCACCACCCCCACCGGCTCCCGGAGTGTGTAGGCCAGGTACTGGGTACCCGGGGTGTAAGGCACTGAGATGGGGATCGTGGTTCCTTCGATTTTCGTCGCCCACCCCGCCATGTATCGGAACAGGTCTATAGCCAGCGGTACATCCGCCATGCGGGCCACGCCGACCGGCTTCCCATTGTCCAGTGACTCAAGTTGAGCGAATTCTTCTGCATGGGATTCCACCAAGTCAGCCAGTTTCCAGATCAGCCGGCCACGTTCAGAAGCGGTGAGCCTACGCCAGGGGCCGCTCTCGAAGGCATTCCGCGCCGCGGTGACGGCACGGTTCACATCGGCACGATCCCCTTCGGCCACTTGAGCGAGGACGTCGCCGGTGGCGGGATTGTAGGTGGCAAACGTTTTTCCCGACGTGGCGTCGAGCCATCGACCACCGATCAGCATCGTGCGAGGCGCGCCGACAAACGATCGGACTTGTTCGTGTAAAGAGATCTGCTCAGTGACGGGTGTCATGATCATCCTCCTCTTCAAGGCCTCAATGAGTATGAGGTGCGTGGGGTTTGGACGGCACACGCTCATTATAATAGAGGAATCGGCCGGGGGAAAATCCAGGTCTCGGCATCCATGCGTCTCGCTCAGGCACGGTGGAAATCAGGAAGACGCGCGGCCGTCTTTTCTGGTAGACTCTGCCGGTCACAATGACGGAGGAATGAAGAGTGGCATACGATCTTCCCAGGAAGGCATTGGAGGCGCTGTCGCAAGGCGATCGCAACAAAGCGGTCGAACAGGTTCAGCTTGAGGGGAACATGAGTCGGGAGGACGCCAGGGAATTGGTTGCGACCTACATCTTCTCAGACCCTTCTCTGCAAGCGACAATGAGACTGAAAGAGGCCAAAGCGGAGACCAAATGGGGCCTCATGCGTTGGTTGATCCTGTTGCAAGCAATCGTCGTCGCGATCGGATACTTCCTCTTTTTCCACAATCAATGGTGAGCGAGCCTCGGGCGGGAGGGTGACCGACCGTCGCTGACCCGCTGGTTCGGCGCATCCCCCGCTAGCGCTCTGAGTTCTGTTGCTCTGGCCCATCCGGAGACACGAGCATGTTCCTCCCGTGGCTTTTCTTCGTCGTCTCCGCCGCCGCGATTGTCTTCGCGGGGACGAAACTCTCACGCTATGGTGATCAGATTGCCGAGCTGACCGGCTTGGGGCGATTGTGGATCGGCGTCGTGTTGATGGCCGCCGCCACGTCCCTTCCGGAAGTCTTTACCACGATGAGCGCCGGCTGGATCGATGCGCCCGACCTGGCGGCCGGCAACCTCTTCGGGGCCGGGATGAGCAACATGCTGACGCTTGGGCTGATCGATCTCCTGTACCGTCAGAAGCGGGTTTGGCAGCAGGCGGCCTTGGGGCATACGTTGACGGCAACGCTTGCCATGGTGCTGACGGCCCTCGCGGCGTTTTTCGTGCTCTTGCGGATCGAGGTTGTCCATCTCGGCGTGGGCTTTGAGAGCGTGATGCTCCTGATCCTCTATGTGTTAGGGATGAGGCTGGTGTTTCGGCAAGAGGACATGGCGCGCCGTCAACTCGAACACAAAGTCGTCGTGGAGGGCATGGCTGAGAAGCCGGGCTCCGACGGAAGCCGACGCGATGAGCTCCGTCGGGCCGTCAGAGGGTTCTCCGTCGGTGCCCTCGTCTTGCTGATCGCGGCCCCCGCTTTGGCCTGGTCGGCTGAGCGGATCGCGGAGGAAAGCGGTATTACCGCGACCTTTATCGGAACGTCACTGGTTGCCATCACCACCTCATTGCCGGAGCTGGTGGTCTCGATTTCCGCCGTCCGATTGGGCGCATTCGATTTGGCGGTCGGCAATCTGTTCGGCAGCAATGCCTTCAACATGGCGGCGTTCTTCTTTGCCGATCTGGCCTATCGCGGGGGAGGGTTATTGAGCGCCGTGAGTTCAACGCATGCGCTCACGGCTTTGTGGTCGATCATTATGATGAACATCGGGCTGATGGGGATCATTTATCGGGCGGAACGACGGTTCATGCTCATTGAGCCGGATAGCCTCTTGATGATCGGCATCTACGTCTTGGGGCTTTGGCTTCTCTTCAACGGGTAACCAGAACTCAACCGACAACTCCTCGCGTACTTCCACCTTCTTTGTGTTGCATTTGACCACTATGGTCCTTTACCGACGTGGCATCACGCCACAGTGACCGGCGTAAGGAGGTCTGAATAGTCGAATGCTACGCATGGCACACACCCTGCTGTGAACAATCCTCACGAAAGAGACAATATGCGGATTGAGAAGAGACTACCGGAAGCCAGTGGGACGACGAGCGCACCGGCATGGTACGGCAAACCGACGGACGCTCTGGTTGGTGAGCTTCGAACAGACCTCGGCGTCGGTCTGACCGTCGAAGAATCGGCGCGTCGACTAGCGCAAGAAGGTCCCAACGAACTGCCCGACGCTCCTCCTCCCTCGCTGCTGAAACTCTTTCTCGCGCAATTCTCAAGCCTCATCGTCTGGGTGCTGATCGGGGCGGCCGTTGTGTCCGGGTTGTTGGAAGACTGGATCGATGCGGCGGCGATTCTGGCCATCGTGTTTCTCAATGGGCTGTTGGGGTTTGTGCAGGAGTTCCGAGCCGAGCGATCGTTGGCGGCGCTGCGCAAGATGTCGGTCGCGACGGCCTGCGTCATTCGCGGCGGTGGGTTGCAGTCCATCCCGGCGCGGGAACTGGTCACCGGAGATGTGGTCGCCCTCGAAGCGGGTGACCGCATTCCGGCGGATGCGCGCCTGTTCTACGCAACGAATTTCCAAGCTCAAGAAGCTTCTCTCACCGGGGAATCGACACCCGTGCAAAAACAGGCGGAACGGATCGAAGTCATCGAGGTCCCGCTCGCCGATCAACACAACATGGTCTTCATGGGCACTGCCGCCGTGTCCGGCAAGGCCCGTGGCTTGGTGGTGGCGACTGGTCTCAATACGGAGCTGGGCCGGATCGCCGCCATGATTCAGAAGGCTGCCGAGGCGGAGCGTGACGAAACACCTCTGCAGCGTCGGTTGGAGCAATTCGGCTATACGCTGCTGTGGCTGGCGCTCGGCGTGGTGACGGTGGTGTTCGCCCTGGGGTATTTCCGGGGGGAACCGCTGATGGAAATGTTCCTCACCTCGGTGAGCCTCGCCGTGGCGGCCGTGCCGGAAGGCCTCCCCGCCGTCGTGACGATTACGCTGGCCATGGGCGTGACCAGGATGGCCAAGCGACATGCGTTGATTCGAAAACTCCCCGCAGTCGAAACGCTCGGCTCCGCCACCGTGATCTGCACCGATAAGACCGGTACGTTGACGAAGAATGAGATGACGGTGACGCGCTTGGTCATGGACGGCTCACAGTTCGAAGTGACGGGCGAGGGATATGAGCCTGTAGGAGAGATACAGGGAATGATCAATGGTCAATGGTTCATGGTCAACGGACAATCGTCCAATGCCGGCGAGGGGAATGAGTCCCTTTTCCCTCCCTCCTCCATCACCCATCGCCCCTCACTTCCGGAAGGTTTACGCCGACTCCTGACGGCCGCCGTGCTGTGCAACGGCGCGACCTTGCGACAAGAGAACGGAACTTGGCTGATCATCGGTGACCCGACCGAAGGCGCGCTGCTCGTGGCGGCGGCGAAGGCCGGTCTTACGAAGGCTGAGTTGGAGCCCCGGGCGCCGCTGGAGGGAGAAGTTCCGTTCGATGCCGAGCGGAAGATGATGACGATCGTCCGCCGGACGGAGCAAGGCCATGTGGCGTACTGCAAGGGAGCGCCTGATGTCCTGCTGAACCGTTGCGCTGCGCGTGTCACGCTGGATGGTCGGACCGAGGCCCTGGACGAAGCTCACCGGCAGCTGATCGGCGACGCCAATGCGTCGTTGGCACAACAAGCCCTCCGCGTACTGGGCGTCGCGTATAGGCCCCTCGGCCAATCGGCAAGCTCGGACGGAGAGGTCGAGCGCGAGTTGATCTTTCTCGGCCTCCTCGCGATGAAGGATCCCTTGCGGCACGAAGCGGCGGAGGCGGTGCGCCTCTGTCGGGATGCGGGCATCCGCACCTCAATGATCACCGGTGATCACAAGGAGACCGCGATCGCGATTGCCAGGGAGTTGGGCCTGTACCGCGATGACGGGGTGGCGTTGTCCGGGTCAGAGCTGGATGGCTTAACCGACGAGCAATTGACGCAACGAGTCGAGCGCGTGACGGTATACGCCCGTGTGTCGGCCGAGCACAAGCTCCGGATCGTTCAGGCTTGGAAGCGGAAGGGGGCCATTGTCGCCATGACCGGTGACGGGGTCAACGACGCGCCGGCGATCAAGGCGGCGGATATCGGGGTGGCCATGGGAATGGCCGGCACTGATGTGACCAAAGAAGCGTCGGACATGGTGGTGACGGACGACAACTTCGCCTCGATCGCCGCCGCGGTCGAGGAAGGCAGGGGCATCTTCGACAACATTAGGAAAACGGTGCATTTTCTGCTGTCGTGCAATGTGAGCGAGGTGCTCGTCATGCTGTTCGCCACCCTGTTCGGCTTGCCGCTTCCGCTCCTGCCGATCCACATCCTGTGGATGAATCTTGTGACGGATGGCTTTCCCGCCCTTGCGCTGGCGGTCGATCCGAAAGCGCCGGATCTGATGCGGCAGCCGCCACGACAGACCCAGGCCCGCTTACTGGACGGGGGGAAGCTTTGGACCATCGCCGGCGAGGGGCTGATGTTGGCGGTCATTGCCCTGAGCACGTTTTCGTACAGCCTGTTTGTCTGGCAACAGCCGATCGAGCAGGCTCGGACAGTGACGTTTACCGTGATGGTTGCCGCTCAGCTGGTGCATGCCTTCAATTGCCGGAGTGATCGCCGGTCATTGTTCCAGGTGGGGGCGACGACCAACCATGCGCTCATCTTGGCTGTGGCGGCCTCCCTTGCCCTGCAAGTCGGCATTCTGACCATTCCGGTGCTGGAGCCCATCTTTAAGGTCGCGCCCTTGCCGGTTGAAGATTGGAAACTCATGATGGCCATGGCGCTTCTCCCGTTGGCCGTTGTCGAGGCGGTCAAGTGGTTTCAACGACGAATAAGCGCCGGGCTACAGAAGACATAAAGCGATCAATGAACTCCGCAGCGTGGGGCATTTCAGGGCAGAGACAACCCCGGTCTCCATGGGCGATTTACTCCACCGAGTCAACCGGTGGGGCACTAGTAATTACTCACCCCGTTCTGGTTAGAATGTAGACGACGAACGTATCATGACAGCCGGTCTTGATGATGCCGCCGCAACCTGGTTCTCATGACATTGATAGCGCCCGATGACGGCCCGGTTTTTGTCGGTGATGACTTGGGCGAAGACAAGCGGTGCGATCAACGTCAGGGAAAGGTCCTGCCTTCATGAGCGGAAAGAGGGATTGCGAAACGGAGAATGGTTGGATTACCGTTATCTTGTCCGGTTCCGCGTGGGAAAGACGGTAAACGAAACACTTGTACCAGGGGTGCGACGATCGGAGCAATGGACAAAACCAACGAACGAGTGGGGGTATTTGTCCAATGCTCCCCTGCTGTCGATGGAGGCACAATGGCCGTGACGAGCATGCGCAATACGCTCAGTAAGAGTCATGTGATGGCTGATCGTATGGCAACGGTGAGCCGCCTGGAAGAGGTAGTGTCGACATCGGACGAGTTCGATCAGGTCGTCTCGCGAGCCTTGCCGGCGCTGTTGGATCGGGCGACGGGTTATACGAAACGGTTTTTACGGGAGACCGGCCAGTGGAACGACGACATCGAGCATGAAAAATTCGCGTTGCGCTGGGGTTCTGAATATCTCGAACGGTTTCTGGTCTGTGGACGCAGCGAAGTTCCCTGCCGGCCGTTGTTTCTGTTCGACTCCTTGGTGGCCAAACAGCACAGCAAGCCGGAACCATTTTGTTATCACCCGGACTTGCTGCGGCCGCTCGGTCGATTTCTCGATGGGCTCGTGGCGAGGGCGGTCGTCAGCCGTGACGCGCTGATCGCGTTATATCGTCATTCGTACGGATGGGGCGCGGGGGACGTGATCGCGGTGACCGGACTCAATGGGTTGGAAAGCCAGCGCATCTATAAGAATTTTCGACGATGGCGTGAGAGTGGTTGGCAGCGCACGATGGATGAGGTGGGCCTTACGAAGGCGGAGCTGGCCGAGCTCGGGAATCAGCAGCAGCGACATCGACAACGATTCAACGGCGAGGCCGAGCGACTTATCCGAGTGGCACAGGCGCATTACCGAAAAAGCGAGCCGGACCATTACCCCTGTCTTTCACGGTCTCAATGGGGAGACATGTTCGCTCAAGGTTACGGCTGCGATTATCGAATTTGGCATCTGGCGCTCTGTCTCGATTGCATGCAAACGGCCTGGGGGCTGGGATCCAACGGGTCGTTGACCGGCGAAAAACCTCGTCTGGAATTGCAGGTGCGGCCGTAACGAGGGACGCCTGGTGGGCGTGTGGATTCAGAAGTGAAGTCAGGTAAGGAGGTTCTTTATGGGTCACGAAGAGGATTTGGAAGGGTATCGATCCCAACTCCTTGAATCATTGAACAGCCGGCCCACGATTCGTGGCGTGTCGGATCCTATACAGGTCTATGTCAATGAGCGGCGTGTTGGGGAGCTGGAAGGCGCAGGGATCGGCGCGACACTGCACGTTCAGTGCGTCGATCACATCGAGACGGTACAGCTTCGCGCCGAAGACGGAACGCTCTTAGGGGGGCTCACGGCTCCCGAGTGTGGATATCGTACGGACCGGATCCGGCTTTCCGCCGATACGGTGGAGCTCTCTGTTCACAACATGGCACAAGGGGGAACGCTCAGCGCGCTGTTCACTCCTGCGCCGAGTATCTGGAGTCGAGCGTGGAAGGGCATCGCGGATATGGCCGACAGATTGGTGGCCCGCCGTCCGGAACCGGCATTCGCATATGGAATGCGAACGGTCGCCTTCACGCAAGCGCTCGTAGCGGTCGCTGTCGTCGGATTGGTCGCCGACCGTATCACGATCAGGGGAACTTCGGAGCCGACGCCGTCTTCGATTGTTCAATCAGCGATTCTTTCGTCGGCTCCGGTTGTCGACATGGCAAAACTCGAACAACAGCTGGATGAGCTGGCACGGATGCAGACGAAGGTTGATGACGCGCTTGGGTCGCAACAGAAAGGCATGGCGCAGCTGCAACAGGCCATGCTCAAGCTGTCGTCGACACAGGAGTCCTTCGAGTCCAATGCGCAGACCGTCAGGGAGGAGATCGAAAAGCGGCTGGAAACGGTCGGTCGCGAAGCCGATCGCCAGGCACGCCAAATGGCGAGCCGAGGGCGGATCGAGCAGGAGCAGTTGGAAGCGGCGATTCAGAGTCTCACCGCGGACAATGCTCGGCTCTCCAAAGAAGTCGTCAGCTTGGAAGAACATAATCAGGTGTTGCGGACCAAGTTCCAGACGGCTGTTGCAAATGCCTCCAAAGCCGTCGATTCAAGTTCCGAGCGGCTCTTGAAAATGGCCGATAATCTCCAGGCGACCCAGCAGACGCCGTTTCTTTTCTGGGTGACCTTCAGTGATGGAACCAGTCAAGAAAGCATCGATAAATGGGTGCATGAAATGAAGGGTCACAAGGGAGCGATCAGCGAAGGCTGGCAGGAAGTCCGGATTCTTCCTCCGGCAGTCCCCCCCGATCGATTCTTGGAGCAGGTCAGAGGAGAAAAAATCGTCAAGGCAGCGCGGATCAGCCAGTAAGAGGACGTTCCGTGAGCGGAGCCTTTTCCCGCGGCATCGTTCGATGGGCATGGACCTGTCGAGATCGCGGGGGAGGGGAGGCGTTCCCTCCGTGACGGGATGTGGATGTTCGTGGCCGATAAAGCATCGTATCGAGTCAGCCCGAGGCAGCCATGGAGTGCTTCATTGCTCGATGGGCGCCAATCATGAGGCTCAATGTTCAGTCAAGCGATCAACAGTGGACATATTCCGACTCAGTCATGGAAGTTTTGTCCGTTGAGCCAAGCGAGATGGAATGAGTAGCATGAAACTCATGAGCAAGGGAAAAATCCAGTACGCACATGAGCGAGAAAATCGCATCATGTCACTCATGGCAGGTTTCCGGCCCGTCAGCAGATATTGGCTTTCACACCGAACCATATAAAAATAAATAACACAAACAAGCTGGCGACTGAGACGTCGATCTGCGGAAAGGAAAGACTTATGAGAATCGCGCAAGTGGCTCCATTGTGGGAAAGCGTCCCGCCCAAACTGTACGGGGGGACGGAACGAATCGTTTCGTATATTACGGAAGAGTTGGTCGCGCAGGGACATGACGTCACGCTGTTTGCCAGCGGCGACTCAGAAACAACCGCGCGGCTTGAAGCGATCTGCCCTCAGGCCCTCCGATTGAATACCGGCATCTTCAACCGGGACGCTCCGATGATGATGCTTCAGGAACGGGGCCTTGGAGCGGCGCGGGGCTTTGATATCATCCATTCCCATCTGGATTTCATCGGATTCCCGCTGGCACGGAGGAACACCATTCCGGTTGTCACGACCTTGCACGGCCGGCAGGATTTGCCCGAATTGGAACCGGTCTTCCGTGAATTCTCGGAAATGCCCTTGGTGTCCATTTCAGACGCCCAGCGCAAACCGTTGCCTTGGGCCAATTGGGCGGCGACGATCCACCATGGTCTTCCTCGAAATCTCTATGCGTTTCATCCTCAGGCGCAGGGGTATCTGGCCTTTTTGGGGAGAATTTCCCCTGAAAAACGTCCGGACCACGCGATCGAAATCGCCAAACGGGCCGGCCTTCCCCTGCGGATTGCGGCAAAGGTCGATCCTGCCGATCAGAATTACTTCGAAGCTGAGATTGAGCCGTTGCTCAACCATCCACTGATTGAGTTCGTCGGAGAGATCTCCGATGCTGAGAAAGACGACTTTCTCGGCAATGCGATGGCGCTGGTGTGTCCTTACGATTGGCCGGAACCTTTCGGGTTGGTGCTGATCGAAGCCTTGGCCTGCGGAACTCCGGTGTTGGCGTACCGACGGGGATCGATTCCTGAGATCATCAACCACGGCGTCACCGGTTTTATTTGCGAGACGGTGTCCGAAATGGTGGACGCGGTCGGACAGCTCTCCTTTATTGATCGACGGCGCTGTCGGGCGGCCTTTGACGATCGGTTTACCGCTGAGCGGATGGCACGCGATTATGTGGCCTTATATGAATGTCTTCTCGAGGACGGATCCGCGCAAGCCGCACACGCCTTCACTGCCGAACCGCATAAGATTCTAGGACGAGGCTGACATGTCTGACGTATGTACTACTCCTTCACAAGGGACTGGTTCCACTCCGAGCCGTGGTCGAGGCTGGGAGTTGGTCAAAACGAGAGACTTCGGCTTTTTGTTCGCCGGCCAAACGATCTCTCAGATCGGTGACAGTCTTAACAAGGTCGCGTTGCTTTGGTTTGTGTACGACCTCACCGGCTCGGCGCTCAAGATGGCGGTGGTCGGACTGCTCCAAACACTACCCCCCCTGCTGTTTGGGCCGCTCATTGGTGTCTATCTGGATCGCGTTCGAAAGAAACCGGTGATGATCGGGGTGGACCTTCTCCGAACCCTGATGGTGCTCCTGATCCCGGTGCTCTTTGCCATGGGAGCCTTGTCGCTGGATCGGCTGTACATTCTTGTGTTTGCCACCGCAATCTTTTCCACGATTTTCGGCCCGGCTTTGACCTCGGCGGTTCCTCTCATTGTGCCCAAAGAGCGGCTGATCGCCGCCAATGCGTTGCTGCAGACGACGACCAACGTTGGACTGCTGGTGGGGCCTGCCGTCAGCGGCCTCGGGATCGCGCTCATCGGAGCGCAAAACGTGCTGTATGTCGATGCGGCCACGTTTTTCATCTCCGCGCTTTGCCTGTTCCCCATTCGGGTGCATGAAACGATCGACCGTTTCCGTGTTGCAAGTAAAGGGTTGACGGAAGGCATCGCCGGCGATTTGATGGCGGGTTTCCGTTTCGTGTTCGTTGAACAGAAGACGGTCACGCTTCTCATGTTGACGGCCACCCTCTATAGTGTCGGCATCAGCGCCTTCATCTTTCTATTGCCGGTCTTTGCGA
Source organism: Candidatus Nitrospira nitrificans (assembly GCF_001458775.1). Classification (NCBI taxonomy): domain Bacteria; kingdom Pseudomonadati; phylum Nitrospirota; class Nitrospiria; order Nitrospirales; family Nitrospiraceae; genus Nitrospira; species Candidatus Nitrospira nitrificans. The sequence continues at coordinate 149,668 of NZ_CZPZ01000012.1, forward strand.
AAGATGTGCTTGGCGTGGGGCCGATCCAACTCGGATGGCTGTGGTCGTCGCTCGGCGTCGGCATGTTGCTCGCGTCTCTCAGTTTGACATCCATTGCGCAGGGAGACGTGCCGTGGCGTCTGCGATTCATGTCCGGCGCCTTGGCGGTCGGCGGCATTGCCGTTGCCGCGCTTGGTTTCTTCGATGCTCCGGTCGCCGCCGGAATCTTGCTCGCGGTGATCGGGGGAAGCACCGCCATGTTTACACCGTTGGTGTGGACGATGCTTCAAGAACTGACGCCGGAACATCTGCTCGGGCGAGTCTTTACGAGTTTCGCCACCGGCGGAATGGCCTCATCGATGGCTGGAATGGCCGGTTTTGGATGGGCGGCGGATCACATGGGTCCTGCCGCCAGTTTAGGAGGGATCAGTCTCATTCTTCTTCTGACGGCCGCGACTGCGTGGCTCTTCAGCTTCTATAAAGCACACCCCCGAGGATTGGCCGTTTCTCCATCCGGCTCCTTCACCCCGCAACCAAGCGCTGCCCAATCATAGAAACAGGCACTCACGACCTGCTGAACGACGAGACAGAAGCCTCCGGCTCAACCGGAGGCGCGTCGATCAGATCAGTTCCCTTACGAGAGGGGTTCTCTCGCCCGTGCGCAGATGACAGAGCATTGTGAGCAAGCTACAATGCCTGAGACAATCTCAGAAGTGTATTCACGAGGAGGACTCGCACGATGATCACGTCGTCGAGAGCGCTGATCGTTCTGGGTATGAATTTGTTGTTCCTGGTGTCGATCGGCGTGGGTTCAGCGTTCTCCGAGACACAAGAAAAAGAAGGCGCGGCGGACGCAAAGCCGCAGTCCGCTCCTGCGCCGAAGGCGGACACGTCGACCGAGCACAAAGAGGTCGTGCCGGAAAAGCATGCGCCTCGTCCCCAACACCCCCCGGCCTCGCCCGACAGTCCGTCGGCGCCGCACAAGCCATCGTCTGAACCAAAAACGCCATCACCGCTTGTTCCTCCAGTCAAGACTGATGGGACGCCCGACTCGGAGATCAAAGAAAAGGAGTCAGCCAAAGAGAAAGAACCTGTCCCCGAGAAGGAGTCAGTCAAAGAGAAGGAATCAGCGCAGGAGAAAGAGCCAACCAAAGAGAAGGAGTCGGTCAAGGAGAAGCAACCGGCCAAAGAAAAGCATCCGGCCAAAGAAAAACAGCCGGTCAAAGAGAAAGAGTCAACCAAAGAGAAAGAGCCGGTCAAAGAGAAGGAGCCGATCAAAGAGAAAGAGTCGGTCAAGGAGAAAGAGCCAGGGAAGGAGACGCCCAAGAAGACGCTGGGCTCGCTGATCCTGTCGGTCAAACTTGCGCTGATGGGAGATCCAAGACTCTTTCACTACGAGATTGAAGCAGAGGACAATCAACAGACTCTTACCTTGACCGGGCGTGTATCGACGGAAGAAGAAAAAACGGCGGCGACAGAGGTGGCGCAGGTTGTCCCAGGCGTCAAAACCATCGTGAACAAGCTGGCCGTGGAGAAAGATCTGGCAAAAGCGTTGTTGAAGAAGCAGGACGAAATCCTTACCGCCATGATCAAGGAACGATTCGCCAAGAGTGTCACCCTGAAAGCGGCGAATTTCGAGGTGAAAACGGAGGACGGTATCGTCCAGCTCAACGGAACCGTGCGTTTTCAGGTTATCGCACTCGAAGCTGCCGAGACAGCCCGGCAAGTGCCGGGTGTTCGAGCCGTGAACACCGAGAAGATACGGCTGGAGGGTGAGAGCTGATGCAGAGCCGCTCCGGCTCATTGGCTGGCGCTCCCCCCGCAGCGGAACAGGCAAATACCCGCTTGGTCGAGAATCGTCCACTCCTCCTGACCCGTGATTTCGGACTCGTGTGGTCCGGACAACTGATCTCTCAAATAGGCGACGGTGTCTCCAAACTGGCCCTGTTGTGGTTTGTCTATGCCGTCACCGGGTCGCCGCTGAAGACCTCTATCATCGGGCTGCTCCAGACGATCCCCCCGATCGTTCTCGGTCCTCTCATCGGCGTGTATGTCGATCGTCTTCCGAAAAAGGTGCTGCTGATCACCAGCGATGTGTTGCGCGCCTTGCTGATCGGGTTGATTCCTTGTCTCATCCCTGTGGAATCCTTCACCGTATCGGTGCTGTACCTACTGGTGTTGCTCCATGCCATTGCCACGGCGGTGTTCGGCCCGGCGCTGACGGCCGCGATCCCCGCATTCGTGCCGAAGACGCAATTCACGGCCGCCAACGCCCTTCTGCAAGGTACCACCAGTCTCGGTATTATTTTCGGCCCCGCGCTCAGCGGGCTCGGCATTGCCGCGTACGGATCACAGGAGGTCCTGTGTCTCAACGCCGCGACCTATATGATTTCGGCTGCGTGTCTGATGCTGGTCCGGTTTCGCAACCCTGTCGCCGCGGTTCCTTCACCCGTGGCCAGGCCGACCATGCTGCAAGATCTGGTCGAAGGATTTCGCTACAGCGTCATGACGCAACCGAGATTGTTGCTCTTGACGGGCACCGCCGCTCTCTATACGTTCGGCACCAGCGCGTGGACCGCATTGCTCCCGGTGTTTGCGAGGAAATTGCTCGGGCTGGGTCCGGTTGAGGTCGGCTATCTCTGGTCGGCGCTTGGCCTCGGCTTGCTGGTGACATCGATCGGACTGCTCTGGGTGACGGATTGGATGGTCAAGGATCGCATGCGTCTGATTATGGGCACCAGCGTCTTGAGCGGCGCCGCGCTGTGCGCGTTCACATGGACGGTCGATCCATATCTCGCCGGCTTCTTCATGGGACTCATCGGCTGCGGCATGGGTGCGTTTACGCCGATCGCCTGGGGCATCATTCAAGAAATCGTCCCCCGTCACATGATCGGTCGAGTCCTCGGGCTGTATGGAACCGGAGCCATGACCGCCGCCATCGGAGGAATCTCCGCCTTCGGATGGATTACGGAGCAACAGGGCCCTGAAACCGGCATCCTCGGCATCGCGCTTGTTTTCATGCTGACGGGCTTGGTCGCCACACGGATGAGTCGGGTGAGCGCCAACACATAAAGGAAACCGTTCATGAACGATATCATCCGCTGGAACGATCAATACTATATCCGCGCCTCCTCTTCGTTGGCCGATGGGCGCACGGAGGTCTTGAAACAGGGCGAGACCTTTGCGGTGTTTGATCGCTATGGCGATATTCACCACGCGCTTTCCGGCCCACAGGGCCTCTACCACGAGGGCACGCGCTTCCTGTCCCGATTCGAACTGTTGTTGCAGGCGCAGCGTCCGATGCTCCTGAGCGCCACGGTGAAAGATGATAATGCCCTCTTCACCGGCGACCTCACCAACCCGGATTTGATATTGGACGGGCAACGGCCCATTCCGCGCGGCACGCTCCATGTGTGCCGCACGCGATTTCTATGGCAAGGGACCTGGCACGAGCGCATTCGCGTCCACAACTACGGGACCACGAAAGTTCCCCTCTCGCTCACCGTCATCCTGGATACGGATTTCGCCGATCTCTTCGAAGCGAGAGGCCGACAGCGGCCGCGTCGTGGGTCTCGTCTCAAGACTCTTCGCTCTAAAGCCGGACTGGTGTTCGGGTACAAAGGCCTTGATGGGACTATCCGCCGAACGTCTGTCCGATGCTCTCCGGATCCGAAACGGGTGACGGCCGACGGCTTCGTGATTGAATCGAACATTCCTTCGCACGCAAATTTATCATGGGAGATCTCCATCGCTTGTGAAATCGAGCCGCAACTGGACCGAACGTCACTCGCCTATGACCGAGCGCGCCACGAGGTGGATCGGGCATTGCGGAGCGACAAAGCCGATGACGCCCACGTCTATACGGCGAATGAACAATTCAACCACTGGTTGAATCGATCATTGGCTGATCTCCATATGTTGATCTCGGCAACTCCGCAGGGACTCTATCCCTACGCCGGAGTCCCCTGGTTCAGCGTTCCATTCGGTCGGGATGGCATCATCACGGCGCTACAGATGTTGTGGATGAATCCGTTGGTTGCTCGAGGGGTGTTAGGGTTTCTGGCCGCGACACAGGCGACGGATGTTCGACCTGAGCAGGATGCGGAACCTGGAAAGATTTTGCATGAGACGCGCCTCGGGGAGATGGCGGCCCTGGGCGAGATTCCCTTCGGGAAATACTACGGCAGCGTCGATGCGACGCCGTTATTCATCGTCCTGGCGGGCGCGTACTACGAACGTACCGGCGATCGCCGGTTTCTCGCGACACTCTGGCCGCATATTCAGCTCGCTCTCCGGTGGATCGATCAGTACGGCGACCCCACCGGCATGGGCTTCACCACCTATGCGCGGCAGTCTGCCAACGGACTCGTGCATCAAGGATGGAAAGATTCTCATGATTCTGTGTTTCATGCGGATGGAACGGCTGCGAACGGACCGATTGCCCTGTGCGAGGTTCAGGCCTACGTATATCGAGCCAAACGAGCGGCGGCGGACGTGGCGCGGGTCTTGGGAGCTATCGATCAGGCCGATCGGTTGGTGAAGGAAGCCGACTCGCTACGCGAACGGTTCGAACGCGTCTTCTGGTGTGAAAGGCTCGGTTCCTATGCCCTGGCTTTGGACGGAAAGGGGCGCCCCTGTTGTGTGCGCACCTCGAACGCAGGCCATTGTCTGTATGGCGGCATTGCCGGGCAGGATCGCGGCGGACGCACTGCCCGGGCCCTGTTGCGCGAAGACATGTTCAGCGGATGGGGCATCAGAACGCTTGCCACATCGGAGAGACGCTACAATCCCATGTCCTATCACAACGGATCCGTGTGGCCTCACGACAATGCGATCATCGCAGCCGGCATGGCGGCCTACGGATACAAAGAAGGGGCCATCAAAATTCTCACCGGCCTGTTCGACGCCAGCCTGTTTCTCGACCTCCACCGAATGCCGGAATTATTTTGCGGATTTTCCCGGCGTCCGGGAGAAAGCCCGACACGCTATCCCACGGCCTGTGCCCCGCAAGCCTGGGCGGCCGGCGCCGGTTTTCAGGCATTACAAGCCTGTCTGGGTTTACAGATCGATGGGACTCGCCGCCTCGTGCAGTTTGTGCACCCTGTTCTCCCACCGTTCCTGGAACGAGTCGAATTACGCAACCTCACGATCGGCACTGCGAGCCTCGACCTCGTGCTTGATCGTCATGAAAACGAAGTGGCCCTGAGGGTCGCGCGGCGCACCGGCGAGGTGGAGGTGGCGCTCACGATGTAAAGGGATCGTATCGACAGATCCATGCCGCCCTCCTGTCTCTAACCGAGTCGACCGAAGAGTTGATTCGCCGGTATGCTCCAAAAATCCGTCTCGCGACTATTCATAGCGCAGGGCTTCGATTGGGTTCAGTTCGACGTTGGCTGCCGCGTCTCGGTAGTTGGTTTCGGCGAGATCGACATCCGCTTGCGACGGTTTACGATGAACTTCCGGCCCTCCTCCGCCGACAAGAGTGCCAACGCCCCTAACACGAGTGGTCCGAAGATCCAGAGAGGCAAGGGGCTGGTTCCGAAGATCTCGTTCCCGATCGGCGTGTAGGTGATGAGCGCCAAGATGATAAGCTCGGTGAGAATCCCCCACAGAATGAGCGGGTTGGTAAGCCATCCGAGTCGAGCCACCGACAGATGGTCGGATCGGCAGGCGAACACGTTCGCGACTTGTGCGAACACGATCCCGGCGAAGGTGACGGTTGTTGCCTCCTTATATAATGGGGAAGACCAATCCAGGTGTTCTCCCCAGGTCCAACCCTGACTGTTGAGATAGAGTAAGAATCCTCCCATCGCGATCCCTGTCTCAATGAGCCCGAGGAACAGATAGGCCCGCAGCAGGATGGGGAGGCTCAGCAGTCGCTCGCTTCGTGCGCGTGGGGGAAGGTCCATGACATCGGATTGTGGCCGTTCTGTTCCGAGACCCAGGGCGGGGATCATGTCGGTCCCAAGGTCGACTGCCAAGACTTGCGGAATTGTGAGGGCCAGCGGCATGCCGATGAAACCATAGCCAAGAAATGGGACGATTTCCGGGACGTTGCTCGCCAGTATGTAGGACGAGAATTTGCGAATGTTGTCATAGACAGTGCGGCCCTCTTCGATCGCACTCACGATCGTCGCGAAGTTGTCGTCGAGCAGTATCATGTCGGCTGTTTCTTTGGCGACATCCGTGCCGGTGATGCCCATCGCGATGCCGATGTCGGCTTTCTTGAGAGCCGGCGCGTCATTGACTCCGTCGCCGGTAACTCCAACCACTTCCCCCATCTCCTTGAACGTGGACACGATCCGCATCTTGTGGCGCGGGGCCATCCGGGCAAAGACCGGGTCCGGTTCGCCTGGCCGAGACGGGGTCAGCAGCCGACGGAGTCGCTCGTCGCTCATCTTATCGAGCTGCGGCCCTTCGATGACCGGAACGAAACTGCTCGGTGACGATGCAGCCTGTTCAGGAACCAGGCCGATCTTGCGTGCCACAGCTAGTGCCGTGAGCGGATGGTCGCCGGTGACCATCACGATGCGGACACCGGCTCTTTGGCATTTCGTGATGGCCTCAGGCACTTCTCGATGCGGCGGATCCATCATGGCCACCAGTCCGAGGAACGTCAGGCCTGATTCAATCGTTTCCACTTCAATGTGCTCAGGCTGATGAGCCACTTCGCGCGTGGCGACGGCGAGCACGCGGTAGGCCTGCTCGGCGAAGGATCGGCTCTGGCTTAGGATGCGCGTGCGCTCATGCGAGGTCATGGTTATGGCATTGCCATGGACCTGCGTGTTGGCGCAGAGAGGCAAAACCGACTCCGGAGCGCCTTTGGTGAATGCGATGAGTCGTCCTTCAGACCAATGAAGAGTACTCATCCTCTTCCGATCGGCGTCGAACGCGAGTTCTCCCATGCGCCGCAGGGGAGGTCGGTGAGCCAGTCCATGTTTGACGGCAAATTCCAACAACGCAACTTCCGTCGGATCGCCGGTGACCACGAAACGTCCATCGGACTTCCGGACGCGCTTGGCGTTCTGGCAATGAAGAAGCGCATCGAAGAAGGAACGCCATTGCACGGCGTCGGCTGTTCCGATCATGCGGCCTCTGGTGAAAAAGCAACCCTCGCGTGATTCGATCACAAGTCCGTCGGCGAAGAAACGATCCACTTTCATGCGATTTTCCGTTAATGTCCCCGTCTTGTCCGTGCAAATCACCTTGGTGCAGCCGAGGGTCTCAACGGAGGGCAGGTGCTTGATCAACGCGTTGCGCTTCGCCATCCGAAGGCTGCTCATGGCAAGGGCGAGGGTGACGGTCGGGAGTAAACCCTCCGGCACATTGGCCACGATGATGCCGATGCCGAAGATCGCACTGATCCAGAATCCGAGTCCCGTTGAGACACCGATCACGAAGAACGTGGCTCCCATGGCCAATGAAATGACGCCAACGATACGGGTGACCTTAATGATCTCTTGCTGAAGGGGACTGAGTTCGGTTTCGACCGTGGTGGTAAGCGCAGCGATCTTGCCGAACTCCGAACGCATTCCAGTGGCGAAGACTACGGCGCGACCATGTCCCGATAGGATGGTGGTGCCGGCAAAGACGAGATTCGGGAGGTCGAGCCAGTGTCCGTCTTGTGTGGCCTCGGCCATCCGTCGTTTCGGACTTGATTCGCCGGTTAGGGCGGCATTGTCCACCCGCATGCCTATCGCTTCGATGAGGCGCGCATCGGCCGGCACCCGTTCGCCTTCTTCTAAGATCAGTACATCGCCGGGCACGATTTCGTTTCGTGCGGCTTCGACGGATTGCCCGCCTCGCGTGACCCACGCTTTGCTCGGCAGCAGGCGGCGGAGTGCCTGAACGGCATGTTCCGCTTTGTATTCCTGGAAAAAAGCGAACCCGGCGTTGATGATGATGACGCAGAGGATGGCCCAACCCAGCGTTGCCATACCCTCACCGGGTCGCATGAAGTCGGCCGCAAAGGAGAGGCCGGCTGCGACCCAGAGGAGGATGGCGAGGAAGTGGGTGAAATGGCGGAAGAGCCCACGGAAGAGCGAGTAGTGATCCGGCTCGACGAGAACATTCGGTCCGTATCGAGCCAATCGCCATTGCGCCTCATCGGAAGACAAACCATCGTTGCTGGTTTCCAGCCGCTTCAGGACATTTTCGATCGGAAGTTGGTGAATGTCGTGATAGGGATAGGAAAAGTTCATACTGATACCTTAAAAATGCATCGGCGAACGATTCATCAAGTGTCTCCGAGTGGGAGCTTCAAAAAGGTCGACCAGCGAGGCCGCAGCGAGCGAAGGGCCGAGGCGTACCCTCTGGGGTACGTTGAGGGTCTGAGCGATGCGAGAACAATGCTGGCGGCCTTTTTCAACGTCCCCGCTAACGTCAGGCACGGGCTCCTCGCACGATCAGCACCGAGCAGGGAGCATGTCTCAACAGGCTTTCAGACACGCTGCCGAGATGGAGCCGCTCGCTCTTGGTCAACTCGCGCGAGCCGATCACCAGCAGCTGGTCATGATTGGCCTCCACGGATTTCACGATGGTATCGATCACGTGATTCATCTGGATCTGTGTGACGACGGGGTAGCCTTCTTTGATGAACTCGTCCCGCAGGGCATTGACCAGCGTGGTTGCGCGTTCGATGACCGGTCGTTTCAATTCGGCCAGTTGCGTCTCGGAGAGGTAACGCGCGGCGAAGTCCGTGACCGGACTTGCAGCCGAGGTCAGAATCGTGACGGTGGCGGCTTCGGGAAGAATGCGAGCACGGAGAAACCGCGCGGCGGCCCGTGACGGTTTGGAGTCATCGACCGCAAGGGCGACATGGAGAAGTTTCGGCATCGGCTGTTTCACGACCAACAGGGAACAAGGAGTAGCCGAAGCCACTTGCCGAGAGACGCTTCCCAACAAGAACCCTTGAATGTCGCTCAGGCCACGGGATCCCATCAGAATGAGGTCGGTCTTCAACCGCCTGGCCGTTTTCGCAATGGTATGGGGGAGCGAGCCATGCGCGAGGACGGTGTGAACCGTGGTGTGTGGCCCCATGGCAGCCTGTCCGAGGGCGAGGCGAGCTGCTCGCGCTGCATTGCGCAGGATCATGGTTCCGGCCTTCTCCATGGCGACAACGGCCCGTGTCGCCGCGACGGGGTTCTTGTTCCGAACGGCCTGGAGAGCCGGCTTATCCACGACGTGAAGCAACGTGACCTGTTCGAGTTCATGGCCGGCAAGCGCCTCGAGCGCCTGGATTCCCCACTGGGAATGCTCCGACCCATCGACCGCACACAAGATCCGCATGATGGATTTCCCTCCTCGACGAAGGTGATGTTGTGGAAATCATTCTGGGTATCAGACCTGCATCGGATATGCCTGTGAGAAGACGGCGCATGGAGGAAGAATGGGCTTTCTCCCAATGACTTACGGAGGGAAGCGGTCTCTCATCGCTTCGAGATGTTGCGGTATTTTGCGGCAGGAGCAGGTGAGCCACTGTGGTAATTCGCGTCAGTTGAGCTGGTGCGAACGCGATCGTTAGATATGGGGGATATGGACAAATCGTCTGTCGGTTGATTGAAAGTCGCATCGCAGGAGGGCGATAAAAGGAAGTGTGTTGGAGCGTAGCCGCGTCGAAGGAGGGACGATGAAAAAGACGAACACAGTGAAGAGGGCAAAGGTAATCAAAGTCAAAGACTTCGATTCCATGACAGTCAGTCAGGTCATGGAGAAGGCAGTCCAGTCCGTTCGCCTGAGGACGAAGGCAGACGTGATTGCGTCGCTCATGATCGAGGGTTTTGGGGCCGTCCCGGTCGTCGAGAATGGACGCAAGCTGGCCGGGATCGTCAGCGAGCACGATCTGCTGGCGGCCGTCGACGACGGTCATGGGCTTGGCGCGGTGTCGGCGAAAGATGTCATGACTTCCAACCCCTACTCAGTCAGGCCGGAAACGACGCTCGGGACGTTGGTCCATGTGCTGCGCGCAAGCGATCTGGTCCGCGTCCCCGTCGTGGATGACAAGGATAAATTGGTCGGTATCATCGCGAGACGCGATGTCTTGCGAACCTATCTCGCCACCGGCGGCAAACGATAACAGTGAGGAGCGTATGAGACAAACCGAATTCTTCCTGAAGGCCTGCGATCCGAAGACCTTGACGGTGGGACAGCTGATGCAGGACGCTGTCGCACGATGCAGCTCGCGCACGGACGCCTCGACGATCGCCCACATGATGACCCATCGGAACTTTGGAAGTCTTCCTGTCGTGGAAGAGGATGGCACTTTGGTCGGGATCGTGACCGAATATGATCTCCTCCAGGCCATGCTCGACGGCCGGGATCTTCGGAAGGTTACGGCGGCGGAAATCATGTCGGCTCATCCCGTGACCGTGACGGAGGATCAAACCCTCCATCAGGTAGCCGACCTCTTCCAGGATCGCTATTTGACCCGCGTGCCGGTGGTCCGGAACAACAAGTTGGTGGGGATTTTGGCCAGGCGTGATCTATTGTATGGCTATATGAAGGCGTCGCAGTATTGGTCGTGATTACTCCGGACGGCATCCGGAACAAATCATCGCCTGCTTCGACAAGCATATGAGTCGTCGTCGGGCACGATCCGAGAAGCAACTGCCGGAGCGCGCGTCTCGGTGCGATGAGATGTCAGGAAAGGAGACACTCCATGAGCATGATCACCACCAAAGATGGCGTCGAAATCTTCTACAAGGACTGGGGTCCTAAGAACGCGCAGCCCATCGTTTTTCATCACGGCTGGCCGCTCAGCGCCGACGACTGGGACACGCAGATGCTCTACTTCGTTGGGAAAGGGTATCGCGTCATTGCGCATGACCGGCGCGGCCAGGGCCGATCGAGCCAGGTCACCGATGGTCATGACATGGACCACTACGCCGCGGACGTCGCCGCGGTCGTCACGCATCTCGGGCTACGCGCCGCTGTCCATATCGGCCATTCGACCGGCGGCGGCGAGGCGACGCACTATGTCGCTCACCACGGCAAGGGCCATGTCGCAAAGCTGGTGCTCATCGGCGCGGTGCCGCCGATCATGGTGAAGACGGCCGCCAATCCAGGCGGTTTGCCGATTGAGGTCTTTGACGACCTTCGGCGAAAGCTCGCCGCCAACCGCGCGCAGTTCTATCGTGATTTCGCGAGCGGCCCCTTCTACGGGTACAACCGGCCGGGCGCGAAGGTGTCCGAGGCCGTGATCGAGAATTGGTGGCGCCAGGGTATGATGGGCGGCGCGAAAGCGCAGTACGACGGCATCAAGGCGTTCTCGGAGACCGACTTCACCGAGGACCTACAATTCATCGACGTGCCGACGCTCGTGATGCATGGCGACGACGACCAGATCGTGCCGATCGCCGATTCCGCGCTGCTCTCGGCGAAGCTCCTCAAGAAGGGCACACTGAAGGTCTACCAGAAACTCCCTCATGGCATGTGCACCACGCATGCCGATGTCATCAACGCGGATCTGCTCAACTTCATCGAGAGGTGAAGGGGGGCAGGTTGTGCAGCAGCGATCGACCGTGACGCCGTTGCGATGAAGGCGACAAGCGTGCGATTCCGCCAGGTGACGTGGCGGTGTCAATTGACGAAGCGACCATTTGCTTGATAGAAGAACTCAAGCGGACGGTATTGGATGACTGCTTCAGCGAATATGGAGGCTGATCATGGCGGCGAAGAAAGCCGACGAGGCAAGCCCTCTCGTCAGTGACCGCGACGATACGAGGGGCGCCGGCCCTTCGCGGCGTGACATTCTGATTCACGGAAGCAAGGTGGCGGCCGGCTTGGGGGTTTCCGCCTTACTGGGCAATTTAGGAGTCTTCACGGGGAGATCGTATGGAATGGACCGATCGACCATGAGCCTCCTCGATTCACTGATTCCCGCTCGCACGGCCTTGCTGGTGATCGACATGCAGCGTGACTTTCTTCTGCCGGAAGGGTACGCGGCGCAGGCGGGACTGGACATCGCGCCGTTGGCCGCGACCATCCATCCGATCAAAAAACTGCTCGCGATAGGGCGAAAAACCGACCTGCTGATTGTGCATACCCGCGAAGGCCATGTGCCCGACCTGTCCGATTGTCCGCCGTACAAGCTGGAGCGGAGTCGCAGGGCCGGCGCGGAAATCGGCTCCAAGGGCCCGCTCGGTCGTCTGCTGGTGCGGGGCGAAGCCGGGCACGATTTCGTGGATGCTCTGCGCCCCCTGGAACGGGAGATCGTCATCGACAAGCCTGGGTATAGCGCATTCGCTCATACGGGATTGCAACAAGCATTGACGAAGCGAGGCATTGAAACACTGATTTTGACGGGTGTCACCACGGAGGTATGCGTCAGCTCGACGTTGCGTGGGGCAGTCGACTTCGGGTACCGCTGTATTACCGTGAGCGATGCCTGCGCTTCGAGCAATCCGGTTCTGCACGAGGCTGCTCTGGCCATGATCGGCGTGGAAGGCGGCATCTTCGGCGAAGTCGCCACCACCGCTCAGGTTGTGGAACGATTCAGCCGCTGACTCAGATGGTTGCTCTTCTCCGCAACGCGCCGGACCGGCATCGCCACATATGGCTTTCGGATAATAGGCGGCCGCTTTACGCTTTACCTTCGTCCGGCGTATTCAAGGGCGCTGCCCTTATGGGCCGCGATATGATCGGTCTTGTCGCTTTTGATTTCGTATTGAGGATCGTCTTCCGAGGCGTGATGCACATGACCCTTGTAGTCGAAATTCTTGGTATGGACGGCAATGACGGTTCCCGACACTCGGCCCGCCTCGGAATTCCAGCGTACATGATCGCCGATCTTAAACTTCTTAGCCATCCTCCTCATTCCTTCCAGTGCTCGACCAGAGACGCAAAGCGGAAAGAATGGACTACATGATGATCTCGCAGGGTTGTAAAAAGACTTTCAGAGGGATTTGACGGTCATCATGGCCTTGAATATGGTTGGCACGAAGCTCCTTGAGCGCTGTAACGATCTGCGGCAGAAACGTGGCCTCATATCCGAGCGCAACCATAAACAGCGTATTCGTACCATGGTTGGTTAAGGAGTTGGAAGCCGGGACGGTCCCGGTCACGCCCCTGCCTCCCACCCCTGAAATCACCGTGTATCCCTTGATCCCAAGTTTGTTGAATAGCGCAACGATCTCGTCTTCAAGCCCCTTCCCACAGACAATGTGAAGCATCTTCATGGGCGTCCTCTTCGACGGTGTGTGGTGGCCGGGGATATCCTTGTTGAGCCTACCACAGCAGTGAACATTCATAAAGCAATGCGGTGTCGCGCTGCCTCAAGAGTGCTCAGACCGATGTCCTCCGCGCCGATCGTTTGACTCGCCAGGAATCCGTTTATATACTTAAGATCCTCAACCGGAGACGATCCAGATGAAAATAGCCATTGGCTTGCTCGTCTTAGTGGGCCTGCTCGTCGGAGTGGCGCTCGCGCTGCCCTTCCTGATCGACCTCAATAAGTATCAAGACCAGTACAAGCCGCTCATCGAAGACGCGCTGAATCGCAAGGTCCAACTACAAGATATTCGATTGACGGTCTGGCCAAGAATCGGCGCTCGGGTGACGGGGTTTGCGGTGCTGGATGATCAGGCCTTTAGCGCGGACCCCTTTGCGTCGCTCTCGTCGTTGGATGTGGGTGTGAAACTGATGCCGTTGCTGAGCGGCAAAGTCGAAGTGGAGGAGATCACGCTTCGCCGGCCGGTCATTACGGTCATTAAGAACAAAAACGGGGTTCTGAACGCCTCCACCATCGGACGCAAAGGCGTGCCGGTGCCTGAGAAACCTTCGCGCGCCCCGATTCCTTCGACGGAAGGGCCGCTCAAGATTTTGGCGCTGCTGGCGGTGGACCGAGTGTCGATCGACGGCGGGAAATTGACCTATCGTGACCTCTCTGCCGCCAAACCGACGGAATATGTATTGCAAGATTTGGAGGTGCTCCTGCAATCAGTGCGGCTTGGGCAAACGCCGAGTTTGCATGTCGGCTCGCTGGTGCAGCCGTTCAATCTGCCGGTGAAACTCGACGGTTCTTTTGGTCCGCTGAGAGAGACGATGGACATCGAGGCGATCAACTTCCAGCTGGGCCTGGGAAAGACGGACTTTACCATTACCGGAAAAGCCGCGGGGAATGATGCCATCATCGATATCAGCTCGCCGGTGATCAATACCGCGAACTTACCGGTTGCGCTTCCCCTGAAAACACCGGTTGAGATCAAGAATCTCCAGATGACGGCGGAAGTGATGGGGCAAGAGGCCAAGCTGAAATCCCTGTCGTTCCGCCTGTTCGACGGCGAGGTGAAGGGGCAAGGCAAAGTGATCGCCGGATCGGACATGCCTCCGTTCAAGGGGGCCGTGACGATTCAAGGATTGCAACTCGGCCCGGCGCTGAATGCGGTCGCCGAGACGCCGATCTCGATCAGCGGGACGGCCGGTGCGGACCTGTCGGTGCAAGGGCGGGGGTTCTCAATGCCGGATCTGACCAAGGCGTTGGAGGGGACCGGCCGCATGGCCGTGAAAGATGGAAAGATCGAAGGGGTGAATCTTCTCCAGGAAGTGGTCTCGGCCCTCAAAGTGGCCGGCATTTCCATCGACGATGTGAAGGCCACGGCTTTTTCGACGATCGAGACGGATCTCGCCATCAAGCAAGGGGTGATCAATGTGCAGCGGCTCTTGATGGATAGCCATGATTTTCAAGCGACCGGCGGGGGCACGATCGGGTTTGATCAGCGGCTGAATCTTGCCGTGAATCTCACCCTCTCCCAAGGTGTGAGCCAAAAGATCGCGGCCGCATCGCCCGTCGCCAAAATCGCCTTGAAAGACGGCCGGTTGAGTCTTCCGCTCATGATTACCGGAACGACTCAAGCTCCCTCGTATGGAGTGGATCTGAAGGGTCTCACCGGGAAAGTGCAGGAGCAGGTGAAGAAAAGGGTCGAGGAAGCCGTCGATGGGCTGCTCAAAGGGACGACAAAGCCCGAGGACCTCCAGAAAGAGGGGAAAGAGCTGCTCAAAGGATTGTTCGGTCGATAAGGAAATATCTCTATGACTATTCTGGATACGCTCACTCAATATGCCGTGCAGTACGGGTTGCAGGCGGCGGTCGCGCTCGGCATCCTCATCGGCGGAATGATGGTGGCTCGCGGGGCCGCCGATTTTGCCCGACGGGCGCTCGAAAAACAGACCCTTGAGCCGCCGCTGCGCCTGCTCCTGGTGCGCATCGTGAAAATCGTCGTCATGCTGTTTACGGCGATGATCGCGCTTCAAACACTGGGCGTGCCCATCGCTCCGCTGATCGCCGGCGTCGGAGTCGCCGGTGTCGGTGTCGGGTTGGCCTTGCAGGGTGTCTTGAGCAATGTGATGGCCGGACTGTCGATTATCTTCAGCAAACCCTATAAGGTCGGCGAACATATCTCGCTGCTCGGCGTCCACGGGGATGTCGTGGTCATCGACATCTTCACCACGACACTGATGCACGCGGATCGATCGCGCGTCATCATTCCGAACAGAAAAATCGTCGGAGAGATTCTGCACAACTTTGGAACAATCCGTCAGATGCATCTGACCATTCCCGTGTCACCGAAAGCGAATCTCGATGAGGCCCTTGCGCAAGTTTGGGATGTCCTCAATCGGCATCCATCGGTCCTGAAAGACCCTGTTCCTTCAGTGGGAGTATCATCCCTAGGGGAATCGGCACTGACCGTGGCTATTGCCGCCGAGCCTTGGACGGCCGTGGGGAACTACAGCTCGACACAGAGCGAGTTGAATAAATTGATCCTTCAACGATTTCAAGAACGTGAGATTGCGCTTCCCTCCCCAAGTCTTACCGTCCATGTGGTGAACAACTAACAAACCGCCGGGGCTCACAACGGCGCTCCGTTTCTCGGACGTTCCGCGGGCGCGGCACATTCGGTCTTGTTGATGGCGCGTCCCAGTGCTAGGATGACCCCCTCTGTTGTTCGCGAGTGCCGTATACGGAGAGGGAAGCGAACTATTTGCGGCCGTCGAATCGAACGGCAGTCGATCCGACGGCCGGACACAGAGCAACGAGGCGCATGTTGCTACCGGTCGTGTGACCTCGTGACCCCGAGAGGAAGGTGAAGCGATGACTACATCACGTTCCGCAGATCAGCCCCTGATCGCCCGCGAAGACCCGGCGACAGACCCTGACCGAGTCGGTGGGCTGCCGCACCCTGACGATCGATCCGCAAGCGGGAACCTCGACAAGATTCGCGATATTCTCTTCGGCGCGCAAGCCCGAGAGCATGACCGTCGGTTTGCGCAACTCGAACAACATTTAATCCGTGAAGCCTCTGATCTCCGCAACGATCTCAAACGACGTTTTGAAAGCCTTGAGCTCTACATCAAAAAAGAAGTGGATGCGCTCACGAGCCGGTTGACCAAGGAGCAGGAAGTCCGAGGGGAATCCGTCACGAACCTGACGAAGGACCTCACCCAACTGGCTGCAACCCTTGAGACGAAAGCGCGTCTGTTGGATATGCAGGCGACCCAAGCGCAAGCGCATGTTCTCCGGCAGCTGACAGAACGGACAAGCGAGCTGGCGACCGACGTTCGCGCTCGACATGCCGAAGCCACGTCGGCGCTCAACCAGGCCGTCCGTGATCTCCGCGCGGAAAAGACGGATCGTGCGACGCTCGCAGCCATTTTATTGGAGGCATCTCAACGGCTGTCCGATGATGAGGCGGTCTCCGGTCGCGGCTGAGCCTCGCAACAGCGGGCCGCGCGGCAGTCTCTTGGTGATCTATCGAGTCCATGACGATCGTATTGCCCCATGTCTACCGATCCACACAGGCCTCATCGCGATTCTCCATCTGCTGAAGGACTCACGTCCGTAGACGAAGACTGGACCCAGCTGCGCACGCTTTTACTCTCTCCGGAGCAGACGCAACTCGACGAACTCCGTGAACGGCTCGACAATCGAGGGATTCAGCCTCGCGAGGTCAGCCGGGTGCTCCCCGAGGCGTTGGCCATGCGCGGCGAACGCGATCAACAGTTGTCGAACGTCCTGACGCCTTACGTGGAGAATGGTTTTGCCGCGGCGGTGCGGAAGTCGCCGCGCGCGATCGTCGATGCCATCGCCCCGATCATGGGGCCGGCCATCCGGCAAGCCATCACGCGCGCCTTACAGAGCATGACGCAGTCCTTCAACCGCTCCTTGGACGAGAGCCTCTCCCTTCGTGGCCTCCATTGGCGATTGGAAGCCTGGCGGACAGGGCGCCCGTTCGCCGAAGTCGTTCTGCTCCATACGCTGCGCTATCGCGTGGAGCAAGTGTTTCTCATCCATCGCGAGACCGGGCTCCTCCTGCGCCACCTGGCGGCTGAGGGGGCCGTGGTCCAGGACCAGCACGTCTTGTCCGGCATGCTGACGGCGATTCAGAACTATGTGCGGGATTCCTTCGGAGCCTCACAGGACCAGACACTCGACCAGTTTCAAGTCGGTGACTGGACGGTCTGGATCGAACAGGGGTCAGAAGCCTACCTGGCAGGCGTTATTCGAGGAACTCCACCTGCGACCCTCAGAGAGGATTTCCGAGACGCGCTGGATCGTCTCCATGCAGAGCAAGCTGTTGCCTTGACTCACTTTGATGGAGACGCGGCGCCGTTCAAGACGACACAGACCTACCTGGAAAGCTGTTTACAAGCCCGCTATGAATCACCATCGCGATCCAACGGCTTGAAGCTATGGATTCTGGCCGGAGTGGGTCTATTCCTGCTCTCGTGGTGGGGCGCAATGGCCTACCACATCCACGCTCGCTGGTCCAATCTGCTGGCGGAGTTGGGAGCGGAGCCGGGCATCGTGGTCACCATGGCGGAATCGACATGGAGAGGGTATCGCCTGGAGGGGTTGCGAGACCCCTTGGCCAAAGACCCCTCGGCGATGGTCATCGCAGCCGGTTTTGACCCATCGACCATCACGGCCGTCTGGTCTCCTTATTATTCGCTGGACTCTCGACTCGTCGAAACGAGGGCTCAATCGATGCTGCAACCACCGAGCACCGTCAAGTTGCGCCTCGAAGGAGACGCGCTGGTTGCCAGGGGCTCCGCTTCAACCGAGTGGGCCAGGGAGACCAAGCGTTTGGCGCCGCTGATTCCGGGAGTCATTCACTACCGAGACGAAGGCCTCGTCACGACGGACCTCTTGGCTCAGATCAATCAGACGGTGATTCATTTCGGTCCCGGTTCCTCGACCGTGGGGCCGGCTGAACGGGCGGCGTTGGCCTCTGTAGAAGCCGCGTTGCGCGACTTGGATCAAGCCGCGTTCCAGTCTGGTCAGGGCGTGGTCTTCGAGATACGTGGCTCGACCGACGAGACAGGCCCGGCAACCCTTAATATTCAACTGAGTAAGGAACGGGCCCAGGCCGTTCTCGCGCTTCTCGGTGGGGAGCACATGGGGAAGGCCACGACAGTGGTCGACAACAGTGAGGGTTCTCTGGAGCAGCGTGGGGCGCAGGGGAAATCCGAGAACCGACGGATCGTGACCATGCGGGCCTCCCTCACTCCGGCGGGTCTGGAAAATGAGGTCGCCCGTCCATGATGCAGAAGAAGATCTGCATGCTGGGTGGATTCGCGGTCGGGAAGACCAGCCTCGTGCGACGATTCATGACCAATGTGTTTTCGGATCACTATCGCACGACGATCGGCGTAACGGTGGAGAAGAAGAGCGTCAGCGTCGACAACCGGGACGTGACGCTGCTGCTGTGGGATCTGTACGGAGAAGACGAGTTGCAACGCGTGCGTGAGTCATATCTTCGCGGCTCATCCGGTTATATCTTGGTCATGGACGGCACCAGAAAATCCACCGTGGACACGGCGATCGCGCTGCAACAGACGGCCGCTCGAACGATAGGAGCGGTTCCGTTTGTCTCGATCATCAACAAAGCGGACGTTCGATCGGAGTGGGAGATCGACGAGGGCGTGATCGAGCAGCTCCGCGAACGAGGCTGGACCGTCCTGTTCGGCAGCGCGAAGCTCGGTCAAGGGGTCGAAGAGCTGTTTGCGCTGCTCGCCGCTCAGATCGTGAGTGCCTCCGCGCTTCTCCGTGATTGACATGGAACGTCGAAATCCCGATTTCGCGCCGGTCGACGACTCCCTGTTTCATCGTGTTCTGTCGGCGCTCAATGTGGCGGTCCTTGAGCGGAGCGACAGCGGGGACGCCTTTCATCTTCGGGGGCTGCCGCCGGAATGGTGGCGTCAGTGCGTCGGTCCGACGGAATCCCACGTATTGAACCTCCTCCAATGGTCGCCCTTTTTGCAGGATTATGTGGCCGATCCTCACCCTGCTTGGGACGACAAGCCCGGCACGATAGAGAAATCAGGCCCATGGACGGAGTCCGATCGACAGGGGGGCATCATGACATTGGAGGCCACCGCTCTTGCGATCGGATCCCGAAGGCTCTTGCTCATTGAACGCCTGGGCGCCGGTTTTGAACAGATGCACGCCATCGTGCAGCGGGCCAGGGAAAAGATGCTGGCCGAAGCCGTCACCGTGAAGTCTCACCGCAAGGCCGAGACGCGCCTGATGGGGCAACTCGAAGCCAGCGAGCGAATCAAGGACGACGCGCTGGCTCTACTTCAGCACCTCGGGCTCGCCGCGCTTGTTCTCGACGAACGTGGGTGCATCACGTTCGCCAGCGATCGCGGTCTTGAGATACTGGGATGCGCGGCCGAACACCTGATCGGCCGGGCGTGGGACCAAGCGCTTCCGCTCCAGCCGCAAGATCGCTCGATGATTCGAGAGATGATTGACGCCTCCTCAGCCGACAGGAAAGTCGGCCCGTTGTACCTCGGCGGACCTCGTCCGGCTTGGGTTGAGATGGAGGTCCATCGAGACCCCCGCCAGCCGGGTCGGCAAATCGTGGTATTGAACGACCGCACCGAGCTCCATACGCTCCGTCAGGCGCTCAGCGAGCAGGCCTCGTTCCATGATCTTGTGGGCAAGAGTCGCGCAATGCTTCGAACGTACCAACTCGTTCGAGATGTGGCGCAGGTGGATACGACGGTCTTGATCGAAGGAGAGACCGGAACAGGAAAGGAATTGATCGCTCGAGCCATCCATTTCTCCAGCGCGAGAGCGCAGAAGCCGTTCATTGCCGCCAATTGCGCGGGATTAACCGACTCAATCCTCACGAGCCAACTGTTCGGCCACAAGCGTGGGGCTTTTACCGGGGCCGTGGCCGATCAGCAGGGACTCTTCGAGGCGGCGGAAGGCGGAACGTTGTTCCTTGATGAAATCGGAGATATCCCGTCGCCGGTCCAAACGGCGCTTCTGCGGGTGTTGCAGGAAAAGGAGATCACACGACTGGGAGAGGCCAGGCCTCGAAAAGTCGACGTGCGGGTGGTGGCGGCCACGCACCATAATTTGAGCGAAGACGTCATTCGAGGATCGTTTCGAGCGGATCTTCTCTACCGCATTCGTATCGCCAGAATCCAACTTCCCCCGTTACGAGAACGCCGCGAGGACATCCCCCTCCTCGCCCATTCGTTCCTGAGCCGGCTCTGTGCCGCCACCGGAAAGACCGTTGATGACCTGAGTCCGGACACACTCCGGCTCCTCATGAGCCACGCATGGCCGGGCAATGTGCGCGAGCTGAAAAGCGCCCTCGAATTCGCGGTGATCAGCTGCAAGGGGAGAGACATTCTTCCCACGGATCTCCCGCCGGAAATAGCGGCCGCCCCGGTTGCCCCCCGTCCCTCCACGTGGATTCCGTTATCGGGCCAGGACGAGAAATCTAAACTGCTTGCCGCCCTCTCCGAGGCAAAGGGTAACCGGACGGAAGCCGCCAAACGGCTGGGAGTCAGCCGAGCCACGTTCTATCGCCGCCTGGTCGAGCTTAATATTCAACCCAGCTAGGTCGATCTGCCGGCGCAGCGGTCTCCTGCTCCGCAAGGGCATTGATCTCTCACGACTGCCCTTCCACTCCTCCTGCGATAGCGCCCGTCGGTTACGCTCTCCGGAATCGTCTCACGAATCGGGATGACTGTCTCATGAGACACGTCGTTGTGTCAGGTGAAACAGCGGGCTCGATTCCCGCGAGGTTCAGAATGCCGGCAACTGGTTGATTACATGGAAAGCTGCCGTTGCCCCTCCATGTGGCACGAGGGTTGTACTATCGCCATGGCTATCAAGGGAACGTGATGCGACTCGTCTCAGAGTACGTCATCAACGGATAGAGGATTTGAGAGGTCACGCAGCATGCATGTGCGAGGGTTGCTCGTGGAAGACCATAACGGACAGGACTTCCTTCTGAGCACTGAATCGCGCACGGGGATGAGGAGGCATCAATTGGTCGCCTTGCAACGAATCAATGGTCAGTGGAAACCCGTAAAGGGACCTGAAGAATCGGCTTGTCGAGAATTGCTGATCGGCGCATTTGTCGATTTCTTTGTGGATATCTGCAGAGTGTTGAACTCGTCCGGCGCAGATCGGATCGTGGCGATCGCTCCCATGTCAGGTCGATCTCGCCCGCGACGCACGTTCCATCTCAAAGCCCGGCGACCCTGTAACTAGGATAGATCCAACGGCATAACTCAAGGAGACCCGCGATGAGGTGTAAACGATGTGGTGGATTGATGATCGTGGAGCTGGGCGGGGATGAAGATCTCGCGGAGCAGGCGGCGGGGCGGGGGGCGTTGCGCTGCGTGAATTGCGGGGCGATGGTGAACATAAGGATGCTGAGAAACCTTGCGGCTCAATATACCGAAGGACTCGCGCCTGTCAGGCAATCCGTTCCGAGGCGTCGCCATACAGAACGCCG
The DNA here is from genome assembly GCF_001458775.1 of Candidatus Nitrospira nitrificans. Classification (NCBI taxonomy): domain Bacteria; kingdom Pseudomonadati; phylum Nitrospirota; class Nitrospiria; order Nitrospirales; family Nitrospiraceae; genus Nitrospira; species Candidatus Nitrospira nitrificans. Next base: position 171,405 of record NZ_CZPZ01000012.1, read on the forward strand.
GCTTACCATGAAAGGGGACGTGTGAGAAACGCGAGAAGGGTTAGGGGCCTATCGCGCCCGATGAAGTCCCGATGGCGCAATGACAGGGGCGGATATCACCCGTGTCTGTATATGAAACAGTCCATCTGTCGATCCCGATGGGCGACATATTTCCTCTGGGTTGAGCACAGCTGAATTCCGGCACTTTCACGAAACAGGGATTACCCGATGGACACATTCACTGGAATACGAGAACCGATCCGTGTGTTGCTGATCGACGACTCCACTCTGACTCTCCATGGGCTCAAGATGTTCGTGTCCACGAGCCGCCACATCGAAATCCAGGGCATCGCCCGCACGCCGATCGAAGCCTTCGACGCGATACGGGCTCACCAGCCGGATGTCGTGATGTTAGAGGCCCGCGTGGGGCAAGCGAGCGGCATCGACTTGTGTAGAGCCATCCGTGAGTCGCATCCGAACATCGGGGTTCTCTTTTTTACCGCGTACGACGATACGGAACTTCTGCGCGCGGCAATCGTGGCCGATGCGCACGGCTACCTTCTGAAGGGCGCGGCAGCCGAGGCTGTCGTCAGGAGCATCGAGATTATTGCGACCGGGAAAGCGATCATGGACCAGCAGTTGACTCAACAAGTCATCACGTGGGTCCGAGATGAAGGGCAGGCGGCACAGCAGCGGATCCACTATCGCTGTTCGAGCGACGATCGCCGACTGCTCTCGCTTGTGGCCCTCGGGAAGACAAACAGGGAGATCGCGCAAGAAATGAACCTTGCGCTTCGTGTAGTGTCGACTCGCTTACAAAGAATCTATAAGCGTTTGAAGATATCCAGGCGATCCGAAGCGGCGCGATACTATGTGCAGTCGGAAAAGGATCCGCATGGGCTTGAAAACTGTTCTTGCTAGAACTAGAACCGTATCAGGCCTGTACGGGGACGATCCGGCGAGCGTGAAGGCGGACTGCAACCTATTGCAGTGTCGCGTGAAACTAGGTATATACCCAGGGGCGATTCACCCAAACCGAATTACTTAGTCATACGAAGGAGGATGGATGAAGCCACTCATGCTGCTGGTCGCGGTCTTGGCTCTCGGTGTCATGGCGACATCGGTTTGCGCCGATGATGGGGCGTCCGCGACAACGCCGAACCTCGATGTCGTGACCCTGACAGACGGCAGTATCATCTACGGCGAAGTCGTGGAGATGTCGGGCGGAATCTTACAGATCAAGAGCGCCTGGGCGGGAGACATCATCAAGGTGAAGTGGGCGGAAGTGAGCAAGTTAGCCGTCTCTCATCCCATTCCCTTTCATTTAAAAGAAGGGACGATCCTGAACGGAACGGTTGAGGAGGGGGAACCGGGAACGATGAAGGTCAAGGCCGGCCCAAACGGAGACACGATGACGGTTCCGATCAATGCCGTAACCCACGTGAACCCGATTGTTCAGTCGCCGGTTATTTACTCTGGGAGCCTCAACGCGGGCTACTCGCAATCTGCGGGAAACAGCCATCTTCGGAACGTCAGCATTCTCGGAGACTTTATCGCCCGGAGTGAGCAGCTCCGGCTGACCCTCCTGGGCCGCTATGTCAACGGAGACAACAACGGCAGTTTACAGGTAAGGAACGCCCGAGGAACCATCAAGTTGGACTTCTTTATCACCAAGCGGTTGTTCTGGTTCGCATCGGCCTATGTCGAAAACGATTATTTCCAGAACCTCAAGCTTAGAACGGCGATCTCCAGCGGCCCGGGATATCAATTCCTCGAGCGCGGAGACCTGACCGGTATTTTAAAAGATATGACCTTTTACGCCGAAGCCGGCCCGACGTATTTCAACGAGGACTACCGGGATAATAGCATCACAGGGGATCGCGCGAGCTTTCGCGCGCGCGTGGCGATGAAATGGGATTGGCCGTTGTTCGATGGCCGTGTCACGCTGTACCATTACAACGAGATCTTCCCCTCGGTTCAGAACGCGTCGGATTTCTTTTTCACGATGGATAACGGGATTCGCATGAAGATTTTGGCCGGTCTGGCAAGCGGGTTCCAGGTGACCACGCGCTACAACAATCGGCCGCCTGCCGGCACGGGCGATACCGATAATCTTTACTTGCTCACCCTGGGGTATATATTCGACACCACCCGCACACGATAGGGTGACGATCGCATTGTCCTGAGCTGCGTTCTCATGAGGAGGAGCCTATGTTGAAAGAATTCAAAGAATTCGCCATGAAGGGCAATGTCCTCGATATGGCGATCGGTGTCATCATCGGTGGAGCGTTCGGAAAAATTGTTTCATCCCTGGTCAGCGACGTCCTCATGCCGCCGATCGGGTTGCTGATGGGCAAGGTGGATTTCTCCAGCCTGTTCGTCGATCTGTCTAGAACATCACCCCCATCCTTAGCCGCGGCAAAAGCCGCCGGGGCTCCCACGCTGAACTACGGTGTCTTTCTGCAGAGCGTGTTCGACTTCATCATCGTCGCCTTCGTCATCTTCATGTTGGTCAAGCAGGTGAATCGGTTTAAGAAAGAAACGCCTGCTGCCCCACCGTCGCCTCCGGCGCCTACCAATGAGGAGAAGCTGTTGACGGAAATCCGTGATTTACTCAAGAATCGCAAATGAAGATTGGTATCACCACTAAAGCCAGGGTTCATCCCAGTTTCACCGACATTGAGTTCAGAACTCACTATAGAGAGGTCAGCTGGTGTCATGACACGGGTAGAAGATAGAAGGAGGTTTTATGCAAATCAGTAGAAGCATCATACTGGTGACAGGGTTGATCACCTTGACGGGCTGTTCTTCATTTAAGCAGTCGGATGCGTATATCAAACAGCCGACCGTCTGTATCGACAAGGGTTGGTACGGCTATCACCCGGGCAAGGGGTGTCCCTCTCACACGGCGAAAGTTGTGGCACCCGATGCTTCGCAAGAAATGGCCGCCCGTCTAACGGCTCTGGAACGAGATCGATCACGATTGGCCGAAGAGCTGGAAGCGGCGCGAAGGCAGAACGGAACCCTCAGCAGCCGCGTCAGCGATCTGGAAGGACAGCTCGCCGATCGTGATCGGGAAATCGCCGCGCTTCGTTCCGGATCCGGTGACAATGCGTCCCTCTCGAGTCAGCTATCGGCGGCACAGAGCAATTTGAGCCAGTCACAAGAGGACAAGGATCGGCTTGCCGCTGAGCTGGCTGCGGCGAGACAACATAACGAGGATCATGACCGGCTGGCAACGGAGTTGGAGTCCCAATTAGCAGCGTTGAGGCAACGCAACTCCCACCTTGAGTCCCAATTAGCCGATCGAGATAAGGAGCTCTCCGGTCTTCGCGGGGACCTTTCCGCGGAGATGGCAAAATTGAAACAGGCGGAACGTGGATTGATCCGGGCGCTCAAGCCGCAAATCGAAGAAAAGAATATTACCGTCGATCTCAATAACGAACGATTGCTCATCAATCTGGCTTCAGGCTACCTATTCGGATCGGGCGAAGACCAGCTCAAGCCGGCTGGAGCGGATGCGCTCAAACAGGTCGGATCCATCCTCAAGGATTTCCCGGAGTATAAAGTTCATGTGGAAGGCCATACCGACAATCGGCCGATTCTCGGTGCGCTGAAAAAGAAGTTCCCGTCCAACAAGGAATTGTCCGAAGCGCGAGCAGCGAACGCCGCGCAAGCATTGGCGGACGGGGGGCTCTCCGGCGTCCATGCGATGGGAGTCGCCGATACGAAGCCGGTGATGCCGAATCTCACCTCCGAGGGGCGAGCGAAGAATCGCCGGGTAGAAATCAGCGTCGTGAAGTAACCGGGCAGGCAATGGGGGGCAGCTGCGACCTTGTCGCGGCTCCTCCTGCGATCACCGGTCATCCGCTCGAGAGGAGAGTGCAATGAAAGTGAACATGGCCCACGTGAGCGCGCTGTTGACGGTTTTCATGATCGGCCTTACCGCCCCGGCGTGGGCGGTCGACATGAATGTCATGAAACAGAAGATTGAGACCGTAAAAGGTCAGACGGAGAGCGTGAAAAAAGAGGGTGGCTAATCTCTGCGTGATGATGGTGAGGACTTCCTGAAGGTCGAGACTCGACGTGAGGCACGAAGGAGGTTCCTGCGCCGGTGCGGTGAGCAGCTTATGACGACGAATGAAGAAGCTGAAGAAACAGGGCAGGCCGAACAATCTGCACTCCTTTGAACGAGTGCAGGTCGAGAAGATCATGATCGCCTGTGACGATGTACTCAGCGTTGCCGGCCAAGGCACATGCCAGAACAGCAAGATCGTCTGAATCGCGCAGTTGCGCCGAGACAACTCCTGGGTCTGTCACCAGTAACGCGGTGTCCGTGAGCAAAGCGATAAAGTCGCGGATATCTCGAGGTAAAAGGTGATAACGATCTTTCAAATGTGGACGGGCCAGGGCTTCTTTCAGTTCGAGAAGGAGAGGGACGCTGGTCACGAGGTTGAAATGACCTGCCCGCCAGGCGAGCAGTATCTTTGCCGGGGTTCCGCGAGGTGTGATCAGTCCGCTGATGAGAATGTTGGTGTCGAGAACCGCTCTAGGCACTTCGACGTCTATGGCTCCGAGAGGAGCTGCTACGGACGAGGTTCACAGCGTGAGTGGCGTCCTGATACGCTATCCGAGCCGATTTGGCTTGAGTTTTTGCCCACACGCGATTGAGCACGTTGAAGCGGCTCTTCCGTTTCTCGGTGAGGAGTTGATAACGATCGAAGTCGATCATGGCGACGACAGGTTTCCCGTGCTGTTCCACAATAACGGTCTCTTTTTTGTTGGAAACCCGCCCAACCAACTCGGCAAACACAGTTTTTGCACGTTTCTCATTCACCGTTTTAGTCATGGGCAAATTGTAGAGGGCAACTATGGCGAAGTCAAACGCAGAGGAGGATGCGATGACACCCGCGCCGATCCTTTCTCTCGCTGCTCGCAAGAGACTCTCCGAAAGCCTCAATGAGGTCGATCCTGTGAGGGTTGCCGGGATCTATTTCACTTCCTCAACTACCTCTGCGTAATGCAAGAGAATCGCCCTACCAGTCAAGCTCAAGCAGAGATGTTCGGTTTATGGTCCGGTCCCAGCTGAGGGTGTCGTTGTTCCTGCCCTTTTATCTGCTCTAAAGCGATTGCTGTGCCAGGATATGGAGAGTCGATTGGTCAGGCTTGCCGTCGAAGTCTTTGATTAGCCCGCATTGTTCATGACGGTTCATGACGAGCCCGCCCGCTGGCCGCGCGAAGCGCGGCCAGACCGACGATCTGCGAAGGATAAACCAGATCCAGTGACTGGACTTTCTCCCGGCACGCAGCTCATCAAGGACGGTGTCATAGACGACTTCTTGCGCATCGAGAAAGTGGTGGAGATTGTAAGGATCGCTCATACACTATCCGCAGCCAAGTACATTCTTTCCAGGACGATATCAGGCCTGGCACTGATGGATTGCCAGGCCGTCACTCCTTCCTGGCCGACTCGCCAGTGTGTGATTGACAGCCCGGCGTCATCGCGTATATGGTTGCCATATACAACATAAGGCATGAGATGACGCGACTGCCGGGTGTGGAAGGATTTAATTGGGACGAGGCAAATCTTGCCAAGAATTGGGAGAAGCACCGGGTTACTCAGTGGGAATGCGAGCAGGTTTTCTTCAATCTGCCGCTGGTGGTCGCCGATGACCTCGCCCATTCTATGGTGGAGCCTCGATATTATGTGCTGGGACAGACTGATGCCGGACGCCGCTTGTTTATCGTCTTCACCATCCGTCGACGGCGCATCCGCATTATTTCAGCCAGAGATATGAGTCTCAAGGAGCGGAGGACCTATCGTGACCAAACTCAAAAAAAGACCGACGTTCAAGAGTGAGAAACAGGAAGCTGAGTTTTGGGCGTCACACGACTCAACGGAGTATGTCGACTACTCCAAGAGTCGTCGGATGGTGTTTCCCCGGTTGAAGCCGTCCACCGAGACGATCTCGCTTCGTCTGCCGAAATCCCTCTTGGATCAACTTAAGACGATCGCGAACAAACGCGACGTCCCGTATCAGACACTGCTCAAGCTCTTCGTGCTCGAACGCGTCCAGGCCGAGTTGCATCACAAACCCGCCAAAGCTTCTTAGCGCGCTCCTGATCACGGCGATTGCTGGAAGCTGGTTTGAATGTGGCGGGCGGGGCAGCGCGCATGCTTCCTAGCACCGTGGCATGGTCCATCACGCGGGAGGTGAGTGAGCAGGGAGTATACCTGCCTCACGATTGGAAACTTAGAATGCCTCCTCTTTTGTACACCCACCGCCCCACACTATTGATACAGCAACGGTCCCGGCGTATGGTTCACAAGCCGAAGTGGCCTATTTAGGGGAAGAAAGTAGCCGATCTGGCTCTTATGCGGATCAGCCTATTAACCGGATTAAGCTTGCAGCGCTGGAAAGGTGTTTCGTGGACCGACAGGAGCACGCAAATATGGCAAAGAAGCTTGATATCGCACAATTGGTCAAAACCGCAACGCTTCCCGATCAATACCAGAAGCAACTTGACCGGATCAAGAAAGACGGCAACACCACTGATATGATCGACGAGGCTGTGAGAGGGGTACTCGACAACCTTCCCAAGGCCAAGGGTAACTCGCTCGTGATCTACGGCGACCCTTCAGAGCGGGAAGACCGAATTGATGATCTGTTTGACGGCACGGTTGTTGGACGCTGGCCATCATTCTATCGTTCACCTCGTGACCGACAGCGTTGACTTGCTCGGCCAGAACTTGGACCGGTTCAAGCTCGCCGGTCTCGCCCCTGCGCCTAGGAACGCAACCGATATGGCGGCTACACCGATCACCAAAGGACACAACGCGCTCTTGTTTTGCAAGAAGAACGCCAGAGACCTAGCCAAGGCCGTAACCGCCATTTCAAATGTGCGACCGGTCATCGTGATCGACGATGAGGCGGACTAAGCGACGCCAAACGCCAAGATCAACCAGGCGGACCAAACCAAAATCAACAGGCTGGTATCAGAGCTACTTGGCGCTGACGGCGTCTACATCGGTGTGACGGCGATACCGGCGCGTTTGAACCTCAATAACACCTTCAACACTCGGACGGAAACATGGGTTCGGTTCCGGCCACATCCGGCATATACAGGACAGGACATCTTCTTCGCGCAATCCGGACCACGTCCGTATCGGTTGATGCTCCTGCAGGGGCCGGGCAACGCCGACGATGCACGGCGAGCTTTGGCCCGCTTCTGCATCACAGTGGCGCACCTGAACCTCGCGGCGACGAAATCAGGTCAGCGAGAGCGGAATTTTAGCTTCCTTGTCCACACCAGTGGCAAGACGAGCGATCACGCGACCGACCGAAACACCATCGAAACGACGATGAACGCGCTTGTCGGCATGACTGGCGCAGCGTTCAACGCGTTCGTCGTCATGTTGCACGCGGAGGCGCAATCGCTGTATCCGCAGGACGATTCAGACGCCCTGATAAAGTATGTCGTCGCCAATGCTTCACGGAGCGAGACGATTGTCCTCAATAACACAACCCGCAAAGCGACGGCGGGAATCAATCGAACAAACCCGACGTGTCCATTCACTATCATCATCGGAGGGAATATTGTTTCGCGAGGCGTGACCTTTCCCAATCTCTTAGCGATGTTCTTTACACGCGACGTTCAGACTAAGCTCCAGCAGGATACCTATATCCAGCGTGCGCGCATGTTCGGCTCCCGGGGCGCGTACTTGCCGCACTTTGAACTTACGATTCCATCGGCGCTGTTCGCCGATTGGCAGCGGTGCTTTGCGTTTCACCGCCTTGCGCTTGACTCAATCCAGACGGGCGGTGACTCGCCGGTCTGGATCGGAGATCAACGAATTGCGGTCGTATCTTCTTCGAGCATCGATCGCACGACTGTTGACTTCAATCGTGGTGAAATGTCGTTTTCCTTATTCGACTGCGGCGATGTCGCCGCGTTGGACAAGATTGTGGATGCCGCCCCGCAAGACATCGCAACTCTGAAAGACTTGGCCAAAACGGTCAGGAGTTCGGTGCCGGAGTTTTTGATCGAATATCTGCGTGGGGAAGTCGCTCAGGCGCCACAGAGCCTCGCGATTCACAAGTCGACGTCGATCGCTGGTCAGGGTTCGGGCACGGACCAGAAGTTGATCCGACGTGTCAAGGGTTTCATCGGTAAGTCACAGTTGGAGGCGCAACGCTTTCCGGCAGCGGTGCGTCACGTGAAGATCTTTCACAATGATCAGGGCAAGGCGCGCGTCTTCTACAAGAACACCGGCAACATCCAGTTCGTGCAGAATCAACAAGCTTGAGTAACGGTGAAAGCGATCGCAACGATGATCCGTTCGCACACGAAGACAGTCGCCGATATCCTGGGACGAGGCCCCGTTCATCCATTCCCTTCGCGCATGGCCGCCGGCATCGCTCTCGAAGCTCTCGGTAAGAGCAAGAATCGGCTGCGAGTGCTCGATCCGATGGCCGGATCGGGAACGGTGCTGGCCGTCGCGCGGGCGAATGGTCATCACGCGATTGGCGTGGATCTCGATCCGTTGGCCGTGCTTCTTGCCGGTGTCTGGACCCGCACCGTCGATGCGCAGGCCGTCAGCGATAAAGCTGCCGAAGTTCTCGATCGCGCATACTCAGCGTTCGCCCCATTGACCACTGGGCAAGCGTACCCTGAGGGTAGTGACGTGCCAACTCGGAAGTTCATACGGTATTGGTTCGACGACTACGCCCGTCGGCAGTTGACTGCGCTCTCCGCTGCCATTGGACGCGTCCATGATGACAGGGTGCGCGATGTTCTTTGGTGCGGATTTTCGCGGCTCATAATCACAAAGAGTTCTGGCGCGTCGTTGGCGATGGACCTGTCTCATAGCCGTCCTCATAAGGAGTTCGACCGCGCTCCTGTCAAGCCGTTCTCCAAGTTCCTTTCGGCGGTTGAGACCGTGGTCTGTCCCCGGCGGAACGGAACTCCGGTGGGACCAGTGTCCGTTGTAAAGCGGGGTGACGCTCGTCGCCTCGATATTGCGACGGGTTCGATCGACTTAGTCTTGACTTCACCCCCGTATCTGAACGCCATCGACTATATGCGATGCAGCAAGTTCTCGCTGGTGTGGATGGGGTACAACGTTGATCGCCTTCGGGAGATTCGCGGAGACAGTGTCGGGGCGGAGGCGTCATCCGAAGCGGCGATGGACACTCCGTGGGTGCAAGTTCTCATCAAGCAACTGGGCCTGGCAAAGAAGCTCTCTGATCATGACCGGGGGCTGCTAGCCCGCTACGCGCATGATATGGGCGGAGCGCTCGCGGAAGTGTCTCGCGTTCTGAAGGCGGGTGGACGAGCCGTCTATGTGGTTGGCGATTCGACTGTGCGGGGCACATTCATTCGTAACTCGGCGATTGTCGCCGCAGTTGCCCAAGAGAATGGGCTGACGCTCGAGTCTCGGCACTCGCGGACACTGCCCGCGAACCGTAGATACATGCCGCCTCCGAAACGCGGTGCTACATCGTCATCCATCGAAGTCCGGATGCGCCGCGAAGTCGTCCTTTCGTTTACGAAGCCCGCCGGATGACGCACATCTCATTGGGGAAAGGAAAGGAATCGGGAAGCGAGGTCGTTGCTTGACTTGGCACCTGAGGGGGCGCTGTTCGCTCAATAATGTTTGTGCTTGGTTCGGATTAGGCTGCTGCCTTTTTGACCCGGACTTCTGCCCGATGACCGGTTGCGGCCAGGACTCGAATCAGCACATCGGTCGAGACCCCGTGGGTATTCCCATTCGCAATCGCCGTCACCCGCGTTCTCGAGGTGCCTGCGCCCTTTGCAATCGCTGCATGGGTCAGCCGCCCGGCTTGAATGATCCTGGCCAGGGCGACGGTGAGTTCCGATCGAAATTCCATTTCAGCAGTATCCGCCGCTGACAAACCCAGCGCATGCCCCATATCTTCAGCTGTCCGTACCGTCACTCGTTTGCTGGTTCTAGCCGATGCCATCTACCATCTCCTGTAAACGCCGTTGGCCGAGTGCAAGTTTGTGGGCTGGTGTCTTCTGCGTCTTCTTCTGAAAGCCATGAAACACCAGAATCGTGTCGGCCAGTTTAATAAAGTAGAATACTCGCGCTGTCGTTGTCGCGCTTCGCACTCTGAGCTCAAATGCTCCTGCCGCGACTGAAGGCATTGGTCTGCTGAGCGGGAGGCCAATGCTGATGCCTTTCTGCAGATCCCGAAGTGCCTCACCGATTTCCCGCTTGAGCGTCGGCGACTGGTCTCGGATAAATGCCAGGGCTTTCGGATGAAAGGTGATCAACTTCACATGCGGAGTATGTCTCAAACTCAGGACATTGGCAAGAGGGTGGTGCCACGATCGGTGGAGTTGCCGTTAAATGGAAGGCACGGGTTGTAAAACGGGGACAGGCATAATAAATGAACGCAAATTATCTAAAATGCTTTCGTAGTACCAGACGACGGTAAGCACTGTTACCAAGCTCACGGACAGAGCGTCACATCAGGAGCTGACGCAACATGCAGATGCGCGCAACGCAATTGGATGAGGTGGCATCCCACTATTGGAGAAATTGTAGCAGGAAGGCTTAGCGGAATTGATCCCACGTATCGCATTGTTTGATCGCCTCAAAGACCGCTTCCTTCAGCTTCTTGAGCGTCAGATTGTCAGGACATGGATGGCTTGTAGCTTCTTGTCAGATCGTAGAGGGGCTGTATGGCACGCTTATCCGGGATTTCCCCAAGCGTCCATGCGCCTCCGTCAGGACGGTCCAGTCCGTCTTTGAATCTTGAACCTTTTCCAGCAACGGCAGCACCACCGACGCATCACCGTTGATTCTTTACTCAGGGAGCAATTGTTGGATTGGCTCTTTGGACTCCAATGCTCCTAGTTCGAGCCCCTCTATTTCTTGGAGCGATTTTCCGGCAATCGCTTGTAAATCACCGTACATGCCTACCGTAGCGCCCATCACGCGCTCAATCTGCTCTTCCCGCTTCGCCCACTGCTTGGTTATGGCCTTCTTTTCTCTGTCCAGATCTTCCTGCATCGAGGAGAACGCCTCGACGATGGCTTCGACTCGATGGCGGAACCGTGGGCCGGTGAGATACTGATAGACCATTTCGGTCTTGGTCTGTTGGCCATCAAGTGCCTGTCGAGCTGAGGCGAGTTCGATTAAGGAATGGCGGAGAGCGACTGCCAAGGAGAATACCGACTTTGCGTTCGTCACCCAAATCCCAGCGACCAGATCAAAAGACTCAACGTCTTTGGGAAGAGTCTGACTAACGATGATAGCAATGTCTGCTTTCGCCGTTCGCTGATCGTCACGGAGTTTGACCAACCAGCCGTCGCTCCAATTCTTGGTTCGCTTGGATTCCCATAAGATGGTTCCACAGACCTGACCGAGAGGTCCCATGACCCGCTGGAGTGCATCCCCGCCGAATTCGCCTTTGGGGACCGGTTCGATCGTGTCTCTCGGGAACTTTCCTCTAAGCACCGCTTCCAGCTCGAGTTCCTGGACTTCGCCCTGGAGTTGCTGCGATCCCTGTTCGGCCCTGCGCTTAAGCTCTTCGATCTGGGTCTGCATGGAGGCGATGGTTTGCTCCTTCTCCATCACCTTGAGCTTGAGCCCTTCTTCGGCCTCCTTCTTGGCCTGCTCACGGGTGATAGAAAGCCCATCTTGGACGCGTTTTTCGACCGTGAGTTCTAGCTCACGCTTGGCATCGTCCAGCTCACGTTTTTGTCGGATGAGATCGGCCTGTGCCTTCTGAGCCTCAGCGAGTTTGACGTCTCGTTGAGTGAGGACTTCCTGAAGCTCAGCCAGTTCTCGTGCTTTCTGGTCGATATCGGTCTGCAGGGCAAGTTTCGCCTTCTTGGATTCCTCGCTAACAATCTTCGCTCGTTCAACCAGGATCTTCTCGGCAACCTGATCGTCGATCGCTTGCGAGGCTTTTGAAACAGCGGCTTCTCGCTCACGCAAAGACTCTTCTTTCCTCGCAATGTCCGTATCTTTCAGCGCCAGCCGCTTCTCGTAGTCGCGACGAGTTGACTCGATCAAGGGAGCGGCGAGGGATTCAGTTAACTTGATTTCAGTCTTGCAATTTGGACAGGTAATGGTGGGTTCTGACATAGAGAAATCTCGGTAATGCCGGAGTATCTATCGGGGCAATTCCTACGCTCAAGGAGTGAATAAATCAACAGTCCAGAATAGGGTCATGGGGCAGGGGGAGTCTGCGACTGCGTGTTGCATGAGCACAGTCGATCCTCGCTTGCGCGCGTCGAACGGGCACATACTTATCGTGCGCGCTCCTTGAGCAGGAGGACGACCAGACTGGTCCGCCGCCTCCCTTCAGCTATATTGATCCCACGTGTCACACTGTTTGATCGACCAGAAGACGGCTTCCTTGAGCTTCTTGAGCGTCACGTTGTCGGGATCGCGAATGGCCTGCAGCTTCTTATCTAAGTCATAAAGCGGTTGGATCGATCGCTTGTCGGGAATTTTGCCGAGCGCCCAGGCTACCTCCGTCAGAACCGCCCAATCTGTTTTTGTGTCCTGGAGCTTTGCCAGCAACGGGGGCACCACGGATGCATCGCCATTGATTCCTCCGATCCGCCCCAGCCCTTTGGCGGCAGCCGCTTGAACTTCCGGCTGAGGCGAGGAATTCATCATGTCGACGAGCAACGGAATGCCGTCTTTGCCGAGATTGCCCATGGAGAGAATCGCCTGTTTGGCCAGATCTCGATCTTTCAGCGCTTCTTTCAACTTTGGCAGGGCTTCGTCAGCCTGCATCTCGCCAAGCAATGACATGATTTTGATTTTTCGGGCCTGGCTGACATTCAAGGAATCGAGCATCTTGAGGAGCCGGTCGGCATGGCCCCATTCCGCCGCGAGGAGGAGCGGAAAATCGTACGTGGCGAGCGCTTCCTGCAACTTGGTCATCGCATACAGGCCGGGATCGGCGACGTGGGCCGCCTGTGCCGCCGCCACGGCGTCTTCGAACTCCGTGCGCACCTCTTTCTGCCACTTGATTTTCATCCCGCCGAGCAGGTAGGTGAGCTGGCAGGCAGGCCCCTTCCAGAGGCGTGATGGAGCGTCGGGCAGGTCGGCATCTCCTCCCGTTGCCGTCGTGCCTTCCCACGTTTTATGTTGCTCGCATTTCACCCGCAAGACGACATCATGCGGGGTAGCCGGATCTCGAACGGCCGCGTACGCGGCTTCGTCCAGACGTTGCGCGACGAGATCGACCAAGGCGCCGGCATCCATTCCGCCCTGATCCGTGATGGTGATGACCTCAACCAACACGGTCTGAATCGTTTCCAGCCGATTCTTTTGCTCCGGGGTGAAATATTCACGGTACGCGGAGGCGGATGAGTGCATCAGGCTCAGCACGAGAGAAAGCGCGAGGGTCGATGAAACCAATCGTGTTCGCATGGTTCACCTCAGCCCGCTGGTATCGAGTTCAGGCGTAGGTGGAATCTCTTGAGGAACCGGACATAGATGCCACCGATCGACTTCCAGTATACACCGTATTCCTCGCCCGACTGTGTTGACGAGATCTTGCCCGCCCGTGTCCGTAGCGTATTGACAGCTCAGGGGTCTCAATGCTAATTCTTGCAGCTCTGCTTCGTGCCTCGCACGAAATCTTGTAGGTTTGTCCAAATAACGCATGTGGATGTTAAACGGTGATTAAGACAACAGTTGCGCGACGTTACGCACAAGCCCTCTTCGAGCTCCTCGATCACTCAACTATCGAAGCCACACGTGGGACACTCACCGACCTTGGTCAGGCCATGAAGGAGTCCGCCCAGCTTCGCCATGTGGTGGCCTCGCCTGCGTTCGGGGTGGAGGAGAAAATTGCCGTTCTGACCGCGCTTGGCGACAAGCTGGGATGCCCTCCTGCCGGTCGAGCGTTTCTGGGCCAATTAGTGAAGAAGAATCGGGTGGGCTTTCTGCCGGAAATCGCCGACGCTTTCGGCAAATTGGTTGATCAATTAAAACGGACGCAGCCGGTGACCGTGTCCTCCGCGACGGCTCTTCCGTCGGCGGAACAAGATCGAATCAGGACGCGCCTCCGTGACACGCTGAAGCGCGACGTCGATGTCACATTTCAGACCGATGCCAGTCACCTCGCCGGCTTGCAGATTCACATCGGCAGCAAGGTGGTCGACAGCACCGTCCAAGGTCGCTTGCGCGACTTGCAAGTCCTGTTGACGCGAGAATAAGGAGTAGCCATGCAGATCAGGGCAGAAGAAATCAGTGCGATCATCAAAGAAAAGATCAAAGGCTTCGACAAGCAGGTCGATGTCAAGGAAACGGGATCCGTCATCCAGGTCGGCGACGGCATCGCCAAGGTCTATGGCCTCGACGGAGCCATGGCCGGCGAAATGCTGGAGTTCCCGGGCGGCCTGTCCGGCATCGCGCTGAATCTTGAAGAAGACAATGTCGGGGCCGTGTTGATGGGCGACTCCGTCGGCGTCAAGGAAGGTGATCCTGTCAAGCGCACCGGCCGCATCGCGGAAATTCCGGTGGGTGACGCGTTGATCGGCCGTGTGGTGAACGCGATCGGCCAGCCGATCGACGGCAAGGGAGCCATCAAGTCCTCACTGTCTTCGCGCATCGAAATGGTCGCCCCTGGCGTCAATACCCGCCAATCGGTTCGGGAGCCATTGCAGACCGGCATCAAGGCCATCGATGCCATGATCCCCATCGGACGCGGACAGCGCGAATTGATCATCGGCGATCGTCAGACCGGCAAGACCGCAATCGCCGTCGATACGATCATCAATCAAAAGGGCCTGAACGTGTTCTGTATCTACGTCGCCATCGGCCAAAAGCGGTCGACCGTCGCGCGCGTCGTCAAGACCCTTGAAGAAAACCATGCGATGGAATACAGCATAGTGGTCTCGGCCAGCGCCAGCGACCCTGCGCCGATGCAGTTTCTGGCGCCATTTTCTGGCGCCGCGATCGGCGAGTATTTCCGCGACAACGGCAAGCATGCGTTGATTGTCTATGACGATCTATCCAAGCACGCGGTCGCCTATCGTGAGCTCTCCTTGTTGCTCCGCAGACCGCCGGGCCGCGAAGCCTATCCGGGCGATGTCTTTTATCTGCACTCCCGCCTGCTCGAACGCGCGGCAAAATTGAGCGACAAGCTCGGCGGCGGCAGTCTCACGGCGTTGCCGATTATCGAAACCCAGGCCGGCGACGTGTCGGCCTACATCCCGACGAACGTCATTTCAATCACGGACGGACAGATCTATTTGGGCAGCGATCTCTTTTACTCCGGTATCCGCCCGGCGATCAATGTCGGTCTGTCGGTCTCCCGGGTCGGAGGATCCGCGCAGATCAAAACCATGAAGCAGGTGGCCGGTACGCTCCGTTTGGACCTCGCGCAATATCGCGAAATGGCGGCGTTCGCCCAGTTCGGCAGCGAACTCGACAAGGCGACGCAGATGCAGCTGGCTCGCGGCGTCCGCATGGTCGAGCTGTTGAAGCAGGGGCAGTACAAACCGATGCCGGTGGCCGACCAGGTCCTCTCGATTTATGCCGGGACGCAAGGTTTCCTCGACGATGTGCCGGTCGACAAGGTGCAGCAGTTCGAGAGCGATCTGCTCCACTATATCCAGCAGAACCACGCGGAGCTGAAAAAAGAAGTCACCACCATCGGCAAGATCGACGACAAGGTCGGCGGTCGCGTGAAAGAGATCATCACGACTTTCAAGCAGAAGATGGGGTACGGAGCGAAAGCGTAAAGCCATGTCATTGGTCAGCGGTCATTCGTCATTGGGCGAATGAAGGCGGCTTCAAGTTGCTCCGTCACAATGACCAGTGACTATTGACCATTGATCTGAAGTACATACATGCCAAGCTTACAAAGTTTGCGCCGCAAGATCGCGGCGTTTAAGAATACCCAGAAGATCACCAAGGCCATGAAGATGGTGGCCGCGGCGAAACTCAAGCGGTCGCAAGACCGCATTCTTGCCGCGCGGCCCTATGCCCATAAAATGCGCGGGGTGCTGAGTAACCTGAGCCAGCGCGTGAACCGGTCTTCTCATCCGCTTCTGCAGAAGCGCGAAGGAAGGAAGATCGAGGTGCTCGTCGTCACGAGCGACCGTGGGTTGTGCGGCGGTTTCAACGGCATCATCGTTCGCAAAAGCTCGGAATTCGTCCGGCAGTGCGAAGCGCGAGGCGTACAAGTCCATTTGAGCCTCATCGGTCGCAAAGGCCGCGACTATTTTCGACGGCGGAACTGGCCGATCCGTCAAGAGTGGACCGGCATCTTCGATAAGTTGAGTTTCGAGCATGCGATCGACATCGGCGGAGATCTGACGGATGGTTTCGTGAAAGGCACGTTTGACGAACTGTACGTCGTGTACAACGAATTTAAGTCCGCCATTCAACAACGCGTGATCATCGAAAAGCTGTTCCCCGTGGATGCGCAGGTTGAGTTCGGTGTCGCGCAAGCGGAAGGACCGACCAGCGGCAGTTATCTGTACGAGCCGGATGAAGCGGCGCTGCTGAGCGCCTTGGTGCCGAAACATTTCCAGGTACAGGCGTACCGGATTTTATTGGAGTCCGCGGCCGCTGAACACGGCGCCCGCATGGCCGCCATGGATGGGGCGACGCGCAACGCCGGCCAACTCATCAAGAAAGTCACGCTGTATTACAACAAGACCAGACAGGCTGCGATTACGAAAGAACTGATGGATATCGTCGGCGGCGCCGAAGCGCTGAAATAGCCGACCCCGTTTCGTCGAAAGGAGCATTCCGTGGCTGCAACAGGCAAAGTCATCCAGGTCATCGGACCGGTGGTGGACGTCGAGTTCCCTCCCGGCCGACTGCCGAATATCTACAATGCGCTCAAAGTCACCCAGGAAGAGAACAAGGAGGCGGGTACCCCTGCCATTCGGATCACTCTTGAGGTTGCGTCTCACCTGGGCGAAAACCGAGTCCGCAGCATCGCGATGTCCACGACCGATGGTCTCACGCGCGGAATGGATGTGCAGGATACCGGAGCCCCGATATCCGTCCCGGTCGGCCGGGAAACCCTCGGACGCCTCATCAACGTGCTCGGCGAGCCGGTCGATGAGCGGGGTCCGATCAAGGCAAAGAAGGCGTATCCCATTCACCGCCCCGCTCCGAAGCTGGAAGACCAGGAAACCAGGACCGAAGTTTTAGAGACCGGTATCAAGGTGGTCGATCTGCTTGAGCCGTACAGCAAAGGCGGCAAGGTGGGACTATTCGGCGGCGCCGGTGTCGGCAAGACCGTCATCATCATGGAACTGATCAACAACATCGCCTTGCACCACGGCGGCTTCTCCGTGTTCGCCGGCGTCGGCGAGCGGACCCGTGAAGGCAACGACCTCTGGCACGAAATGCAGGAGTCGAAGGTCATCGACCCGGACGACTTTTCGAAGTCCAAAGCCGCGCTGGTGTACGGCCAGATGAACGAGCCGCCCGGAGCCCGTCTTCGGGTCGCGTTGACCGGCTTGGCCGTCGCCGAATTCTTCCGTGACGAAGAAAACCAGGACGTGCTGCTGTTCGTGGACAATATCTTCCGATTCACCCAGGCTGGTTCCGAAGTCTCCGCATTGCTCGGGCGCATGCCGTCGGCCGTCGGATATCAGCCGAATCTCTCGACGGAAATGGGCGCGTTACAAGAGCGTATTACCTCGACCAAGCGTGGATCGATCACATCGGTGCAGGCGATCTATGTGCCGGCCGACGACTTGACCGATCCGGCGCCGGCCACGGCGTTTGCCCACTTGGACGCGACCACCGTGCTCTCACGGTCGTTAGCGGAGCTGGGCATCTATCCGGCCGTCGATCCGTTAGACTCAACGTCGCGTATTCTTGATCCGCAAGTCATCGGGGAAGAGCACTACAAAATTGCGCGCGGCGTACAATCCGTCCTCCAGCGTTACAAGGACCTCCAAGATATCATCGCCATTCTTGGTATGGACGAATTGTCGGAAGACGATAAGATGGCCGTGGCGCGCGCCAGAAAGATTCAGCGCTTCCTCTCGCAGCCGTTCCACGTGGCCGAAGCCTTCACTGGGGCTCCCGGCAAGTACGTGAAGCTGAAAGATACGGTCCGCAGTTTCAAGGAGATTCTGGAAGGCAAATATGACCATCTGCCGGAGCAGGCGTTCTACATGGTCGGCCCGATCGAAGAAGCTCTGGCGAAAGCCGAGAAGATGGGCGTAAAAGTTTAGGTAGTCGGGCGAACCGAGCGTCCTCCTTGCTCGCGCGACGCGCGGTCTCAAAAGACCTCACTGGGGAACGACGCGTCTTGGCGCGTCGAGAGGTGGGTGGGTGAGATGTCGCGCGCAGTAGAGGGCGCTCGATTGCCCGCCTGTTGGCGGTGAAGGAAGACTGAGGAAAGAAGATGGCGGGGAAGATTCTCTTAGAAGTCGTGACGCCGGAGAAGCAGCTGCTGAGTCAGCAGGTGGATGAAGTCATTGCCCCTGGGTCTGAAGGAGAGTTTGGCGTGCTCCCGGGGCACTGTCATTTCCTCTCGACCCTTCGCATCGGCGAACTTCGGTACCGTGTTGATAATCACACGCATTCCATGGCCGTGCTGTGGGGCTTTGCCGAAGTCACCCCCACCAAAGTCACCATCATGGCTGAAATTGCGGAGCAGGCCGAAGACATTGATGTGGAACGGGCCACCGCCAAAGTCGCTGAAGCGGAGCGACGTCTTCAAGCGGGCGGCTTGCCGTCCGAAGTGAAAGACGCGCAGGTCAGCCTGGAAAAGGCTCGGCTCCGCAAAAAGATTGCGGAACGTACAAGAAAGACCGGCCACGCCTAGTGCGGCCGACTCGCCCTCGCTCTTTGCCAGGCCCACTACGTTCAGTCGCTGGCCTGCCCCTACGACAATACGACGCTCTGAGCCGCTTCATCTCATTTGAAATCAGCCTCTCCTCCACAGTAGCGTAAAATCCATGATTACGGAGTTTCTGGTCACATCCGGGGAGCAACCCAAGCGACTCGACCTCTTTCTCGTCAATCGAGAACGAGACATTTCGCGGTCGGCGTTGCAGCGTCTGATCGAGCTGGGACGTATCCGCATCAACGATCAGATCGTGAAACCGAGCCACAAGATCAAGCCCGGCGATCGGATCACCATGGATGTCCCCAAGCCTGAGCCGCTCTCGATCAAGGGAGAGGCGATCCCGCTGGAAGTCCTGTTCGAAGACGAATCCCTGCTGGTGTTGGAAAAACCATCCGGCATCGTTGTGCATCCTGCCCCGGGGAATTGGACCGGCACGCTGGTCAACGCGCTGCTCCATCATTTCCAAACGTCGGGGGGATCGATTTCGGCCATCGGGGGGAAAGAGCGACCCGGCCTCGTGCATCGACTGGACAAGGAAACGTCCGGCGTCATGGTGATCGCCAAAACTGATACGGCCCATCGTGCCCTCGCGGCGCAGTTCAAGCTCCATACCATCACCCGCGTCTATGAGGCATTGGTCTGGGGCGTGCCCAAGAAAGGCCGAGGAATGATCGAACTGGCGATCGGTCGAGACGTCAAAGACCGCAAGACCTTTTCATCGAGAACGACCAGTCCCAAGGAATCCGTGACCGAGTATGTGGTGGACCGCCGGTATGGCAAAGTGGCGGCCCATGTGTTGCTGTACCCGCGAACAGGGAGAACGCATCAGCTTCGGGTTCACCTCACTTCATTGGGACATCCCATTCTGGGAGATCACACGTACGGCGGGCGGAAGGTCTGTACGGTCGATGGAGTGGAGATTCCCCGGGTCATGCTCCATGCCAGAACCCTCGGCTTTACCCATCCGGCGACCGGTCAGGCGGAGGACTTCACAAGGTCGGTGCCGAGCGATATGGGAAAAGTGATGTCTGCGCTCGAACAGCTCGGCCTCCCTGGAGAGAAGAAGTCACCTGGACCACTCGCTGATAGCCATGTTGCGGAGGATAGATGCTGACCGGCGAAGTCCTTGATGCCGTGGGAGGATTGACGTCTCACATCAAGTCCTATGCCGCCAAACTTCCGCCTATTGTCCACTTGAGCGCCGTGCCATCGGCCGTCAAACCTTCCTTCGAGGCGGTTGAGGGATATGAAACCATCGTATCTCGTGTTCGAAGCCAGAGCGCTGGGACTCCGTACAAGGCTCTGAATGAACCCTTCGTGTCATCGCTGGAAGCGTTTGAAATCGGAAACCTTCTTGGGGCCGTTCAGCCATTGCTCTCCGTCTTGGATCACTTGGAGCGAATGCGGCGGGATCAAGAAATCGAGGCCGGGCGGATGGACGAAAAGCGACTCAACGAATACCGCGCCGTATTGCACAAGATACTTCCCGGCAATCGGCCGGAATTGGATGGCGCGGGAGGAGGCCTGTAATACCGTTCTGGTGGCTTCTGAGCGGCTCGCCATGAGCTTTTCAGAGGCAGTCCACCTCCGACACGACGATCAAAACTCAGCGACGCGATCAATGGCCCATCTTGGGCCCTAACGCGTTCGCTCCAACAGTGACGAGTTTGAAGCGAGCCGCGCTACCACAGTGGGGGCACTTCGCTCGAACGGTTTCCTCGTCGAGCACTTCGTACTCATCCGCCTTCAGCCACATCAGCTGGAAGCACTTTGGACAGGTTCGGACTTGCGTTGACATCGGTTTCCTCGTACACTCCAAGACCATTCGGGGGATACTCTAGTATAAGATGCCTCCAACCCTCAAGTCCGCTGTCACCTACTCCCAATGCGAGCCCCCTGACGCGTCCCAGCTCCTTGGGCTATTCCACCAAGCCCCCTGGGCCAAGGGCCGGTCGCTCGAAGACGCGAAGGCCATGCTCCTCCATACAGATTTGACGCTCTGTGCTTGGGATGGGGAGCGTCTCATCGGGTTCGGTCGAGTCCTCACCGACTTTATCTATCGCGCAACGATCTGGGATGTGATCGTCGACAGGGCATATCAGGGACAAGGCGTGGGAACCGAGATCGTTCAACGCATCCTGAAGCATCCACGACTCGAGCGGGTGGAGCTCTTTTGGCTTTGCACCCGACGACCGGGTTTTTATGAAAAACTAGGCTTCAGCTCGAAAGAACAGATAGGGCTGGTGTGGAGTCGAAGCAAGCAAGCCCGCATGGAGTGATGCCGAGTATGCGCATCCTTAATTTAGTACTTTTCCTCTTGTCCGCCACAACCGCCGGGTGTTTTCCTGCCACTCATGACAAAAATGGGAATCCGCACAGTCAGGTTCCTGGAAGGGGAGTTGAGTGTTCTTGGATGACTCAGAAAACACTCGGATGTCCGGAGATTGTTGGCCCCGTGCAAAAAGGCCCATTGGGGCAAACGTGCCAAACCCTCAAGCGGGGGAATGATTATGAGACACGTTGTGACGACGGTGTTTTATCGCCAAACCCGTATTGATAGTGAGCCGGTATCCTTCAACGACAGGGTTGGTACCCTCGCCAAGTATGAGTGGTGTAACCTCTCACGCTTGAGCTGGCATGTGTCTAGAAGAACATCTTTCCTCCGAATAGAAAGCCAAACGAGGATGCATTCCAGTCATCGTTCCGTCCGCCGGTGCCGGTCGTATGGCCGTCGTTTCGTTTGTACGCCCATTCTGCATTGAGCGCGAACCGTTCACTGAGCTTGTAGTCCGCTCCCCACCCGAGTCGCCAGGCAAAGGTATTGCTCGGGCTGATGCGACCAGCCGTATCCTCGCCGAAACTGTTCACATTCACGCCAAAGCTCATATTCACATAGGGGATAACCTGGCCTAATTTGACCGGTCGTATTTCCAGGGTCGGCAGCACCGATACGGTGTCTTGATGGCCGAGATCCGCCTCCGGCCTCTCCAGGCTCACACCATGTCGCTCCCACTCAAGCATCATTCCGACCAAAAGCCACGTATTGAGGCTATACAGCCCTTGAAAATTGACCAGGGGGCCGATCGATGTTGAGGTATTGTCCGAGAGCTGTTGAGTCAGAGGAGCGAAACCCACACGAAAGCCGAGCATCCATTGGCCCGGTTCAGTCCCGCCGAACTCTTCGGCCGGAACGGGTGATGGAAGTGCAAATAGGATAGTGGAGACAGCGAGCAGTACTCCGATCGATCGCGCTTTGAACGACCCCTTACGCATGAATGACCTCCCTCTCCTACGGTGAGATGACCAGGCGCAGCGCTGATTCAGTATGATCGCACACTTCAGCCCCGTCATGCACGAACTGACTTGCTGTCGATGAACCAGAAGAAACTTTGGTTTCAGAAGAAGATCTAGGCCGTGAGTGCCGAGGGTATCACGAAGTCGGTTGGCGCATGCTCAAGAATCCTTCCGCACGATTGCAAGCGGAATGGGGGCTCAGTTACAGTGCACCGTCCAGAATGTTTTGCCACACAGGAGGGGTTATGCATAGGATCAGCCACCACTTGGCCGTTGTCGCTCTCGTCTTCAGCCTCATGACCGGGACCGCCGAAGCCGCCAATTTGATCTGGGTCCACGGACCAATGGAGGATGAAGGGAAGATGCCCGGCCTCGCGATCGGTGCCGCCAAAACCACCGATTTGAGCTGGGTTCACGAAGGGATGGCAGAAGAGGGTAAAATCACCGCCGGGTTTCGAGTGGGGCCGA
Organism: Candidatus Nitrospira nitrificans; assembly: GCF_001458775.1. Classification (NCBI taxonomy): domain Bacteria; kingdom Pseudomonadati; phylum Nitrospirota; class Nitrospiria; order Nitrospirales; family Nitrospiraceae; genus Nitrospira; species Candidatus Nitrospira nitrificans. Next base: position 193,973 of record NZ_CZPZ01000012.1, read on the forward strand.
GTTTCACCACCCAAAGTTCAGGCCTATCGACCGTTGGGCCGCTCCTCAATTTCCAAGGCATGTACGGGCTCAACAGATGGTTCCGTGTCGGAATGATGCTCGAATGGCAAAATCATGGGGTTGACCCGGGAACCGGATCAGTCAATACGGTCACGCTTCTGCCCGTTAACTTAGAGTATCGCCCCGGACATTTTGGGAACCTCATTCCCTATCTGACCACCGGGATCGGGGTCAACATCAACACAAAGAACGTCTCGGATACGTTCGCCTGGCGGCTCGGCGGCGGTCTCGACTATGCCGCCACCAACTGGTTCCCGAACGCCCCAAGCGGCATGATGTTCAATGTCGAGGCGGTCTGGAAACGGAACCATCCATCGGGTGGTGATGCTTCCACCATGGGTTTGCTCTTCGGTGTCCGGCATACCTTTTGAGCTGGGGATGTGCAAAGGAGGAGCGGCAAGGAGGGACGAACGAGGCAAGCCGCCTAATGCGTATGAACGAGCCTGGTGCGCCTCACGCGTTTTGGCGAGAAGAAGACCGCGATGAAAAATATAGTGGTAGCTAAGAGCACGATGGCCGGCCCTGAAGGCACATCCCACAGCGCGGAAATCAAGACACCGGCAATCGAGGTGAATATCCCGATCGTTGCGGAGTACAGAGTCAGTGTTGCAAGGCTATGCGTGAGTTGGTAGGCGGTCGAGGCCGGAATCAGGATCATGGCAAATACCAAGATGGCGCCGACCGTTTTGAGGGAGACCACCACCGTCAAGGCGACCAACGTCAAGAGGAGAAAAAAGACCTGGCGCGCGGGTATGCCGGACGCTTCGGCCATCTCTTGGTCGAAGGCGATGAAATAGAGTTCTTTCGAGAACAGCAGCAGGAGGCCTAACACGAGGACGGTCAATGCGCCGATGATACTCAGTTCCTCAGGGGTGACCGAGAGAACGCTGCCGAATAAGTATCCATATACCTCGGCGTTGTAGCTTTTCATCAACCCAATGAAGAGAATACCCAGTGCCATCGTCGTGGTATAGAGAATGCCGATCGAAACATCCAGTTTCATCCTGCCACGTTCTTCGACCCAGCCGGTAATCCAGACCGTCGCAAGGCCGAACACAATGGCCAGCAACAAGGGCGGCCATCCTATTAAGTAGCCGAGTGCCACACCTGCAAACGCCGCGTGGGACGTCCCTGCTCCCACGAACGCCAGTCCCCGCAGGACGACGAACACCCCGATGACGGAGCAGAGCCCCCCGACCATCGCGGCGGCGAGGAGGGAACGTTGCATGAAATCGTAGGCGAGGAGGTCCAACATTTCCTGAAGTCCGTTCTTAATGGTGATGGTGGTAATCTTCGACGATGACGAGATCTTTCTCCGTAATCACCAAGTCTTTGCCGTATACCTGGTGAAGAATCTCCGGCTTGAGGACCTCTGTGGGGGGGGCGGCGGCGAAGAGTCTGGTTTTGAGAAGAACCAATCGATTGACCCGCGAACGAATCATATTAATATCATGAGTAATCAAGAGGACGGTCAATTTGAGTTCGTCATGCAGCTGTTGCACGAGCTCGATGAGATTGTGTTGAGCGGTCATATCCAGACCGGTTGTCGGCTCATCCAATAGTAAGACCTTGGGCTGCTGTGCGAGGGCCCTCGCAATAAAGACGCGCTGTTGTTGACCACCGGACAGTTGCCCAAGGGCATCATCCCTATGAGAATCCATGCCGACCTGCGCGAGGGCCTCCAGGGCGATGTCTCGGTCCTTCCTTCCAGGCCGCTTGAACAGGCCCAGCGCTCCATAACGGCCCATCATCACGGTTTCGAGGACCGTCACCGGAAAGTTCCGATCGACGACCCCTTTCTGCGGGAGGTAGCCGATCTTCGCGCGATGGTGGCAGCGGAGTTCGTCGCAGGCACAGTCGAAGATATGGAGATGTCCTTCCACGGGAGCGAGGAGGCCCAGTACGGCGCGACACAACGTTGTTTTGCCTGATCCGTTTGGGCCGATGACCCCGACGAACTCACCTTCATAAATATCCAGCGAAATGTCCTTGAGCGCGATGAGCCCAGGAAATCCAAAGGAGGCATGGTCAAAGCGGATGATCGGCTCGCGGGGATCAGACACGGAATCTGCCGCTCCTTTCAGTGGTCGTGATGGAAACGACTACGAGGTCGTTTCCAATGCGACGGCCAATTGGAGCACATTGTAGCGTAGCATGTCGAGGTAGGTTGCCGTTCCAGCCAGCCCGCCGGGCAGGGTCGTCAACACGACGATGCGGGCCTTGGTCTCTCTTGCGAGGAGTTCCGGGATGCGCTGACTCAGCTGGACTTCGGATGCGACGACTTTGATATTGTCCCGCCTCATCTTCTGGATGAGCGATTGCAGATGGAGGGCGGATGGTTCCGTGCCGGACTGCAGATGGATGGTGCCGACAATGTCAAGGTTGAATCGCTTCGCCAAATACGGCCACGCCGGATGATGGGCGATGAAACGTCGGTCGGAGAGCCGCTGCGTACGCGCGGACAGTTCCTGTTGCAACTGACTCAGCTGTCGGAGGTAGGCCGCGTGGTTACGTTCGAATTCAGCCGCATGACCTGGATCCACTTCGATGAGGGCGTCGGTGATGTGGCGCAGCATGATGGCCACATTCTCAGGATCCAGCCAAATATGGGGATTTCCGTGAGTGTCTTTGTGATGCGCCCCGTCGGAATCCTCAGTCTCATCTCGAATCAGCTCCACTCCGTGAGAGGTTGTGATCACGCGCAACGATCGCCCTCCCGCATTCTTCACCAGGGATGAAACCCACACCTCCAGTCCCATGCCGATCTCCAACAACAGTCTGGCCTTCCGGACGGCGATCAGATCGGTGGGCTTGGGTGAATAAGTATGCTCGTTTTCATAGCCGCTCAATAACGATGTGACTCGGACGTGGGGGCCGCCGACTTGCTCCGCCAAATCTTTCAGGACGGGAATCGTGACCACGATAGGAATCGGGTCGCGGGCCTCCGTCATGGTGCTGAAAAGGGGGAAGAAACCGACTAGCAGGACGAAGAGAACGAAGGCAGGCGCTTTCCGTACATGATTGACAGGAAACATCGGCGGGGACGGTACCATCCGCCTATGGCGGTGTCAACGACGTCCTGAGGCCCTACCGCTCATAGGCCCTGTCCATTCGTCTCCTTGACCGTACACGAAAGATCGATTAGCGTAGGACCCTCGTAAGCCGCTCGGTAGTTGCGCGATTGTGAAAGGATATCGGAGATGAACGTCGTTGGATTGATGTCAGGAACCTCGGCCGACGGAGTCGACGCCGCCCTGGTGACCATCATCCGCCAGAAAACCGGTCTCAACGTCGAGATGGTCGCGTTTCATTCGCTTTCCTATCCGCGCTCGTTGCAGCAACGCATTCTCTCAGCCTCGGTATCCGGAACGGTGACGGATATTTGCCATCTGAATGCGCTCTTAGGTGAATGGTTCGCCGACGCCGCCTTAGGAGTCATTCGGTCGGCTCAATGGTCGCCGGAGGACGTGGATCTGATCGGATCTCATGGCCAAACCGTGCACCATCTGCCGCATGGCATCAAAGATACCGGCGTCGGCGCCATCCGTTCGACACTGCAAATCGCCGAGCCGGCCGTCATCGCTGAACGTACCGGGATTACGACAGTGGCCGATTTTCGTCCGCGCGATATCGCGGCCGGCGGGCAGGGAGCGCCGCTGACGCCGGGGGCGCATGCGTTGCTGTTTCGCCACCCGCGCCGCGCGAGGCTGATCGTGAATCTCGGGGGCATCAGCAACGTGACCTATCTTCCCCGGGGATCAAGCTCCGCGGAGCTTGCCGCGTTTGACACGGGTCCGGCAAATATGGTGCTCGATGGGCTCATGTCTCGCATCACGAATGGGCGGGCCTCGATGGACCGCGAAGGGCGTTTGGCGGCCAAAGGCCAAGTTGATTCACGATTGCTCGCCAAACTTCTCGCCCATCCGTATCTGTCTCAGGCGCCGCCAAAATCGACCGGCCGAGAAGCCTTCGGAGCGAAGATGTTGGACGAACTGCTCAATTGGCAACACACGCGTCGGTTATCGGTTGAAGATCTTCTGGCGACGTGTAGCCGCTGGACCGCCGAAGCGGTCGGGACGGCCAGGCGGTGGATCAAGGGAGGAATCGATGACGTGATCGTGGGGGGGGGCGGGGTTCGGAACCGGGCGATCATGGGACATTTAACGGACATTTTCGCTCCGGTGCCGGTCACGTCATTTGAGTCTCACGGGTGGGACAGTAAGGCGCTGGAATCGGTGGCGTTTGCCGTTCTGGCCTATCAGACCGTGACGGAACAATGCGGGAACGTGCCGTCGGTGACAGGGGCGGCATTCCCGAGATTATTGGGTTGCATCGTCCCAAGCGGCCCGCAGTGGTATGAACGGCTACGATTGTGTAAAGGCGGACGCAAAAAGAAATGAAACTTCTTCTGGTCGGGGCGGTCATCGCGGGGATCATCATGCTTTGGCGTTATCTGAGGAGGACACGACGGAGAAAGAAGCGGACAACCCCGTTTGCCGTTCCTTCCGGCGTCACGATCGAGTCTACCCGATTGCTTGAGGAAGAAGAAATCGCGTTGTATAGCCTCCTGCAAATGGCTGTCCAAGAACGCTACCTCGTCTTCAGTCAGGTGCCGCTCTGGTCCTTTGTCGACGTTGAGGCGGAGGCAAAGGTGCGTTCCGATCTTTTGAGGGAGATTGCACTCAAGCGAGTCGATTTTGCCTTAGTCCATCCCGGGTCGTGCCGCGTTGAATGGGTGGTGCAAATCGAGCGATCTTCCCATCCTCATCATGACGATCGGCAGCAGGTCATCGAGTCGGTGCTCGACGCGGCGGGGATCAAACTGACCAGGTTGCAGCCCAAGAAGCACCACACATTGCCTGATCTGACCGCTCGATTGGGGATCACTGCAGAGGAGTGACGGAAGGCGAGTCGCGCCAAGCAAACGCGCGGATTGCTACGGCGATGGATTCGCCGGGTCTTCGGGACTTGAGGTCGGCTCGATAGCTTTGCGAGCGACTTCTGCCTCCGAGCTATCCGGGTATTGGTCCACGACTCGGTCGAACATCAGCCGCGCCGTCTCATAATCACCCAGTTTCGTGTACGTCTGACCGAGCTTCAACGTGGAAGCCGCCGATTTCGGGCTGAGCGGGTAATTTGATACGACATCATAGAATGACTTGAGGGCGTCTCGATATCGCCCCATCCGATATTGGCATTCGCCGATCCAATATTGCGCGTTGGCTGCCAAGGCGGACTCGCTGTGCAGCTCGACGAAAAGTTGGAAACCTGCCATAGCTGCTTTATAGTCGCGGTGCTTAAATTCATCCATGATGCGATCGTATAATCGACGGGTCGTATCTTGCCGCTGAGTGGGGGCAGCGAGGGACGGGCCAACCGAGAAGAACATGACTAGGAGCAGGAGAATTCCAATACATTTCTGGTGCATGCCAGGCCTCCCTCGTCTCATACTGCAGACAAGGGGCTTATCTACGCAATCGGTATGCCAGACCCCTAACCATCCACGAACGAGAAACGTTGAAAAAACAAGATTTTTCCCGATCACCCAAGCCGTTCGCCTCGAGGGGGTTTCAAAGGCGTGTGAATGAAGACACAGTTTCGTACAATGTGGTTCAGGTCTCTTACTTGTCGCGCAAATGATTTTCCGCTCGCGCTAACTCCATCAAGAATCAATCTCCATCTCGCGAAGGGGACATGGTGAGCGAAGAGGACATTCCGGCCAACCCCTTGGGTGGACGAACATTGGTTGTCGATCCCGTTGATCCTCGCTGTTATCCGATTCCCAGTGCCGCGCTGAAGGATGCCGGTGAATCCGACCAAGTCTATGTCCGTCCCGGGATCTATGAGGATAAGCTTGTGATCACTCAGCGACCGGTGCGGTTAGTCGGCGCCGGGCGAGATCGCGTCCAAATCTTCTCCCGGCGTAGCGGGCCGTTGTATCTACAAGAGGTGCCGGAAGGGTGGATTACCGGCATCACGTTCCGCTATGTCGGTAGCGATCAACATTCGGCGCTCAACATCCTCAACTCCACCTGCATCATCACGCAGTGCCGAGCGATGGAAGGAATTTTGTCGGGCGTCGTGTTGTATGGCCCTGAATGTCGGGTCGCCTTCACCGACAATGAAGTGTGCCGCAATCGGGAGTCCGGCATTTTCGTGTTTGCCGGCGCTCAACCTCGGGTGGCCGATAATCGTTGCGTCGAGAATCACCATTTCGGCATCGCCGTCCGAGACCCGGGCAGCCGTCCGGAACTGGTGCGGAATCTCTGTGAAGACAATATGCTGAGCGGCATGCTCTTGTTCCAACAGGCCGAAGGGCTCATTGTCGATAATGTCTGCCGGAACAACCAGCACTGGGGGATTCTCCTGACGCCCGATTCACATCCCAACCCGGCGCCGGCGACGCTTCCCACGATGAATCGACTCGAACTGAATCTGATCGGCGCCTATTCAATCACCGATCAACCACTGGCTCAGATCGGTCGGTGAGAGCAGCCTCGAGCTCTGCCGAAGGGTCGATGAATGTGGGCTTACGCGGGCGAGGAAGGCGAATCGGCGGGAATGTGAAACTGAAAAGAACTTCCCCCTTGTTGTTTGGCCCGATACATGGCGGCATCGGCATGCTTCAACAGCTCATCGACTTCGTGGTCATCGGTCGGATAGACGGTAATGCCGATACTGACGCCGATCACCGCCTTGTGTTCCCCAAGGTGGAACGGTTCCGCCAATGACGTGGTGATTCGCTGCGCGACAAGCGTGATATCCTCTTCGCACGTCAAGCCTTCAAGGATAATCGTGAACTCATCTCCGCCCATGCGGGCGACCGTGTCCACTTCGCGCACACATTCTTGAAGCCGCTCAGCGACGGACTTTAACAGCTGATCACCGACATTGTGACCCATGGTATCGTTCACGGGTTTGAATTGATCCAGATCGAGCAGCATGAGACCGAGAGGCTGTTGGAGCCGTTTACTACGCGCCATGGCTTGGATAAGGCGATCACGAAACAATGTGCGATTCACAAGGCCTGTCAGCTGATCATATTGGGCCTGGTAGGTCAGCCGCTCTTCAGCCCGTTTTCGCTCGATGGCATAGCGGATTGAGCGAGCCAACAGCTCCGACTGCCCCTGTCCCTTGACGAGGTAATCCTGCGCCCCATTCTGAACAGCTTGTAACGCAAGCGTTTGGTCATTGAGCCCACTCAGCACGATGATGGCGATTGTCGGATTCGCGGCGTGCATTTGACGCACGGTCGAGAGCCCGTACCCGTCGGGAAGCGACAGGTCGAGAAGAACGGCGTCAAAACGCGCGCGAGCCAGGTGCGTGACCGCGTCACTCAGACGGGTCACATGGATGATATCGAATTCTTCCATGCCCCATTCCGCCAGAATATCTTGAGTGAGGCGCGCATCGACGTCGTTGTCTTCGACTAGTAAGATCTTGATCATCGCGCTCCGGGCGTAAGCCGGTCGTCTAGCCAACTACCCCTTTTTACGCATGAGATAAGTATAGCTAAAGACACTGATTCAACAAGTGATTTACCGAAGTATCGCGCAGGAATACGCGCGCCGGCGCAATCGGTTCTTCCGTTGTCGTCGAATGACTGAAGCGAAGAAAAGATACGGCGAGAGATTCGATCACAAACCGCGGACGCGAGGACGGCCCGGGTACGAGCCGATGGGACCCTGTTCTGGGCCGATCGCGGCCTCACAGGCATACCCCGCTTCGAAGGGCCAGAGCATCGAACGGCCGACGGCGGTGCCACGAATGTGAATATATCGCAAGGTGACACCCATGCGGACGGCGTCGTCCTTTACCTTCTCAGTGCATTCACTTGGTGAGTAACCTCGACGCGAAATCAAGAGCGGCTCACCCGATGCGCTGAGGACGGAGAATTCGCTTGCGCATCCTGTCATCGAGAGCACGACGCACAGAACACCGCCAAGTCGACCGAGCACTCTTTTCCGACTCATGTGAATCGCTCCCATGCAGCGGGTTTGTCCACGGGCGCACCGATTACATCACCTAAACCATAACACGAACACCCCCTCTCAATCGACTGAGCGATATCGCCTGAACAGCTCGGCGAAGATGACCGCGCGCGGTCTTCGAACATCGGCCGAATCAGACCGGCTTCTCCGCGACGTATTCGATGTACTTCCACAACTGTTTGGCTTCCTCCTCGTTCAGGACCACCGGCGTGTTATTGGCTGCCCCTGTCATATAGATCTTGACCGACATCGCATCATGCCAGACCTGTACCTCGCAGTGAGAGATCAGATCCAGATTGAACGCACGGTTTCCGATTCGGACAAAGTGCATAACGTTGCCCTCTTTCCCAGTCGTCAACGAGGGGTGAGCATACACCAAGTTCCCATGCCTCAAAAGCAACGAAGAGTTTTGTGACGGCCACCGTGCTTCCGTGAGCGCTACAGAACTTGCCGCCCTCTCGGCAAGAACTTCCCTCCTGTCATGGCGTTATCCCAACCATGCAAGGATACGCGGCCATTTCTCGCATTTATCTTTGGCACAGAAATTGAGAGAAACGACCGAGCGTTGCTGTTGCTGAGAACGGCGCGCAGGCCCCGGCGAGGTTTGCCTGATGGATGAAGTGGATCAGCTCACCGCTCTTTGGGAATGGCTCACTCGCGATGTCACGGTCGTCGGTGGGCTCCAGAGTCCCGCCCTTAGCTGGATCGGCGCTGCGGGGATCTTGACCCTGTGCATCTGGCATGGCGCAGTGCTTCTCAGGGGGTTGTTGCAAATCCAAGGGACGCTGGCGCGCTTTCACTCGTCTGTCGCGCCTCTGGTGCTGGCACGGCAACAGGTGTCGAAGGATTGGCTGGTTATCCCGGCGTTGGCAAAAAAACGAGCGCGTCTTGATGTGTCGTCAGAAACGCGACGCGATCTTGACGATCTGCACGCATTGGATCGCGCGGTACGGTCGGAACAGGATTTTGCCAGAGATTGGTTTTCATACCGCAAGACCCTCGCGGTAGAGCAGCCCGCCTGGTTCCTTGAGCCGACCGTCCATAGTCAGCGCGCGGCAAGTGAGTTTTTCTCGTTCGAATCTCTCTGCGCCGCCCATCTCAACGTCCGATTTTACCGACAACTTCCCGCCTTCATGACGGGCATGGGATTGATGTTCACCTTCCTGGCCATCTTGATCGGCCTCAGCAAGCTCCATGCGAACGGGTCGGAGATCGATGGCATCCAAGGCCTGATCAACGGCCTCTCAGGAAAGTTTGTGACATCCATCGTCGGTTTGGCATGCGCCAATGCGTTCACCCTCCTCGAACATTCTTTCTGGCATCGGTTGGACAACCGACACCGGGAGTGCATTTCCCTCCTGGACGAAATGTTTCCGCAGAGGGCGACGGACCAACATTCCCCGGGGGCACCATCATCGAACGGATCTCCGGCGGCCCTCGTCGCTCCCATCCGACACGACACCGCGCATCAGCTGGTAGAGGTCGTGCAGCAGCGCCTCGGCTCAACCGTCGAAGCTCTGAACTCCGCCTCCAAGGCGCTCACGGCTTTGAATTCCAAACATTCACCGATGAAGCTCGATGATTTGCCCGTCGAGATCGGCCATGAGGTCCAGCGGGCATTAAGACCCATGATGAATCCCCTGCTGGAAGCCATTCACGCTCTCAACCGCTCGATGAAGGAGCGCGCCTCCCCGGTGCAGCTGTCTCAAGCCGAGATCGAAACGATGTTTCAGGATCTCAGAAACACGACCACGGTAACGACAGAACCTGCGCGTGTGGCGTCTAAAGATCGCCATTCAGGAAACCCATCTCAGCTACCTGAACGGGGACGGAGAGAATGAAGGAGATGAAGTCGATGTTCGCACAGGACTCGCGCGACGGCTCCGCCGTGGTGACAAGCGGGGTTGCCGATCTCATGACCTCGCTCGCCGTTATCTTCATTCTCTTGCTCGTGGCCTATATGACCCGCGTCGAGGGGGGAAATGCCGATCCGGCCAAGAGCCGTGGCACACCGACGGACATCACGCCGAGACGTGACCCCATTCACCCGCCACTGGAAGCCACAAGGCCGAATATCCACACGATCACGGTGCCGGATACGGCGATCAATTTTGAGTTTGGGAAGAGTACCTTGCTCCCTGCCGCCGACACGTTCTTGTCCGAGGCCATGCCGCACCACGCCTCACTCATCTGCACGCCTGGAGAGCAAGAAGTGGAAGCCTTTGTGATCGAAGGTTACACCGACGATCTGGGTGACGATATACGAAATCTAAGACTCAGTCAGGAGCGCTCTTTTGCGGTACTGGCCAAAAGCTTGGAAGTGATCCGCGAGAAGCTTCCTTGGGCCTATGAGTGCTTCTTGCAGAAAGCCACCGCGAACGGGCGTGGAAAACAGAACCTTCTCCGCAATGATGCCGGACAGCCGGACCGCGATAAGAGTCGCCGCGTCATTTTCAAGATCCACATGCGCCCCACATAGCACGCCGCCGCCGGTTTCCTAATCATCGCTGATTCGGGTGCAACCCGATCTCCGAGCGATTCGAGCCTCGTCTGCCATCGGCCTGCCTCATTGCCGGCGGTTGTTATTGATGAAGGTTTGAGGCGCTCGGCCTCTCTATTCGGCGAGTCAGCTCGATAAACTGCTCGATGGAAAGGGTCTCCGCGCGGGTGGAGTGAGAAATATTGAAGGAATCCAACGCCGCTGTCACCAGCGTTGGTTCGTACCCTTCATCTTTCAGCGAATTGATCAGCGTTTTGCGGCGGTGGGCGAAGGCCGCTTTCACCAGTGCGGCGAATTTGTGATTGTCCTCCTGGTTCAGTGCTCTCTGATGCTTGGTCTTCAGCAGAACCACAGCGGAGCCGACTTCCGGCCGAGGGCGGAAACATTGCGCGGAGACCTTGAACGATTTGCCAATGTCCGCCGCGTATTGAGCCATGACGGAAAGGACACCGTAGTCAGAGCTTCCCGGCTTCGCCACGAGTCGGTCGGCGACTTCGTTTTGCAGCATCAGCACCATGCGGGCAAAACGGTCGCGTTGATCGAGAAGCCGGAAGAGGAGCGGGGTCGACAAATAGTATGGAAGATTGGCGACGACGATGGTGCCGATTGGAAGGTGCTCGATGGGCGAAGTCATCGCATCGTCAAGGACGAGCGTGAGATTTGAAAACCGGGGCCGTCGCTCAGCCAGGTAGGCATGGAGCCGAGGATCGATTTCGATCGCCGTCACGTGGCCGGCGGCACGACACAGCGCGTCGGTCAGGATGCCGCGCCCTGGTCCGATTTCCAAAACGGCATTGGTCGGCGTGAGTTCGGCCAGCGTGACGATCTTGCGGACAATGTTGGGGTCGATGAGAAAATTCTGCCCGAGGCGTTTGATCGCGGCGGGGGGGAGAGAAGAGTCCACCCTCAACTCCGAGTTGGGGGGGGCTGGGCCAATTGCTTGGCCAATACACGCAGCGGCGTGCGATAGCATTCCACAAGATCCGTAAACTCTTCAACCAAGTCGTGTGTGAACGACGGCCCGGGTTGAACGCTCGCGAAGGTTTGCCCTTCCCGATGGCCCACGCTCTCGGTAAGAAGCGCGACGGTGCGGGCTTTCCATTTTACTATGCGTTCTGTCCCGGCGACGGTGTTCAGGTCTTGAAGCGTCTGCTTCTCGAGCGTCTCCAATTCCGTCATCTGCTGCCGAATCACGCTCAGGCCCTTTGAAGGATCAGGCGACATGTTTGGCTCGTCCCTTCTTGGTCGGAATCGCGGCCATTCTATGCTGCGCGATCTTGGAAGCCAACTTGACGGCCTCAATCAGACTGCCGGGATCCGCGACGCCTTTGCCGACGATATCAAAGGCTGTTCCATGATCCACTGACGTACGAATGATCGGCAAGCCCACGGTGAGATTGACGCAGGTGCCGAAGGCGACAAGCTTGAGGGGAATGAGGCCCTGATCGTGGTAGAGGGCGACGACGCCGTCAAATGCCCCCTTCGCGGCCTTCCCAAACAATGTATCAGCCGGCAAGGGATCACTGGCCAGGATTCCCCGTTTTTGCGCGGCACGTGCCGCCGGGAGGATAACCCGCGCTTCTTCATCACCGAATAATCCATGTTCGCCGGCATGGGGATTGAGGGCCGCTACTCCTATTTTGGGGCGTTTGATCCCGAACAGCGTCGTCAGCGCCAATTGGGCCAAGCGGATCGCTCGTTCAATCTGGGCTTGGGTGAGCCGCGCCGCGAGATCTCTGATCGCGACGTGTGTCGTGACGAACATGATGCGCAGCGGCCCGCCCACGATCATCATGCCTGACTCGGTCGCGTGGGTGAGGTCAGCCAACAACTCGGTATGGCCCGGGTACCGACAGCCGGCCATATTGATGGCTTCCTTGTTGATGGGCGCCGTCACCATTCCGTCGATACAGCCGATCTGCGCCAGTTCAACGGCCTTTTCGATGAAGGCGACTGAAGCGGCTCCAGTCTCCGCCGAGGCGATTCCTGGCTTGAACGTTCGCAGCGGTGTTTCCAGCGGATCCAGCACAGCCACCGTTCCTCTCCGCGGCGCCGTCGGTTCATGACCGTGAACGTGGACGACCTTCAGCTTGAGCTTCAGGGCCTTGATCGTTCGCTCCATGACGGGAAGCGATCCGATGACGACCGATCGACAGACGTTGCGCAAGTGAGCACCTGCCAGCGTCTTGGCAATGACTTCCGGGCCGATGCCGGCCGGGTCTCCCATCGTAATTCCCAACAAGGGGAGGTGAGGGGATGAGGAACGTGTGCGAGGCGACCGTGGTTCAGTTGGCATAGAGATGCACCGTATAGCCGATATAGAATACAGCTCCGGCGGCGAGCAGCCACGGCCGCCATCGACCGCCGATCAGAATCTGCAGCAGGCAGAGTCCCACGGCCTGCACGGCTAAGATCATAGTGGTCAATGCCGACGGCGCAATCACCCATTCAGTTCCGATCAAGCCCAGAGCAACCGGGAAGGTGCCTTGAAAGACCATGGCGCCCGTGACATTGGCCACGGCGAGCCGGTCTTTCTTGCGATAGAGCCAGAGAAAGCTATTGGACATCTCCGGTAGCTCTGTGGCGAGCGGCGCGATAAGCAACGCCAAAATCAACGGCGACATGGCGAACAAGCCGGCCATCGATTCCGCGGCCATGACAAACAAATGGGCGCCCATGATCAATCCACCCAACCCCAAGAGGGCTTGAAATCCGATCATCGCATAGGAGGGCGTGGCCGCGTGCTTGTCGAAAATCAACGGCTCCAGCTCACCCCCTTCTTCCCCCTCAGCCGGGGAGAATTTGAGCTTCATGTAGTAGATGTACAAGCAGATCAACACACCCGCCGCGATGAGGTGCATCAGTTTGGAGGGCACGAAGGCGCATCCCAAGGCGATAAAATACCCGATCATGAAAAACGTGAGGTCTGTCAGCACTTCACGATAGTTGAGATGAAATCGGGCGGTCCGTTTGCCGGCTCGCGCATAGAGCAGCAGAAGCACGGCCAGGATGGGCAGCACCAGTGTGCTGAGCATGAACGGCGCGCCCAAGATGGCGCCCAATCCGACCTCGACTTCTTCACGGCTGTCGCCGAAGAAAATCGCAATGATCGGGATCGAGGTCTCAGGCAGGGTTGTGCCGATTGCGGCAAAGACACTACCGACGGCCCCCTCGGAGATGCCACGCCGCTTGCCCAGCCATTCAATGGCGTTGGTAAAGAGCGCGCACCCACCCAGCGTGACCGCGACGGAAACGACAAAGAGGAGGACGTAATACACAACAGTCATGCCCGGCCTCGCGCGGTTGTGAGTCGCTTCTTTTTGAGTCCTCGTCGATAGGCCATCAGCGCTTCCTCCATCACTGTCTTGAGGGGGCGGCCGGTTCGTTGCGCGATGGCCTTGCAATCCTCATATTCGGGAGCTGTTTTTTCCCATCCGGCGCCGACCTCGGCGACTTTCATGCGAACGACTCCGCCTTGGGTTGTCACAGGAACGAATCGTCGGAGAAGGACCCGTCGGCGGACCTCATGAAGGCGCACTCCGAGCGTGGTCGTTTCCTGGAAGAGAACTTCGAGCACGGCATTCGTCCGGCCCTCAGCGGCCAGGCAGCTCAGCACGATTCCTGGCCGGCTTTTCTTCATGACCACGGGAGCCAGCACAACATCGACGGCGCCGACCTGAAAGAGTTGTTCCATGATGTATTCGTAGGTCTGTGGGCTCAGATCGTCGAGATTCGTGTCAATCTGTATCATCCGGTCGGTCTGATCCGTCACCGACGCGGGCTCGTCCTCTAGAAACAGGCGCAAGGCATTCGACCACCCGTCTGGCTCTCGATCGCCGGCTCCGTAGCCCACGGCCGTACTCTTCATGGTCGGCATCGGGCCGAATTCCGACGCCAATGTCCGAAGCAACGCCACCCCGGTGGGGGTGGCGAGCTCACAGCGCGGACCTTCGGCGTAGATCGGAATTCCCTTCGCCAACGCCGCCACGGCCGGTCCTGGAACCGGTAACAGCCCGTGCGAGGTTTGAATCGAGCCGGCCCCTACATTGATCGGGGACGATGTGACTCTGGTGGCGTTCAAGAGATAGCACCCCAGCACGCCTCCGACGACATCGATAAACGAATCCATCACCCCGACTTCATGAAAGTGAACATCCTTCACATTGACTCGATGGGCCAGGCTTTCGGCTTCAGCCAGTCGATCAAAGACCAACCGGCTACGTTCCTTGACCGGACCGGGCAACAGACTGTCGACAAGGATCTTGCGGATGCGGGAGAGGGGCAGCGGCCGTTGGAACCCTTGCTGAATGATCACATCGACTTTTATCGCCGGGAGCGCGCCACGATGCACCTCGCGCTTCCGCAATGTGTAGCCGGTGAGCTTGAGCCCTTTGAGGCCCTTGACCAAGTCGGTCCATGGTAAGCCTGCGCTCACCAATGCGCCCAGGACCATGTCTCCACTAACTCCCGAGAAACAATCGAAGTGCAAATGACGGCCCACGCAGTTCCTCACACGCGATGCGTAAAATGACCGGACATCTTACCGAAGGCGTCGACGAACGGCAATCGCTGGTTCGTTATCGACGCTTCGTTGACAGTCCAGGAACGCTATGTTATCCCCCTAAGGGTGCGGTTGAGTGCATCGCGCCGCACGCGACGCCTCCCACTCATGAAAGCATGGTTCGGTGTCTTTGTTGAAAACGTCAAAAAAGTTCCATCGCATGAGACTTCTGCTCGGGTTTTTTGCCCTATGTGGTTGCCTGACGGCATCCTTCCCTGCAGACAGCCTCTCGAAAGTGAAGCCGCCCCGCATTCCCAGGCCCGAGCCCGAGCTCAAAATTGTCGGCCTTAACATTGCCCCGACACCCTATATCCCGGGCAACGGGTCTCTTCAGTTTTCCGTCACCGTGCAACTCCCCAGAGAAGTGGATGGATCCGCGATTCTGGAGGTGACATCGCTCATCAGTTCTCCGTCAAAGACCTCGCTTCGGTTTCTTACCTATCGACAGCCCATCCACGTTCCCTCAGCCGTGGATGGGGAGACCGGACGATCGAAGGTATCCGTCGAACTTGCTTGGGATGGCCAGGATCACAGAAAGCAACCAGCCGGGGTGGGTACCTATTCGTATGAAGTGCGGACAAAATTGTTGGCAAACGGAGATAAGGGGTTACGCACCGCGATGGTCGCTTGGCCGAAGCGGGGACTGTTGGAAGTGCGCTGAATGAGTCACTGGTCAATGGTTACTTGGAAGCCGTGTTCTTCGATGACGAATGACTGTTGACCAATGACTGGGCTCCCAACATGTTAATGCGATGCGCGAGGCAGGCCGCGCCGAATCCGTTGTCGATGTTCATCACCCCCACACCCGCCGCGCAGGAATTGAGCATCGTCAGCAGCGCGGCGACTCCTCCGAAACTCGCGCCGTAGCCCCGGCTGGTCGGCACGGCAATGACCGGACAGTGGACCAAGCCTCCCACCACGCTCGGCAGGACGCCGTCCATGCCGGCAGCGACGATCACGACCTTTGCATCAAACAGCCGATCTTTCTTTCCGAGCAGCCGATGGATACCCGCGACCCCGACATCATATAGCCGCTCGACGTGGCTTCCCATCACTTCCGCAGTCACCCGGGCTTCTTCCGCCACGGGCACATCCGCCGTTCCGGCGGTCACGACAAGGATATGTCCATGTTGTTTCTGTTTGGACGCGCGAATCGCCACGATGCGGGCATCCGGATAGTACTGTGCTCGCCGATCCAGGCGGCGAATGGCGCGCGCGACCGATGGATCGGCGCGAGTGGCAAGAAACGGGCCCTGTTTCCTAATGAGGGCCCGAGCGATAGCGATGATCTGCGCCGTGGTTTTCCCCTCACATAAGACCACCTCGGGGAATCCTTGTCGCAACGATCGATGATGATCGAGCGAAGCAAAGCCCAGGTCCTCAAAGGGCAATGACCGCAGGCGCTGAAGCGCCTGTTCCACCGTGACGCCTCCTTGGCGGACTTGGTCCAACAGCTGTTCGAGTCCTTCCGGATTCATGTCCATCCCTTCTCTGATTTTGCATCCCGTTCCATCAAATCGGTAACGGCCTTCCTGCAAGATTTATCGTCATACAGCACGGCGTTGATTTCTTGAATGATCGGCATATCGATCTGATAACGACGGGCCAATGTCAATGCCGCGCGACTTGTGCGAACGCCTTCCGCGACTGCCTGCATGCCTGCCAAAATCGTAGCCAACTTTTCTCCCCGGCCGAGCCGAACGCCTACCGAATGGTTTCGGCTGAGTGTGCCCGTACAGGTCAGTACCAGATCGCCGACCCCGGACAGTCCATAAAACGTTCGTGGATCGGCTTTCATTGCCACGCCGAGTCTGACGATTTCAGCCAGGCCTCGAGTAATGAGCGCCGCGCGGGCATTGAGTCCGAGATCCAGACCGTCAATCACACCGGCAGCCAGCGCCATGACATTTTTCAACGCCCCGCCGAGTTGTACGCCGATGACGTCCGTATCGGCGTACACACGCAAGACAGGCGTCATCAACGCACGTTGAAATCGATGCACCAATTGCTCATCAGAGCCGGCCAGACACACGGCCGTGGGTTTCCCGACACTGAATTCAGAGGCAAAACTGGGTCCTGAG
Source organism: Candidatus Nitrospira nitrificans (assembly GCF_001458775.1). Taxonomy (NCBI): domain Bacteria; kingdom Pseudomonadati; phylum Nitrospirota; class Nitrospiria; order Nitrospirales; family Nitrospiraceae; genus Nitrospira; species Candidatus Nitrospira nitrificans. The sequence goes on from NZ_CZPZ01000012.1 coordinate 211,166, forward strand.
AGGACCATGAGGGAGCGGTGCATGGACGGCGGCAACTCGTCCTCCATGACCTGAGTCATCAACTTGGCCGTGTGTTCCTCGATGCCCTTGGTTGCGCACACCAACGGTAGGGGCTCTGAGATGCAGGGTGCCAACTGATGCAACATGGATCGGGTGAGGTGCGAAGGAACGGCAAACAGAACCCCGTCACAGCCATGTACGGCCTCCATGAGTGAGGAAGTGGCCGACAAATTTGACGGAAGATGGATGCCTTTGAGGAAGACAGGATTTTCACGAGAGGTGTTGATGGCGTGGACAACGTCCTGCTCATAGGCCCAGAGACGAACGTCGAGCCCTTTTTCGGCCAGATGTTTGGCTAGGGCTGTGCCCCAGGCTCCGGCTCCAATAACGCCGATCTTGTTGATTGTCGTCGGCATACGCGTTTCTGCCTCATGGCGCAATCATTGCCCATCTATTCGGGAAGGCGGATTATAGGAAGGCCCTCAAGAGCCTGTCAACGAATGGAACACTCATACGATTTGTCACGCATGACCTATTCACAAACGGAGATGCGACTGAGGACGAGGCGGCATGTCAGCGGTCCCTTTAGCCCGATTGCAGTAGCAGTGTTCATGAATAAGCGGGCTAGCATCTTTAGGGCATTTCCAGGTATGTAGACACGTACAGGGAATGAAGGGATGCAAGTCTGTCCTGCCTGCAGCCGGTCACAACCGGAGATCAACCGTTTCTGTATCCAATGTGGTCGGCGGCTCGCCGATCGATCGGATGGCCGGCCGGCTACTCCACTCTCCAGCCACGCGGCGCCGGATCAACTCAATCTCGCGGTCCTCTATGGGATGGTCGTCGTGCTCATCCTGGCCGTCTTGTTCCCTCCCTGGGAGACGCCTCCGACGCAGCCCCCGGAGTTTCTCGGCATGTATTTCATCCTCTCTCCTCCAACTCCGGACGCCGTCGTGAGCCGCATGCTCCTGACGATTGAACTCGTCACGATTGCCATTGCCGGGATGTACGGGGCGTTTCTTTTTCGGAAGAAATAGGACGTCAACCGTGGTTCAGTCGCTGGAAGATGAAACTAATACCGGCTTTCATGTCAAACACACTCGCCCAGCTCCTTTAACCGATGGAAACGCAGGAGCTCGTGGATTCGAGTGTATTGCCTGTTCAGATTCCAATCCTGAACTGCTCATTGTCGAAACGTTTACGGACAGCTCCGCGACCGTGGTTGCTCACCAGCGCCCGCAGTTCGCCGGGCGCATCCAGGTCGAACAGGTGGTCACTCCGCCTTTGGGGTGGTTTTGCATAACCTCGTGCATGTAAATTCGTGGAGGAAATCGCGGTAGATGGGTTGGCGCAAATGGAGAAGCGCGGTGGCCGTACGACACACCCCTTAGGGGCGGAGAGGAATTTGAACAAACACCCGGGTCCTGCGACGAAGGAGTCGATGAAGCCCATGTCCTGCGCTACCAGCAACGCCGTTTTCCTGACGTCCTCAAGCCCTGCAGCACGGTGGCGGCGCTTGAGATTATCGGTCCACAGCTCTGGTTGGGCACCGCAGCATTCGGTGAAGGGGGTGACGGGCCAGCCGAGGGGATTGTAGTGCAAGTATGGCACAAGCGGCAGAAACTTCAGTCGATTACCGTCAAATCGAGGTTGAGCGGCGGGGTGATTCGGATGCTAAGGGATGATCCTTTGTCGAAGACCGTGTGGGCGGCCACGGAACGGGGCGTCAACCAAATAGACCGTCGATTCCGAGTCATGTGGGGTGGTTACTGGTACGAAGAGTTCGAACCCTCGTCCCGGAAATCCATATCAGCTACCTCGTTTCAGAAACGATCCAATCAATATGTGTCTGTTTTCCGAATGACCATGACCGCTGACCAATGACTCTTCTCAGTCGAGCGCCAGTGTCAGGCACTTGGCCGACCCGCCGGATTTCATGAATTCATCGAGCTGAACCGAGTGGGTTTCATATCCTTGCATACGGAGCCAATCCTGCGTGGCGGGACACCCAGCAGGGAGGACGACGTGTTTCCCGGCGCAGACGGCGTTGCAGGCGAACTTCAAGGCTTCCTCTTCCGGAACGGCAAGGCGCAGTCTGTCAGGAACACGTTCGGCGATCGCGACCTGCCCATAACGATCAAAGGCCGCGGGGAAATAGAGGAGCTCGCCGCCGCTCAAGGGGCAGAGGCAGGTGTCCAGATGATAGAAGCGGCTGTCGACAAGTTCGAGGGGAATGATTTCTCGGTGAAAACGCTCACTGAGGATCGGGAAGACTCGGATATCCGATCGTTGTCGATAACCACCGAACCAGTATTCCGGGAAGCCCAGGAGATCGCCTGCTCCCTCAAAGTACAGCTCTTTTCCTACTGTGAGCACGTCATAGCCCAGCTCACGGAACCGATTTTCAAAATGCGCCTCTTCGGGCTGACGTTCAGGATACCGGAAGCGGCTCACGACGGCGGTCCGACCGACTACGATGCCGCCATTGGCCGTAAAGACGAGATCGGGCAATCCTGGAATGGGAGTCATTCGCTCGAGCGCGACGCCCACGTCCTTTTCTAGGACACGCATCAATTCATGCCACTGTCGCACCGCCTGTCCGTGATCCACGCGATTGGTAAGACGCATCCAGGGATTGATCTCATATTCAATCCCGAAAAACTTCGGAGGGCATACGAGGAGGCGGCTCATGTCGACTTCCCCAACAGCCTGGCAAGTTCCGACAGAAAGGATGCCGCATCCATGACCAGGCCGACCGCCTGAAAGCTGCCTCGATCCGCCAGCTTGGTCGGGACCGATGGATTGATGTCCACGCAGACGGTTGGAATGCCGGCAGGCAGCAGGTTCCCTGTGGCCACCGCATGCAGCGTCGATGCGATCAACAGGGCTAGGCCAACGCCGGGAATCATCGCCCGCATGGCATTCTGTGCCTGGACGGAATCGGTGATCACTCCGGGCAAGGGACCATCGTCACGAATCGTTCCCGACATGACCACCGGCACCCGCTGCCGGATACAAGCTGCCATGATTCCTTGCTTGATCGTTCCCGACGTGACCGCCGCCTCGATGCTTCCGATCGTCCGAATCCGGTTGATGGTCCGCAAGTGGTGCTCATGGCCATGCGGGACCGTGCGCCCTGTTATGAGCCCGTGGCCGAGTGACGTGCCGAACAGATCTGCTTCCATGTCATGCGCAGCCAGCGCATTTCCGCAAAACAGGATATGAATGAATCCCTGCTCGATCAGCCACGTCATGGCTTCCCGGCCACCGGCATGGATGATCGCCGGTCCTCCGGCGAGCAAGACTTTGGAGTCTGGTTGTCCTTGCTGATGCTGCTCTCTCAATCGCCGCATTCGAGCGGCGATGTCGGCGATGATATGGCCATGGGGCCGTTCAGCCGAAACTTGAGACTCCATAAATCCAAAGATGTCTCGTTCGCGTGGCCGCTGCAGGGGGATGACACGCACTCCTTCTCGACCGACCACGATCGAATCCCCACGACGAACCGCCCCCATCGGCACGGCCTGAGCGACGGAGCCCGCCTCGCTGACTACAATGGCGAGGTCCATCTCGATTCGATCGACGTCCAGCCATCGACCGTTGAGCCGGATCTGGGTGGGAAGGTGTGTCGTGGCATAGAAGTCATCGGGGAGCAGCCCATCCGCAGGCGCCCTGTCGGTACGGCAGTCGGCCTCACGTTCGATCGAAGCCCCGTGCGGCTGAATCGCCTTGAGGATGTCGGCTAACTGGGCCTTGGATGTCGCTTGGATGACAATGCGGGCACGAGAGGGTTCTTCTCGTGTCTTGCCGATGTGCACGTCCTCTAAGTCAAACGTTCCTCCCATCATGTGGATACGGTCCAACACCTTGGCCAGCACGAGGGAGTCAATAATGTGGCCTTGAAGGCATACGCTTTCTTGGTGGAGACCCATAGGTGTCGCTCACAAGATATGACGGTATTCTACCACCCAATGCCAGCGCGCAAAGGAAATGCGGATTAAACGCTAGGAAGTCGCGGGAGAAACTTTCATCAGCTCGCGGAGCACGCTCGTGGCATAAGCGCCGGGCGGGAGGGCAAAGGAAAGGGTGAGGATGTCGCCGGCAAGAGACCATTCCAGTTCAGTAAGAGGGATGCGGAACGCTCTGCGCTCGCCTCGGAACCCGCAGGCCTTCGCAGCGGCGACGAGACTCTCTTTGCTTGCGCCTGCTTCGGCAATGACGGTTTCCTCGATTTGACCAGGTTCGCCGCTTGCCCACGATACCCGCGAACCAAAGAGGATGCCTGTTGGGCTGATTTCGAAGCGATCCGCTCGCGATTGTTCCTTCTCGGCATTTTCGACTTGAAAGCAGGCGCCATTGTCCAATTTCATGGCCCAATCCCCGATAAAAATCCGATCGAGATGATCGATACGTCGTGCCAGCATCCGATTGAACAAGAATGATTGGTAGGAGTTGAGATACCAGATGCGTGTGGCGCGATTCATCTTTTCACGCCGACGCGCATCTTGGAGGAGCGCGGCGCCGACTTGGTAGTTGTCTCCGGCTTTCCCTTGCCGTTGAGGACCGAAATAGTTGGGCACGCCGCGCCTGCTCAGGCGTTCAAGGACGGCGGGCACGGTGTCCGCCGCGTGGGCGGCAACATTGCGGATGACGAGACGGAAGTGATTGCCGGAGTGATGGCCGGTTCGTAGCCGATTACGATGGCGGCCGAGGACCTGAAGGCTCAAAACCATGTCATCGATCGTGAGGCCGGCGACCTGTTCTGGCGTGACTCCTTGCAAAGACACCATCTGGGTGGTGACTGCTCGAGCATCCTTCAAGCCCGCGATCCCGATGGCCTGCGCCTTGATCCCCAATGACGATGAGAGCCGTCGGACGAGATCCGGCGTGGAAAGACCACGTTTGGTGATGGTGACATAGAGATGCTCTCCTTCCCCGCAAGGAAGATAGAGCGGCCGTTCTTCAACGTGAAAGTCTTCGGGTATGGTGCGAATGTCTCCGGCGATTCCAGGCAAGTCGCCGGTGAGGAAGGGATCGATTGGTTGTCTCACAGGTGTTCCTTCGTCGGGCTGACGGCAATCCGCGGAAATGTGTTGTCAAAATCTGGTGGGAAACACGCCCATGGTATACTTTTCCCGTCCATGTTGAAACGATCAGGCAAGAGACAGGTTGTGGAATGAGCCGGCGACGGACGGTGTCATGGCCTGATCGCGCGCGATCGTTCATTGGATATTGCGTAAGCGAACCACTCTATCGGGCGTTCAGCCTTGCTCCTCATTGGGAATGGGGTTTGTCCGATCATGACGTGTCCCTCCTTACCCACCCGCATTCGTCCCTTGCCGGTCGCCGCGCCGTCCATCTTACAGATCTGCATTTGGACCGCTATCACCCACGGCATGATGGCATCCTCGACACCGTGAGGGAGCTTCGCCCTGATTGGATTTTCATCACCGGGGACTTGCTCAACGTCCCGGAAGGTCTGCCCCATCTTTTTCGATTCCTCGAACAGCTACGCGCCATCGCCCCCGTCTACATGACATTGGGCAATCACGACCACTACAGCGGTGTACCGGTGGCACAATATGCCGAACTGGCCGATCGACACAAGATCACGCTCCTGGTGAATCAACGTGCCATCGTGTCAACGGAAAGGGGAGAGCTGGCGATTGTCGGCGTCGACGACCCTTCTCTCCATCGTGCGGATCTTCGATGCGTCCCGCCCCGCACCGATGGCCGTTTTACGTTGCTGCTGGCTCACGCGCCGAACATCCTAGATTATGTCGAAGAGCATCATGCCATTGACTTGATTCTCTGTGGCCATAGCCACGGGGGGCAATGGCGAGTGCCGGGGATTCCCACCTTCTGGCTGCCCCCTGGATGTAATGGGCGCGTGGCGGGCTGGCACGAATCCGGCCGGCACCGGCTGTACGTCAACCGAGGGATAGGTTGGTCTTTCCTGCCGTTTCGTTTCAACTGCCGGCCTGAAATTGCCGTGATTGAGTGGGTGCAGGAATAGGTCGAGCCGCAAGCCGTAAGATCGTCATTCCCGCATCCGTTCCAGCGCTTCCCTGGCCCGGCTTCTCACGGTTTGATCCCAATCCTGTTCCATGACGGTCTTCAGTCGTTCGCGCGCTTGAGTCGCCGGAGTCGCCCAAGGCTGCGCAAGAACGCACGTAGGCATGGTCATCTTCCAGAGCCTTGACCAGCAGCGGCACCACCGACTGATCTTGCAACGCCCCCACATAGCTATCTCTCATCCCTTTGTGCTGAGAAATAAGTGTCAGGACCACTTGGGTAATACTCCGGCGCGCAGTGAACGCATGACAGTTGACCAGTGTCACTTGTCATACGTATCATAGTTTGTGATCCAGGGATTCAAGCACAAGAAATTGAAGCGGCTTTTCGAGGAAGGTGATCGGAAGGGACTTCGCGCTGATTATGTTGAGAAGATCGAAAACATTCTCGCTGTACTGAACCGAGCTCGTGCCGTCGAAGACATGAATCTGCCGGGCTTTCGCCTGCACGCCCTCAAGGGCGACCTAAAAGGGTTCTATGCCGTGACTGTCCGGGCGAACTACCGCATGATCTTCCGGTTTGTAAATGGCCACGCCTTTGACGTTGATCTTGTGGACTATCATTAAGGAGCAAGAAATCATGCGTATGAAAACCCCGCCGCATCCCGGCCGCATCGTTCGACAGGAGTGCCTTGAACCGCTGAATCTCACGGTGACAGCCGCCGCGAAGCACTTGCGTATTACGCGGCAGGCGCTTAACAATCTTCTCAACGAGCGCGCAGGGATCTCTCCGCAAATGGCTATCCGTCTCTCCAAGGCGTTCGGCAGCACACCGGAAGTCTGGCTTGGTCTCCAGCTTGACTACGACCTTGCGCACGCCGCCAGGATCGCAGGAAGACTTAAGATCAGTCGTCTCGAAGTGGATGAAGCCACACCAGCGGCCTAGTAAAGACCGGCCTTGATCTCCAAAGATGCCAAATCAGAGTGAATCATATAAAAATCGGAAGGAGAACTTCCTCGGCTGGTTTAAATTCTGATGACCCAACACTCACTCAGTGTCAGGTCCGTGGATGGACTAGCCGGGATGATTGCGGTCTACTAGTCCCTTGCCAGGTTCGTTTATTTAGCGCGCCGTGGTCCTTAGTTGCGCATCCGTTCCAGCGCTTCCCTCGCTCGACTCCTGGCGGTTTGATCCCAATCTTGTTCCATGACGGTCTTCAGTCGTTCGCGCGCTTCCGTAGCTCGCAGTCGTCCGAGCCCCAAGGCGGCGCAAGAACGCACGTAGGCATGGTCATCCTCCAGGGCCTTCATGAGCAGCGGCACCACCGACATGTCTTGCAACGCCCCCAAGTGACTGGCGGCCATTCCTCTGATGCGATGCTGTTTATCACCCAACGCTCGCTGGATGGCTGTGACAAACAGCTCTTTTAAGGCCGGCACCGCGGACTCCAAGCCTTTCACGTGATACCCGTTCATCTCAAGCAACGCGAACGCCATTTCCAGCTTCTTGTCGTGAACGGTTTCTCGCTCGAACAATGACAGAAGCTTGGCTCGCGCTTGGGACTTTGCATGGCGGCGAAATCCAGCTCGAATCGGGATGAATAGCAAGATGGCAAGCACCAGACCGATCGCAGCCATTGGGATCGCTTCATCGATGATATAGTCTTGCGTGTCAGGCGATAGCCGTTTCCAGATCCACACGCCGGTCACAATCAGGCCGAGCAGCACGGCAAGCACCGTCAGATTTGCTTGCCCTTGGTCGCGATGGTCCCCCATACGGTGGAGATCATACGAACGTGAAGGAGGGGCCGTCAATGAATCGCCTTTGAGACAGCTTCAGTTATGGGAATAATGCTCAGGTAATGTTCGCCGCAGCGGCCATAATTGACTTGCGATTATTGTGGTAGTCATACTCACCCTGCAATCCTCCTAGTTAGGCTCAGAAGACTATGGAGAATCAACCTCAGAACAGCGCCATACGACGTGTTATGGTGGGCACTGATCGTTCGAAAACGGCTGATCAGGCCGTCTTATGGGCCGCTCAGTTCGCTGAACGCTACGGTGCAGAACTGTTCGTCGTGCAGGTCATCCTGCCCCAGCATCCTTCCACCACCGAATTCGGCGCAGCAGAACACACCAGAGCTGCCGTTGCCAACGACGAACTGGGAAATTTCGTGAGACAGATCGCCGGAGAGCGCGGACATTCCGTCGCCGTCATCGATCGTGATCCGGCCTCGGCCATCCTCCACGCCGCTGAGCAGGAAGCAATCGATGTCTTAGTCGTGGGTAATTCCGGAATGGCCGGACGAAAGGAATTTCTGCTCGGCAATGTGCCGAATCGTATCAGTCATAATTCGCGGTGCACGGTCATCATCGTGAATACCCGGTCAGCAGCAGCGGGACCCGGCGCGGAATTTCTACATGCTTCCAAACCATCGGTTGAATCCTCAGTCTCTCCCCCACATTTGGGAGCCCGAGCCGCGCACATCGCCACCGTGATGGCGAAACATGGCCTGAAAGAACTGTTTGGCCGACCGGAGATATCGAATGCTTCCATTCGCCGCCAGCAAGCTCAGCGCCTACGGGCCGCGCTGGAGGAACTCGGGCCGACTTTCTCGAAGCTTGGACAAGTATTGTCGACGCGGCCGGACCTGCTCCCCCCGGAATACATCGAAGAACTGGCCATGTTGCAAAATCATGTCCCTCCTATGCCCGAGAGCGAGGTTGTTCAAGTCGCCGAACAAGAATTACGGGTGCCGTGGGAAGACGTGTTCGAATCCATCGACTCCAAACCGCTCGCGGCTGGGACCATCGCCCAAGTCCACCGCGCCACACTCGAGACCGGTGATCGGGTGGTCATCAAAGTTCAACGACCCACTGCCAGAGCCGAAATTGAACAGGATCTTGGCCTGCTCGAAATATTCGCGCAGAAGGTCGGGCAACGACCTGCTCTCAATCAAGTGATAAATATGGAGGCCGTGTTTCAGCACCTTTCCACGTCGCTTCACCGGGAACTGGACTTTCATCAAGAAATCGGCAACATCGATCGGATGCGGACGGTTCTCGCGGACTATGATCATCTCGCTGTACCCTCCGTGCACCACAAGCTGTCGACATCTCGCCTGTTGGTGATGGAAGAGATTCAAGGTGTTCCGATTGCACAGGCTCCCGAAAGTCCGGAGCGTATCGAAGCCGCCCGCCAGCTCTTGGAAAGTTACTACAAACAAATCATGGTCGACGGTTTCTTCCATGCCGATCCCCACCCAGGTAACCTCATGTGGTGGAACGATCGCATCTACATTCTCGATTTCGGGATGGTAGGCGCCGTAGATGCCAATGTACGGGAGCATCTCTTGTTATTGTTGATGGCGCTGTGGAAGGAGGACGTTGATTTCCTCAGTGATGTCACCCTGATGATGACAGGTTCTCTCGATCGCAGCGATCTGGACATCCCCCTGTTCAAACGTGAAATCGGTGAAATCATGGCAAAATACCGCAAGGCGGCTCTGGTTGAGATGCAGATCGGGCCGCTGCTTCAAGAAATGAGCGCGATCGGCTTTCGCCATGGAGTGCCGCTGCCGGCCTCGCTCACGCTTGCCGCCAAGGCCCTCGCCCAAGTACAGTTGGCAACGGCGAATCTAGATCCAAAACTCGATCCGTATGAGGTGGCGGGCAAGTTCTTGATGCGCGTGACGGTCAAGCGGATGGGTGCTGCTCTCGATCCTAAAACCCTATTGTATCAGTCGCAGAAGTTGAAAGTACGAGCTGAACGGGTGGTCGAAGCCATCGAGCACCTTATCGGTGCCCGTCCTGGTCAAAAGCTTGTCGTCAATTTTCGGGCTAATTCGCTCGAGGAGATAGTCCGCCGTACAGGCCGGCGGCTTACCTTGGGCCTAACTGCTGCGGCAAGCATTCTCGCCAGCGGGTTTACTGCTACCTCGGCAACAGCTGCTGAGTGGATTCCAGTGACGTTCGGGGTCGTCGCCGGGCTGCTGATTGTAGGGCTGTTCCTCGATTTGATATGGGAACGCTAACGAGCGCGCTGCGCACCATGCGTTGGTCTCAAAATTTCGTTCCGCCGCGCTTGATTGAACGGAGGATCACCCTCTCGAGCAGATACGCGATCACCGTCATTCCTACGGAGATGAAGCGATACTCTATTTGCCGCATGAAAGATCGATGAAGATTCTCCGTCGAGCCGTTGATCATATGGTTATTATCAATGAAGGCACCGCCGTCCGCAAGAGAGGCGGAGCCCTGCCCCAGCGCCTCATCGGTCCGCGCTCGAGCACGTGCGGCCGGTGTTGATCATGGATGATCGCGTATCCGCATGGCTGGAGAGTCTGGGACTTGATTGCTACCGAGAAGCGTTTCAGCAGAATGCTATTACGTGGGATGTTTTGTCCGAATTGAAGGACGATGATTTGACCTCGTTGGGCATTTTATTGGGCCACAGGAAAAGGCTCTTGCGCGCCATCGCACAATTGTCGCAAAGCGGTGAAGGGGATCATGCGGCCGCTCTGGCCATTCCCACCGCTCATACGATAGCGTCGCCCTCTTCCAATCGGGATCAAGCTGAGCGACGGCAATTGACCGTGATGTTTTGTGATCTTGTCGGATCGACAGCGCTGGCTCGTCGGTTGGATCCTGAAGATCTTCAAGAGATTATCAAGCGATTTTTGGACGACTGTGGTCAAGCCATCGGTCGATTCAACGGCTATATCGCAAAATATATGGGTGACGGACTCTTGGTGTATTTTGGGTACCCTCATGCCCATGAACACGATACAGAACGAGCGGTCCATGCCGGACTAGCCATACTGGAATTAGTCAAAGCCTGTCCCCCCGATCATCCGTCATCTCAAGAACCGGAAATTGCGGTACGAGTCGGAATTGCGACAGGTCACGTCATCGTCGGGGAAATTATCGGACAAGCGGCTGCCAAAGAACGGTCGGTGTTCGGCGAAACTCCGAATCTGGCCGCCCGCCTTCAGGGACTGGCCGCGCCAAATCAATTAGTCATTGATTCCGTGACGAAACGTCTGGTCGGGAGTGAGTTCGAGTGCGCGGATCATGGCACTTTTTCTCTTAAAGGATTCGACACACCCGTTCAGGTCTGGAGAGTGCTCTCGAGTAAACCATCGACGAGCCGGTTCGAGTCGTATCGATCCGGACGATTAGCCAACTTCATCGGCAGAGAGCAGGAAACGGCACTTCTTTTGGGTCGCTGGCGGGAAACTGTCGGCGGTGAAGGGCAAGTGGTTCTTCTTTGCGGTGAGGCAGGCATCGGCAAATCGCGACTGATTCGACATCTGCGTGATCAACTTGCCCAGGACCATTACGAGGCGATCCAATCTCAGTGCTCACCGCATCATATCAATACAGCGCTCTATCCCGTGATTACGTATCTGCGGCAGGCAGCGGGACTGGCCAGTGAGGACAGCATCCCCACGCAACTGCATAAGCTTGACACTCTGGTGGTCGACAGAGGGCTCGGCGACCGCGTCACGGTTGCCTTGCTCGCGGAGCTGCTCTCGATCCGAGGAGACGAACGGCACCGGCTGTCGAACGTGTCGTCCGACAAACGCAAGGACATGACCCTGGAAGCGCTCGTGCAGTATCTGCAAAGGCTGGCGGATCGCTCCCCTGTGTTGCTCATCGTGGAGGATGCGCATTGGCTTGATCCAACCACGCTGGACCTCTTGACGAGAGTCATCGATCGGATCAGGCAGATGCGCGTGTTGTTGCTGATCACCTTTCGGCCGGACTTCAGGCCGGTTTGGGCGGAATACAGTCACGTCACGTTTCTGACGTTGAGTCGGTTTCCGCGCCGACAGACCGCTGAGCTGATTGCCGCGATGACCAGAGGAAAGATGCTGCCGCAGGAGGTTCAGCAGGCGATTCTGGCAAAGACCGACGGGATACCGCTGTATATCGAAGAGTTGACTGAGAACCTGCTGGAGACCGGATTACTGGCCGAGGGAACCGACGCATTTACCCTGAAGGCGCCGTTAAAGGAAATGGTCATTCCTGACAGTCTACAGGCGTTGCTTATGGAACGGGTGGATCGATTAGGGCCGGTTAAGGAGATTGTTCAGATCGGAGCAGCCATCGGACGCGAATTCACCTATGAGCTGCTACGGGGAACCGTCGACGTAACGGACAGCCAGCTCAACAGCGCACTTGATCTGTTTGTCTCTTCAGGGCTTATTCGGCAAGAAGGTGAGGGATCGCTGTCGCGGTATCGTTTCAAGCATATGCTTGTGCAGGAAGCGGCTTACAACACGCTCCCCAAGAAATCTCGCCGACTCCTCCATGCCCGCATTGCCAAAACACTGGAAGAACAGTTCGCCGAGCGCGTGCAGTTGGAACCGGAACTCCTGGCCTACCATTTTGAGCAGGCAGGCTTGACCCGTCCGGCCGTCACGTATTGGCGTCTCGCCGCCCAACGAGACGCAGATCGGTCGGCCAATGTCGAAGCGCTGAACCATTTCAATAGCGCATTGACGTTGCTGAACGATTTGCCGGAAGGTACGGAGCGTGATGCATTGGAATTGGAGCTTCTCATCGCGCGCGGAGCCCCCATGGTGACGGTGAAAGGATATGCCTCTCAGGAGATCGAGCGTAATTATCTAAGGGCAAGAGAACTCTCCCAGGAAAGTAGCGGTTCCGAACATCGCTTTCTCGCTGTTTGGGGGCTGTGGGTCTTCCATCTGGTCAGGGGACCTCTCGCAACAGCCTGTGACTTGGCCGAACATCTCTTATCTCTCGCGAAGCTCGAGCAAAATCCCGATATGCTGATTCGGGCTCATGAGAGTGTCGGGTCGACCTATCTCTTCCTCGGCCGCTTTGATGAAGCCAAAGCCCATTTGCTTGCCGCAAAATCCCTGTATGATCCTGCGAGACACCGCTCACAGCCTCTACCCTACACCCAAGATCCCGGTATCACCGCGCGAATCATGTTGGCGAGAATCTTGTGGATCTTGGGAGAGCTTGATCAGGTCGAAACGCTGCTGATAGAGGCCATCGCCATGGCAAGGGAGTTGGAACATCCGTTCACCATAGCCTTTACATTAGCGACCGCTTCATGGGTCTATTCGACTCTCCACGACACCCATAGAACGCTCAGCTTGACCGAAGAAGCAATCGAGCTGTCCACCAAGTATTCATTTGAAGTGCCTTTGGCATGGGCGATGTCTTGTCAAGGCTGGGCTCTGGCCGAACAGGGAAAGGAAAAAGGAATTGAACGGTTAGTGGAAGGACTCTCCGCTGCGCGGAGAGCCAAAGCGAGTCTCAACAACACCCATACCTTGGCGCTCCTTGCCGAGAACCATTTACGGAACCAACAGATAGCGGACGGTTTACTCGCCATCCAGCAGGCACAGGAGCTGGCCGCCACTCAGGGAGAGCTATGCTGGCAGGCCGAACTGCTTCGGCTGAAAGGCGAACTCTTACTGGCGCAATCCGATCAATCAATCTTTGCGGCAGAGCAGTGTTTTTCCGAAGCCTTGACGATCGCTCAGGACCAGCATGCAAGAATGTTAGAACTCCGAGCCGCAACGAGTATGGCGAGGCTGTTGAGAAAACTGAACAAGCCGGATATTGCCAAACGCCTCTTGAGTTCTGTCCGCTCCAGGGTTGGCACACAAGGTGCCAACCCTGACTTGCTGGAAGCCCAAACAATCCTTGATCAACTGAGCGTAGCTCCTTAAATCCGTGGCTGACATGTCCGCACTATGCGTCTGACCATACTCGGTTCCGGAACCAACGTGCATCCCACGCGAGCGGCGGCCGGGTATCTTGTGCGCACAGACCAGCATCTTGTCTTGGATTTCGGTCCCCGCACCTTGATGAACCTGATCAAAACCGGGGTGAACCGGCATCGGATCACGCACATCCTATTTTCCCATTTTCACGCGGACCACTTTTCCGATTTCATCACCTTCTTTTTCGATGCGGTCATTTATGCCAAATACGGAGGAGGACATCGCCCAGGGATGACGCTGATCGGACCGAAGGGGACGATCCTCCTCCTCCGGTCGATCATGCAGAGTTTTCCTAGTTTTTCATCGGCGCCGTTCCGCGTGACCTTCCGCGAGGTATCCGGCAAGCCCTTCATGATCGGAGAGACCCGTATCGTTCCCAAGCCGGTCGTCCACGTGCCAGATCTCTCGTCCGTCGCCTATCGGATCGAGTATCGGGGGAAGGCGATCGTGTATTCTGGAGATACGCAATATTGTGATGCGCTCGTCCGACTGTGCGCGGATGCCGACCTGGCCGTGCTCGATTGTTCGTTCCCCGCCAACCGTCCAGGGCCAGCCCATCTGCATGCCGGACAGTGCGGTCAGGTGGCAAAGGAGGCCGGGGTGGGCCAACTCGTCCTCTCGCATTTTTATCCCATTGCCGATCGATACGATGTCAAAGCACAGGCAGCGGAGTTGCATGGAGGCAAGATTTGGAAAGGAAAAGACTTGCTAACCCTTCGAGTCTAGCCTCGCGCACTGCGGCAAACTCGGTTGATGCAGGATACTAAAGTCCTTCTTCGCGGGGAGCCCCGCCGAGGATCTCGATGAATTTGGTCAAGCGGGAGGTTTTTCCACCGTCCCCCGACTTGGAGTAGATGGCCAAGAGGTTTTTGATCATGCGAGACAGAATCGCCCGAACCGGGCTTTTTTGCAGGTACTGATCGTCGAACCCATAGCCGGCCTCGGTCAGAAAACGGGCGCAGTTTTTTTCGGTCAGCAAGGCCCCACCGTTGAAACAGTCGATGAAAATCTTGTACCGATCGGACTCGTACTTCACTAAGAAATGCCCCGGCATGCCGACGCCGAACAGGGGGAGCGCCAAACGTTGTCCGATCAAGAGATAGATGGCCGATAGACTGATGGGGATGCCGACCCGCCGATCCATCACGCAATTGATGTAGCTGTTCTCAACCTCGTAATAGTTTTTAGTATTTCCCTTAAACCCTTGCTCGGTAAACAGGTATCGGTTGAGCGCGTTGACGGCTTCTTCACCGGACGCTCGATAGCCGATCCGTGCTCGAACTTCGTCTGCCATCGTATCGAGTTGTTCACGATAGCGACCGACATCGAGCGCGGGATAGGCATAGCGCGCGATGAGAAAGGCGCCGGCTTCGAGGGGCATGGCGTCGTCCGCGAGGGTCGTCAGGCTCGTCAGTTCATCGGCCAGCTTGCTTCCTCGGATTTCCTCGAGGACGGACGCGATCCGGTCGGCCATTTCCGGTTGCTCGATTTCCGCTTCCTGGAGAAGCGGAACGGCCGACGGGCCGATATCGATGAGTCTCCCGCTGATGGTGCGGACAATTCGGTCGTCCTCATCGGACAGCAGGCGAATCAGGGCACGAATTTGATTGTCCGGCATCATCTCCTACGACTCTCCGTCGCGCACAGGCTGACGTCTGGGGGTATTGAGTAATGATCCGATGGATTCCGTCGTCAGTCAAGCGGTCCAGTGGTTCATCATGAGATTACCCCATCGCACGGCGGAATGCCTTGGCCCCGCCGTACAGACACAAGGCATCGAACACAAGCATGACCAAAACCACCATGCCCACGTGCGGCAACGCTTCCGTCCAGCCGGACAGAATCAACGGTCGCACGGCATCGATCGCCCAGGTCATCGGGTTGAATTGCGCCAGAAAGCTCATCCAGCCCGGCATCGCCGTCAACGGCACCAACGCGGAGCTGAGGAAGATCATCGGCAGCGAAAGAAATCCCAATACGGAAAAGAAATCACCGTGACTTTTCACGGAGAAGGCCATTGCCATGGAGATGGCCGTCAGGCCGACACCGAACATCATGCCGATCAGCAAGATCGTCGCCACGCCGAGAAGGCCTGTCGCCGGTTGCACACCGAAGAGATACGCCACGCCGAGAATCACGAGGACCTGCATCGACGTGATCGCCATCACGAAGATAAAGCGGCTCAGGATGACGGAAGTTCGATGGATCGGCGTGGACATCAACCGCTCGAGGAACCCGTTTTCCTTGTCGAACAGCAGATCGACCCCGCCGGCCAAGCCGTTGTTCAGGACCGTCATCACGACGACGCCGGCCGCGAGGAAACTGATGTAATTGGGAGCCTGCATGACCTCGGTGTCCGCGGCTCGCTGAAACAGGTTGCCGAAGAAGATGAGCCAGAACAGCATCGGCTGCACCAAGGTGAACAGCATGCTGAATTTTTCCCGGCTCAACCGTCGAACCCACCGCATCGTCAACGCGCTGATCTCTTGCCAATAGTCTTTCATGACGTGAAACGTGAAACGTGAAACGCGAAACGAAAAGCCCGGAGAGGGCAGGGCCTCTTGGAGCCTTTTGACGACGTTTGACGCTTGACGGTTACTCCTCCTTCTGAATTTCGTCCTGAATGCGGCGCCCGGTATGTGCGATAAACACATCGTCTAAGCGCGGACGGTTATATTGAATAAACTCGATGCCGCAACCTAATCGATTGGCCGATTCGAGAATGGTGGGCAAGGCTTTTTCCGGAGATTCCACTCTGATATCCAAGCCCTTGGCGGTCGCCCTCACGGTCTTAATCGCCGGACGGCCGGTGAGGTCCGACTCCAACGACCGGATCCGATCCGTCTCTTTCAGCGTGAGCGACACGATATCCCCACCGAGGGCGATTTTGAGCTCGACCGGCGAGCCCAGCGTTTTGATCTTGCCTCCGTCGATGATCGCAAGTCGATCGCAGAGTTGATCGGCCTCATCCAGATAGTTGGTCGTCATCACGACCGTCATCCCCCGGGCTTTGAGCATCCGAATGTATTCCCAAATCCGGAGACGGCTTTGCACGTCGAGGCCGAGCGTGGGCTCGTCGAGAAACAAGATTTTGGGGTCGGGTAACAGCCCGCAGGCAATATCGAGCTTGCGTTTCATGCCGCCGGAATAGGTCTTGGCCGCCCGATCCGCATGGGCCTCCAGGTCGACCAGTTTGAGCAGCTCGGCAATGCGTTTGGCCGCTTCTTCTTTCGTCAGATGATAGAGCGCGCCCAGCAATTGCAAATGTTCGCGTCCCGTGAGGAACCGGTCGATCGCCCGTTCTTGAGGCACGTATCCGATGACGGTGCGAACCTTGTCCGCATCGCGCACCGTATCGTACCCCATGACCGTCGCCGTGCCCGATGTCGGGTGCAGCAATGTGATGAGCGTACGAAGCGTGGTGCTCTTGCCCGCGCCATTCGGTCCCAGCAGGCCGAAAATCTCTCCTGCGTAGACTTGGAACGAGAGGTCATCGACAGCCTTATGGCTGTCATATGTTTTGGTGAGACGACTGACGTTGATTGCGATGGTTCGATCCATTAGTACAAGCCTTTTGTGCCGTGAGGTTCGTGTAGCATGAATTGAACCAGATCGTTCAATCGACGGGCCCGTTGGTGGAGCCCGTCAGCTTCCAGCAAGAATTGTTTTTCCAAGGGGGTACAGTCCAGATAGGTTGAAAGGGTATTGACCAAGACTTCATCACTGACTTCTTCGCGAAAGAATCCTTGCCACGCCGCATTGTCTTCTCTCGCTTGGAGGTACCGTCCGAGCACATCGACCAGCGCTCGCCGGACGCCTTTCGCCAATCCCTCGTTGGAGCACATGGGCGTGATGCGAATCGTCGCTTCGCGATAGGGTTTGTCGAAGTGTTCTTCGGAAATTTCGCACCGTTCGAGCCCTTGCAGCAAGATATTGGAGCGCCCGTCCGGCAAGGGTTGCACACTCACGATGCGCCCGATGCACAGGGCGGGATAGATCGCCGGATTCCCATAGTAGTCCGGTTCCCACCCTTCTTTCAGGAGGGCCATGGCAATGCATTGACCGCCCATCGTCACATCGGCGATCATCTGGCGATAGCGTGGTTCGAAAATGTGAAGCGGCAGGTACGTCCTAGGGAAAAAGACGACGTTGGGTAATGGAAACACCGGAAGGCGCTCGGGAATCGGAAACGGTTCGACATATTTCGACGAATTCCGATCAACCGGCCCTCGCTCACGATCAGTCTGCATGACTCACGATAGCTGAGCCGTGTGAAAATTGTCAACGCCGTTTGCCGGACGACGAGCTGTTAGGAAATGCAAAACACCGCTCTGAGACGGTCGATTGGTTCATGAGCCGGACGCGTGTTATAAACGATGTACGGGAGGGGTTGGGTTCTCATGATCCACTTACGATCGGCTGACGAAACAAGGCGGTGCGCGACAGGCCGGAGATGGATCCTAATGGTAGTCCCTGTCTTGCTGAGCGCGACGCTGTCGACGGCGTTCGGGGCAAGTTCCGCATCCACGCCTTTTCAGCCGGCAACCGCCGGATACCGGTACACGTTCCCGAGAGACCATGGATCGCATCCGACCTATCGAACTGAATGGTGGTACTACACGGGGCATCTGCATTCAAAGAGCGGCCGGTCGTTCGGCTTTGAGTTGACCTTCTTCCGCCGGGGGGTACCGCCGGAAGAAATCAAAACCCTGCCGTCAAAATGGTCCGTGAAGGATTTGTATCTGGCCCATTTTGCCGTGACCGACGTCGATGGAAAGCGGTTTCATTTCTCGGAGAAGTTCAGCCGGGAAGGGTTGGGGAAGGCCGGGGCCGACGAGTCGAGGCTCCGCGTCTGGATCGACGGCTGGCGCGCGGAGGCATCGACGGAACCATCCGCGACACATACATTGGTCGCCCACGATGAAACCCATGCCCTCGCCCTCACACTCCAACCGGCCAAGCCGCTCGTCACCCACGGGGCGGCCGGCATCAGTCGAAAAGGAAAGGATGTAGGGCAAGCCTCGCACTACTATTCGTTTACCAGACTTACGACAACGGGCAGCCTGACGATCCACGGCGAACAGTTCGAGGTGACCGGCCTCGCCTGGATGGACCATGAATTCGGGTCCACCGAACTCGGGGCGGATCAAGTGGGATGGGACTGGTTCAGCATCCAATTGGAGGACGACACTGAACTGATGCTGTATCGGATGCGGCGGAAAGACGGCTCGTCCGATCTGGCTTCCAGCGGGACCGCCGTGTCGCCGAATGGACGCACTCGGCATCTGGAGGTCACCGACTTTCAGATCGAATCGACTGCAACCTGGACCAGCCCTGAGAGCAAGGCCGCGTATCCCAGCCGATGGCGGCTGACATTCCCGGCGCTCGACCTTACGCTGGATGTGACGCCGTTGCTTGCCGACCAGGAATTGCGTACCTCACGCAGTACCAAGGTCTCCTATTGGGAAGGGGCGGTAGCGGTGACCGGCACCAAACAAGGCCGACCGCTGAAAGGCCAGGGCTATGTCGAGCTGACCGGCTATGTCGAGCGCCTCAAGATGTAAGGGGCGCACCGGTTCGGGTTTTCAGCAGCTTTAACGTGTTGCCCGAAAGTTCCGATGTGCTCACGCATCGAATAGAATCACCTGTGGATTTTTGCCACTGGTAAAATCTCTTCGGGAGTTGTCCCAATTTTCTCATAAATTCTTCTGCACTAAAATTTTTCCCAACAGGCAGGCCACGTGCGCGGCGGGTGAGCGCCGGCTTGGCGGAGATCATCACCTGCGAGTGCCGGTTCCTCCCGCTCGAGAAGTCTGCACGAGCCTCCACAACCAAACAAATAGGGCCGATGCGCCGGACTACCTTTAACCAAAGGAGGATGTCATGGATAAGCTCTGGTTGTATGTCGGTGGGATTATTGTCGGAACGGCCGTGATGATTTATGCCGTGCTCACGACGGTGAGTAATACGAATCCTCCGGCCAGTGACTTGAGGGCCGCGTACGAACAGTCGAAGTGATGAGCCGTTGTTGGGTTTGTCGAGAGTGACTCTTCTCGGAGTGCATGGTTCCAGCATCCCACATCACTCGTGCGTGGGCACCGGAGAGTGAGTCTGTGTGTAGGGAGCCTGCCACGCATGGTTAGGCATCACATCATGCGTGGCAGGTTTCACATGGACCGGCATGTCTGGTACGTACAGGAGACTTACATGCCTCTGTAGCGATGACCGGCGTATGTGTGATGTGCGCGTTGCGGTTAGAACGCCATGGCATGAGGCGAATGAGGGGGATGTTCCCCTAGCTCAGTCTCAATCGTATCGCTCAGGGCATGCGCGGATGAGTGTCTTCCGAACACAGTCGTCTCATATGTGGATCGCTGTCACTGGTCCATTTCATCCAGGACTTCTTGCTACACACTGCGCTTGATCTTGAAGTTGGCACGGGCCTTACAGGCCAGCTTCTTATCAATGAAATGCCTCAGACGGACGTCTTTTCTCTAGCCCGTTATATCACTGATCTCAACGATCCTCTCTCCAGCCGTGATGAGTCTCTCAGCTACCGGCCATGCCTTTGTGAGGATGGTCTTCAATTTGTTATTGGGCATCCCCATCGGCCGTCAAAGCTCATCGGCACCCACGCGGAGTATGATGCGATCGATGTGACGACGAAGAAGCGCAAATCTCTCGCTCGAAATGATTCGTCGACTCCACCGCAAGTTGCACATTCCCCTGGAAAGCCTCATCGGTACCGCGGCCTAGTGCGCTACATGGGGCGCTTCTCGTCTTGACTCCCATCCAACCCTATGCTTAGGTCCTGCACCACAATGATGCTTCGTACCGTCGTGACATTGGCCTCGCTTCCCGTTTTGATCTTCTCTCTCGGTTGCCAAAAGAAGAGCGAGTCGATCGTCTCGATCGCGCTCCATCCGACCAACGCCAACATTCTCTATGTGGCCACGAATGACGCAGTCTATAAGTCTCGCGATGGCGGTGGGACTTGGGAGCGATTCCCGAGTTTCAGTGCCCGCCGGGTGACGACGCTGGCGATCGATCCGCTGCTGCCGGCCACGATCTATGCCGGCACGATGGGGGATGCGGTCTACAAGAGTCCTGACGGCGGACAACATTGGCTTCCATATAACGTGGGATTAAAAGAACACGTGTCGTTCGTGAATCAGTTCGTGTTCCATCCGACAGTGAGCGAGAAGATCTATATCGCGACGACCGTCGGTGCCTTCTTCACGAAAGACGGTGGTCGCGAATGGGAAGAACGGATGAACGGGATGAAGGAAGTTCACATCGTGACGGCCATCGCCGTCGATTTCAAGGACTCCACCATCCTGTACGGCGGGACGACGGGCGGAATGTATCGATCAGACGACGCGGCGATGTCGTGGAAACGAATCAACAACGGGCTGATTCCCGACGCGAACTGATGGCCTCGATGGCATTGGGGGTCAATGCCATCGAGCTCGATCGGGCGAATCCCACCATCGTCTATGCGGGAACGACAAAAGGGCTCTTCCGCACCACGAATAAAGGCGAGCAATGGGAGCGGATCGGGCAATCCCTCCCTGATCCCTTTATCAGCAGCATTCTGCTCCACCCCAGGGAGCCGTCGCAGCTCTATGTCGGTGGGTCGAAGGGTATATGGAAAAGTTCGGATAGCGGAAAGACCTGGCAGGAAATGAACCAGGGGATTGCAACTCGGAATATTCTCGCCCTGGCCATGAACCCGAAAAATCCGCAACTGCTCTACGCCGGCACGAACGGCAGTGGACTCTATCGGTCGACTGACGCCGGCGCGACGTGGGCGGCGGTGCCGCTCACTGCCGCGCCGGCTGAGATTCAAAGGTAGCGTCACTGGTCATCAGTCATTTGTTATCTAACCGTCCATGACCGCTGATGATGACCTTCGCGCGCTTCACGCTTCACGAGATACGCTTCACGACTTTTAATACCCCGTCTTCGCCCCTGCGTTCCCGTGTTGATAACGGCCGCTATAGGCGACCATGCGGTCCGAAAGTGCCTTCCACTCATCGGCGGTCATCTGATCCTTCATTCTGAACCGGAGGCTCAGCACCCGGGCCGAGCTCTGCATCCGTTGAATGTTCGCCTCGTTCACGATTTTTGAAAATTCGTCCGGCGTCGCGGTATAGCTGGTGTTCAAGGTGTAGAGCTGCCGGTGATAGGCTCGTTCCTGTTCACGGCTCTCCTTGAGCTCCTTGATGATCTCGCCGACGAATGCATTCACCTGCTTCGCCTTCTCGGGATCCTGCACGGTGCGATTGATCAAGTTCTCCATGTCTTGCCGGCCCTTTTCCCAATACGCGTCACTCTTGCCGCCACCCATCATGCCGTGGTGGTGATGAGACGAGCATCCGACCAGCACCATCAGGGTAAGCGCACTGAGCACACCGCCAAACATCCGTATCATGCGTGCCTCCATTGAGAGTTGTTCCCTGCCTTCTTCATACCGTATTATCCGCATGATTGCCATGGCCGATGCCGAACCTACCGTATCCGATCCGAGTCAGATCCTGAAGGAGGAGTTCCGCCGTCATCTGGAGATTTTCTATGCCCGTCTCAAATTGGCTCCGCCGTACGAGAGCGTGGAAAAAGCGATTCGGATGCTGATCACCATCGTGCATGCGCGGCCGAAGGAAGAACAACTTCGAATCGTCTCCGATCCTGCCTTGCAATGGGAGCAGTTTGGGCAGGCGTTTGATGCCTCAGGGCTTGCGAAGAAACATCGCGGGATCATTGCCGGCTTGGCCCGTAACCGGGCAGCGTTGAACTTGCCGGTTGAATATGATCACTTCCTGAACTTGTTTCTTGCCTAAGGTGGAGGATGCTGCAAAAGTCCTCCAGCGTCGTTCCCCGCCTTTGCCGACGCGGCTTCGCGAGGCAGGTCGCATCGCTCAAGGCCTCAACGTACGGAAGGCGATGGCAAGGTGCTTATCCGTTCGCATATGATTGAAGCGAACGGTTCAAGCGAAGCTTGGTAGGTACCTCCTCGGCCTTTCGCTCGTTGCGGCCTTGCTGGGCGAACTTTTTCAGCATCCTCAAAAGAGTCAGCCAGGTGGGTCTTTATGAGGGGCTAGGTTCCTCGATAGCATCTCGTAACTCGGCATAGACTTTCATGAGGCGGCTGTCTTCAAGTCGATACGCAAGGGCCATCGTGACGAGTCCAAAGGCCAGCACAAGGGCGGCGAGGGCGATGACCCCCACGCCGGTGAGGGTTCCTCCCAGTGATGCGAATCCTCCATCCATGGCATACTGCACTACGAAGGTCAGAGATCCGATCAAGACGAGCGCAAACCACAGGAGCGTCAGAATGGCCGACGACCACGGCATCCGTTTCACGCACAACGTGTTCAGCGTCTGATCCTGAGGCGAAAGATGGATAAGCCCTTTCACCGGCCAGGCGGTCCTGAACCGCCTGGAGAACAAGCGATACTGAGGGCGGATCGCAATTTGGGAGAGCCGTGGATAAAACCAGGCGACACCATGCGGAAGCAGCAGCACCCCCTCGGGCGTGAACCGATCGCCTAGAGTGGTGAACGTGGCTCCAGGCCACTGGTCCGGATTGGTTGCGACACGACACCCATACCGAATGGCGTCCGGGGTCGGCCGAATAAAATACAGCCAATCACCGACAATCAGTCCGATAAACAAGAGCCCCGCGAAGAGGCCGGCCAGAATCATGGACGTAGCTATCACATAGGAACAAGCTCTGAATCAAGGCGGGTAAGTCCCAATGACCGATATGGCCCATATGTCCTTGGGACAGTATTTCTTCCTCGGATCCCGCAAGAATCTGTTGACTCGCTGAAGAGAGATTGGCTACAGTACCGGCGACTACGTTCCCGGCGGGCCTTGCACCATGTGGATTTCCCGCCTCAATTTTCCCCCCGCGTCGCCACGGCGGTCTGCCGCCTCTGACCGTGTGAGGTTTGCAGAGAGCGGATTGTGTGAGGTTTGGAGGAGAGCATGGATCCCAACAAGATTGAGCGGGTGTACACGACTTATGCGGGGTTCTACGACAAGGTTTTTGGAAAAGTCTTCCATGAAGGGCGGGAATCGGCCATTCGTAATCTGAATGTGCAGCCCAACGAACAGATTCTTGAAGTCGGTGTGGGGACCGGGCTCGCCCTTCCCATGTATCCTCGACATTGCCGAATCATTGGGATCGATGTGTCCGAAGGGATGCTGGCCAAGGCAAAGGAAAAGGCGGAAGCGCATAGCCTCGATCACGTCCAGCTGCACCGCATGGATGCAGGCGCGATGGAATTCCAGGATGACAGCTTCGACACGGTCGTTGCGGCCTATGTGGTCACGGCGGTGCCGGACTATCGGACGGTGGTCAGTGAGATGATTCGGGTCTGCCGTCCCGGTGGCCGGATTATCATGCTCAATCACTTCAGCAACGGGAACAAGGTGATTGCAGCCGTGGAAAAAGTGATCTCCCCCCTGACCAAGCACCTGGGTTGGCGGACGGATTTGTCGCTCAATACCGTGTTGGAAGGGACGTCGCTCCGCATCGCTCGGAATCAACGAGTGAACCCATTACGGCTTTGGGCCTTGGTGGAGTGCATCAACGGCAAGGACCAGCAGATAAACGGGAACGGCGCGTCCCACTCTGTGACAGAGTATGTGAACGGCAACGGTGCGCCAGGTTTTGCGGACGGGAACGGCAACGGACACTACTCTCCCAAGCACGCGCACTGATTCAGCGTCCTCCTCCTTCATTGAGGCTCATCGACTGTTTCGTGTGTGGTGTTCCCGAATCAACCAGCCCTCCCATTCGTGGCCGGGGATGATCGTTGTGCCGACGAGACAGTCACCGACGAACTGTTGGGTGATCTGATTCGCCAAGACTTCGAGGATCTGGCTCAGCCGCCGATCCTGAATCCCCATCACCCGCAGCATCAGACCAAAACCTTGCCCCTCCAGCGGACTATAGCCCATGACGTGAACCATATGCTCCCCGCCGGCCGTCGATTCGTCTGCAGGAATCAGATCACCTTCCCACCGCACCGCCGGATGAATCGCGACGGTCCGCGCCGTTTCACGCCACGCGCAGGGCAGACCGGCTCGATCCAGTTTGTGTAACAGCCACTCCACCGTGGGGCCTTCGTCCGCTCGGCCTTGGAACGTCCATCGAGCGAACTCGGCCGCCTGGTCGGCCGTCACGAACGGCGTGGCGATTTCATCCAGCGAGGCCTCATCGCATACCACGTAGAGCTCCCCTTGGGGATCGAACCAGAAGCGAAGTTTGCCCGCGCTGTATTCCGCCTGAATGGTGCCCAGCGTGGAACAATCGGCCCCATCTTGCTCGAAGATGGAAAAGTCCGTCACGCCGGTCATGGTGAGTTTGGCCGTTCGCACCATGTCGCGAATTTCATAGCGAATGGATACTGAGACGGTGGTGCCGGCCGGCACTTCTCGTCCGGAACCTTCGTCAAAGAGACGGCGTTTCGACATCTGGACGTCGGTCACATACCCTGAGCGGAATCCGCCCGTATGGCCGATCAGCCACCGAAGATCCTCTGCGTTCTTGAGCGAGTGTTTCACGACGCCGATTCTAGCGCAAGGAATCGACTCAGGGCTAGGTGTGTGCGCGTGTGGCAGCGGGAAACGTGGGTTTGCCCGCACGAATACCGCTGGGGGGAGCGTAACGGAATCTTACGGATGATTGACCGCCACGATTACAGCAGAAGGGGCCATCTTGCGGATTTCGACGAAGGCCGTGCCGTCGGGGCGGCGTTTGATGGGAAGTGGTGATCCGATCGGATGGGATACCTCCGTGGATGTTCCCATTCCCGATTCCACACTGTTCGCAATGACGGTCAGCGCCAGGCCTGGCTGGTTCAGATCCGCGTCCACCACGACATCGCCGCCACGCGTCTGAGTCCCATGGGCGTTGATCACGCACAGCGCCTCCTCATCGCTGAGAATCCTGGACCAGGAGACGAGCTCCCCCGGTCCTTGCCAGAGGAATGGTCCGTCGAACAGCGAGACCGGCCGTAAATATTGTCGCCCCACGCGCAGCGCCGGAAAGCGTCGGCGAACGGCAGCAAGGGCTGCAATCCGGCGATAGACATGAAAGTTCGGATCGAAGCAGTGGGCGCCCGCTGTTCCGAACGGACCGAATCCCGGCAGGGTCACGTCCAGCCCGTCGGTCACTGACAAGCCCGCCCGTCCTGGAGCCCGAGGATGTTCCGGGCCGAACATGGTTTCGCGCAGGTACCGATCGGCATGGTCACCACCCTTCCAACCGGGGAGAAATCGGCGCTCCGACTCCTCCGGCCCGGCGAATGATTGCTCTGTTCCGTAGTAGACGCAGGGGATGCCCAGCGTGAAGAGCTGCAGCGCGACGCCGGCCACCACTTGCTCCTCCGACGCCGCTTCGCTCGAGAAGCGGATCTTTTGACCGAAGACATGGTCGTGATCATCCAAGATAGAGACATGCCGCAAGCCGATATTCCGGTGAGATCCCATTTCCGCATTGCCGGCGTCGAAGCCATCGAAGTAGGTCTGCGGAGGGGCCAACCCCTTCGCCACGTTGTGAAGGGTCATCCGCATCCCGCCGATATCGAGAGCGGCATCCAGATTGCGACCAAGCACATCGAGGTAACGATCTTGCGCGAAATCCCCTCCGGCGACTTCGCCGACGAGCAGGAAGTTTGTCTTGCCGAGATTGGCGGCGAATTCCTTGATCGCTCCACAGAAATTGCGTCCTTCTTCAAACGACACATGCTTCAGCGTATCGATCCGGAAGCCGTCGCAGTCGGTCAGGGCGATCCAGTAGCGATAGCAAGCCGCCAGGTGATCCAGTACCCCTCGTGAGCTGAGCGAGAAGTCGCGCAGGGTAAAGAAGTCGGTTCGCTTATGTTCGGCGTTGGGATCATCCAGACTGCCGGCCCCGAGACTTCCGACGCCCGCTCTGGTATAGCAATCGATGGATTGCATCTCAGCCGGCCAGACGCCGGTTTCGAGATCTCCGACGGTAGGGCCTATTTCCTCGCCGTTCCGGCCAAGCCAGGAACCGAACGCGTAGTGATCCGGAAAAGATCTGTAGGCAGGTTCCCTGGCTCCTCCCGGATAAACCCAGTTGAACCCAGAATGGTTGAAGATAATATCCAGGACAATCTTCATGCCGCGGGCATGAGCCGCCTCGACCAGAGCCACCAGATCTTCTCTTGTGCCGAATCGAGGGTCCACATCCAAGAAATGCTGAATGCCATAGCCGTGAAAGGTATCAAGGTGACCACGTTGTTTGAACACCGGACTCAACCACAATGCGGTAATGCCTAGATCTCGGAGGTAGCTCAGCTTGGATTCCACGCCGCGGAGCGTTCCGCCTTGCCATCGATGGGCGCCTGATTCAGCCCAGCGATCCCACCGCCAGGGTTGCCCATCATGCCCACCGGGCCGAAATGTCGAGCGGCGGTTTCGATCGAGGAGCGGCCTGGAGGACTCCCGCCCATCGCTGAATCGATCGACCAAGAGAAAGTAGAGGACTTCGTCGCGCCAGTCCCCCGGCGACGAGTGAAACCGTGCGCGTCGTGGCAAGGCGATGTCCGTGAGGCTCCGAGGGACCGGACGGCTAAGGAGAGCTTGAGCAGGAGGTGGAGGCATGGGGCCCTCGTCCATCTATCTGAGGATTCTTCTCTTGCTGCCTTTGTAGGGACAGTGTATGTATCCACTCAGCGAAAGTCCAGGTCCTGACGCTCGGGGACGATCATTCAGCCGGACGTGTACATGCCAACAGCTATCTGTCTCCAACACGTTCCCTTCGAAGGTCCTGGAACGTTCACCACGGCTCTTGCCAAGCGTGGCGTGAGTCTCGACTATTCTCTCGTCCCGAAGGAAGGCGTGCCGCACGATACAGGTGATCTCCTGATCGTCATGGGCGGGCCGATGTCGGTGAACGATTCCGACACATGGATCGCCGAAGAGGCCGCCTTCATCAGATCCGCCCTTCACGCCGGTAAGCCGGTGATCGGGGTGTGCCTTGGGAGCCAGTTCATGGCGAAGGCACTCGGGGGGACTGTGCGACCAGGCAAGGCGCTGGAGATCGGTATGACGCCTGTTCGGTTGACCGACGAGGGGAAAACAGACCCTGTGTTCGGGGCTGGCCCGGAGTCCTTCGAGGTCTTTGAATGGCACGGAGAGATCTTTGATTTGCCAAAAGATTGTGTGCCCTTGGCCGGATCGGACATTGCGCCATTGCAGGCCTTTCGTTATGGCGATCGCGCCTATGGCCTGCTCTTTCATTTGGAAATGGAGGAAGACGGTATCGACTCGTTGTGCCGAGAATGTGCGCCGGATTTGATGAAAGCGCGTCTTGCCGCCCGGCAGGTCAAAGCGGCCGCATTGCCGCGGCTCCCGCAACTCCATGAAATGGCTGATCGGCTCATCGGCCATCTTCTTAGCCCTACACGTTGATTGCCGGCGCTTCCCTGAAGTAACCTACGCCTTCGGTTTGAACGTCTCACAATTAGAAGGTTCTTCTACGCGCTTTCTGACCTTGTCGCGTTCCCATAGGTGAACTCATCTCGAAAGGAGCCAAAGGAATGGCCGGTTTTCCGATCGAAGTTGCCACACGCATCAAAACGCTGCCTCCCTATTTGTTTGCCGCGATCGATAAGATGAAGCAGGAGGCCATTGCCCGTGGGGTCGATATCATCAATCTCGGGATCGGCGATCCGGACTTGCCGACGCCTGCGCCGATTATCGATAGTTTGGCGAAAGCGGCGAAAGACCCCAAACATCACCAGTACCCCTCCTATGAAGGCATGCTGTCGTTCAGGAAGGCTGTAGCGGACTGGTACAAGCGTCGCTTCAAGGTCACGCTCGATCCCACCAGCGAGGTCCTGACCCTCATCGGTTCGAAAGAGGGCATCGGGCATATCCACCTTGCCTTCGTCGATCCGGGCGATATCGTGCTGGTCCCCAGCCCCGGCTACCCGGTGTATCCCGTCGGCACCGGCTTTTCAGGTGGTGTGTCGCACATCATGCCGCTGACGAAAGCAAACGGATTCCTGCCGGATCTGAGCGCGATCCCAAAGAATGTGGCCAAGAAAGCCAAGCTGATGTGGCTGAATTCTCCGAATAATCCCACGTCCGTGATTATGACGAAGGACTACTTCAAGCGGGCCATCGAGTTCGCGCAGGACAATCGGATCATCATCTGCCACGATGCGGCCTATTCGGAAATTTATTACGACGGCAAGCGTCCGGCGAGTTTTATGGAAGTGGAGGGCGCCAAGGACGTCGGCGTGGAGTTCCACTCTCTCTCGAAGACGTATAACATGACCGGCTGGCGCCTGGGGTTTGTCGTCGGCAACAAGGAGGTTCTGGCCGGCCTCGGCAAGGTGAAGAGCAACCTCGACTCCGGTTGCTTTGAGGCGGTTCAAGAGGCCGGCATTACCGCGTTGGGCTTGGACGACTCGGTCACCGACGGCATCCGAACGATCTACCAGGAGCGCCGCGATACCCTCATTCCGGGGCTCAAGCAGCTGGGCTTGGAAGTGGATGCGCCGCCAGCCGCCTTCTATATCTGGGTGACGGTGCCGAAGGGCTATACCTCCGCGTCCTTCACCGCCCATTTGTTGGAAAAAGCCGGGATTGTGACGACGCCGGGCAACGGCTTCGGCGCGCCGGGCGAAGGCTATATTCGCATGACGGTCTGCACGACCAAAGAGCGGTTGGCGGAAGCGGTCGAGCGAATTAAAAAAGTGGGATTCTAGATCGTTATTCGTTCAACGTTAACCGGAATCGCATACTGAATCATCGTCGTGTCAGCGATTCACGAATAACGCTTCACGAGATACGCTCATGAGTGAGACCGTCTTCATCGGATTCGGATCGAACGTCGGCGATCGAGTCGATTTTTGCGATCGAGCGGTGACGTTGCTCGGCCTCCTCCCACATTCTCGCCTGCAGGGCGTCTCGCTGTTGTATGAAACAGAACCGGTCCGCGACCGGATCGATCCCGGGGAAGGATGGTTTCTCAATGGGGTGGTGCAGCTTGAAACGGACATTACTCCACGCAGCCTCCTCACGACCCTCCAGGAAATCGAGCGCGCGCTGGACCGAGATGAAGACAATCGGTCCGGTCCTCGCACGATCGACTTGGACATCCTCTTTTATGGGGAGCGTGTGATCAAGGAACCAGGGCTGACCATTCCGCATCCTCGTCTCCATCAACGCCGATTCGTCCTCATGCCGATGAATGAACTCGATCCGCTCTGGGTCCATCCGATCCTCAATCAATCGATGGCTCAGCTGTTGACGGAGGCCAAGGACCAGTCTCATGTGCGTCTCCTGTTCCCTCAGCCTTCAACCAGATACGGCTCGCGTCCTGCCTGTAGTTCACCGCCCGGCTCATGAAAATCATTCGTTCACCCACGGCCATGACAGCCTGGAGCGAGCGACTCAGACGCGAGGGCGTGACGATCGGCCTGGTTCCGACGATGGGAGCGCTGCACGAGGGCCATCGGGCGCTGATTCGCGCGGCGCGGTTGCGATGCGACGCGCTCGCCGTCAGTATCTTCGTGAATCCGACACAGTTCGGTCCCCGTGAAGATCTGGCCAAGTACCCACGCCCTATCTCGCGGGACAGAGCCCTATGCCGGAAAGAAGGCGTGGATGTCTGTTTTGAGCCGACTGCAGGAGCGATGTACCCGAACGGATTTCAAACCATGGTGACGGTTCCGACCGTCGCGCGCCGGTGGGAAGGGGAGATACGTCCCCATCATTTTTCAGGCGTCGCGACCGTCGTAACGAAACTCTTCGGGATTGTTCGTCCCCGGATCGCGCTCTTTGGGCAGAAAGATTTCCAACAATCGGCACTTGTGCGGCAGCTGGTGCAGGATCTGAATCTCGGAGTGGAGATCGTCGTGCATCCGACGGTGCGTGAAGAGGATGGGCTGGCGATGAGTTCGCGCAATGTCTATCTGTCGCAGGAGGAACGAAAACGCGCCGTTACGTTGTACAAGAGTCTGCGGGCAGGCGCCGAGGCAATCCGAAGAGGAGTGACTGAGGGGGCGGCAGTTCAGGAGGCGATGATCGAGGTCATTAAGAAAGAGTCTGCATTCAGTATCGACTATCTGGCGGTCTGCGATCCGACAACGCTCGAACCGCTTTCAACAGTGACCCAGAAGGCCGTGTTGCTGGGAGCCGTCCGTATCGGAGCAGTTCGGCTTATCGACAATATTCTGGTTCCCGCCAAACAGGCGCGGCGTAAGCGTTAATAAACCTATTCAGCGTCGGCCTCGCTTTTCTCACCCTGCCCTAGAAAGTGTTATTTCATAGTCCGTTCCTTTACAATTTGACTTGCTTGCCGGGGGACGCTGATGGCTGGAAGAGTTTTGATCGTCGATGACGACGGAGATATTGTAAGCAGTTTGCAGAACCGCCTTGAATGGCTCGGTTACCAATGCCAGTCCGCTTCGAACGGAAAGGAAGCGCTTCGCATAATTCGCGAGAACGATCCCGATATCGTCCTCTTGGATCTTGAGATGCCGGAATTGGGCGGGATAGATGTCATGAAACAATTGGCGGGTGACACAACAATGGCCGCTTCCTGTCGCCCCGCCGTGGTGATCATGACTGCCTTCGGCACGGTCGATCGGGCTGTGGAAGCCATGAAGCTGGGCGCGCAGGAATTTCTGACCAAACCGTTCGATGCAGATCATCTCGCAATAGCGATCGACAAAATTCGCGAGCGTCAGGCCCTACAAGGGGAGCTGACACAGCTACGATCGGATGCGCTACGACGTTATGAGATGGTAGTCGGCAACAGCGATCGTATGACGGCGGTGATTGACATGGCGAAACAGGCATCGCCTTCGGACATGACCGTCCTGCTTCTTGGGGAAACCGGCACGGGAAAGGAAGTCTTGGCACGGTCGATCCACCGCTGGAGCCCACGCGCACGGAAGCCTTTGATGGCCATCAATTGTGCGGCGTTGCCTGAGCAGTTACTCGAAAACGAACTTTTCGGCCATGAAAAAGGATCCTTTACAGGGGCGCTCACGCGCATGATCGGGAAGCTGGAAGCGGCTGAGGGCGGCACGGTGTTCTTGGACGAGATCGGCGACGTGCCGATCGGGCTACAGGGGCGACTTTTGCGAGTCTTACAGGACCTCGAGTTTCATCGAATCGGCGGCACCAACCAGGTTCGCGTGAACGTCCGCTTCATTGCCGCTACCAATCGGGACCTGAAAGCGGCGGTACGCGCTGGATCGTTCCGGGAGGATCTCTATTATCGGCTGAATGTGTTTCCAATCATATTGCCGCCGCTGCGTGAGCGAAGAAACGACCTACCGATCCTGATCGACCATTTTCTCAAACGCTTCTCCAAAACCGGCCGTGGGGCGGGGATGAGTATCGACGACCAAGCCATGAAGGTGCTGTCGGAATATTCCTGGCCCGGCAATATCCGCGAACTGGAAAATGTCTTGGCGCGGGCCGTCATTCTCTGCCGAAACAACACGATATGCCCGGAGCATCTTGGCCTGCAGCCGGCGGCGGTACCTCTGTCGGAATCAGATCCGACGGCGCTTCCCTATTATGCGGCCATGGAACGCTACAGTCATCTCGTGCTGTTCAACGCGTTGAAACGCGCCGAGTGGAATCAGACCAAGGCCGCGCAGTTGCTGGGACTCCAGCGCACCTATTTCACGAAACTCCTTCGACAAAGGAACATTCCCACCACGCCGAGCGACCAATAGGCAGGTGAAGGATATCCGCACATTCCATGAAGACGTTCGGCACTCGACCGGCAGGAGCCGTTATCCTGCGACAGCGGTCGAATCCATCGCGGGAAGCGTGACAGTGAAACACGCCCCACCCCCGACAACGTTGTCGACCGAAAGCCGGCCATCGTGCAATTCGACGAGATGCTTGGCGATCATTAAACCCAATCCAGACCCCGCTATCGACGCTTCGCTCGATTTGGCTCGGTAAAACGGTTCGAAGATTCGGTCGATCTCCATGGGGTCGATGCCTCGGCCGTGATCCCGCACTCGGATTGTAAGAGCATGAGGACTCTCCGTGGCGTAGCTGATGATGACGGTGCTTCCGGTGGGAGAAAATTTAATGGCATTCTGAATCAGATTGGTGAAGACAAGCAGGAGTTTCGCTGAATCGCCAAGAATGGCCGGCACTGCCGCGAGCGTGTCATGCTCGATCACGATGTTGCGTTCCTGCGCCACCGGCGCCAAATTGTCGACGGCGGAGGACACCACGCTTACCGGATTGACGGGGTTGCGGTTCAACGCCGCCTGTCCGGATTCGATCCGGGAGAGGTCGAGCGCTTCTTCGATGAATTGCTGCAGGCGATGGATGTTGGCCCTGACTCGTTGCAAGACCGAGGTTTGCTTGTCGGTTAAATGTCCTCCGACTCCATCAAGCAAATTGTCGAGATGCAGTTTAATCGAGGTCAGGGGCGTGCGAAGCTCATGAGAAGTGGTGAAGAGCGACTGAGATTTCCGTCGATCCAGTTCTTGTAGCTTTGCATTCGCTTCGGCCAGCGCGCGGGTGCGCTCCTTGACCCGCAATTCCAGGGATTGAGTGAGGCTCTCCAAGGCCGTGGTCATGCCGTTGAATACGTCCGTCAATCGACCAACCTCGTCTCCTCCATGGGGAACCACGCGGACGGAAAGATCGCCCTCGGAGGCGCGCGCCGCGGCTCTGATCAAGGCTTGAAGCGGTGTGGTCAAGCGCTTGGCGAACCACACGCTCACGATGCCGGCCGCCAGCAGCAAGCCGACCGTGATAAGTATCGTCCTCTGAATCAGGGATTGAAGTTCTTGTTGAAGCGTGACCGTCGAGAGGCCGACGCGGACCAGCCCATCCACTCGAGCGGAGTCCGCAGTGATTCTCCCCTGGTCCTGTTCCAAAATCACGCCAAGCCCGGCATCCTGCTCGACGACCGGAGACGGGCGGCGAATAGGAACAGCGATGTCGTAAAACACTGGGACGGTTCGTCCAACAATAATGTACAGCAATTCCATCAGGGAGAGTAGGTTGTCCGTATCGAGTTGAGGTCGATCGTCATCGAACCGAATTTTAGCGATGGACTGCAAGGTGGGCCTGTGGTTCTTGGATGCCAGGGCTACCATTGGCGACGGCGGCAGAGTCAGTGCGGCCTCTTCTCGTTCAGAAAGTGGAAGCCAGCTCCCTTTGCCTTTGGCGGACAACGTCAGGCCCTGTTCCGTCCCAATGACGAGGTAGGCCACATGGTCCACGGCCAATGCCGTCTCGCTCAGTCGTTGGAGCGCAGGGGCGTCTCCGGCGAGCACACTGTATCGGCTCTCGATGGCTAGGTGTTGCCCCAAGACGGCACCGCTTTGCAAAAGACTCTGGATGGAGGACCGGCACAACTGCATCATGAACGCCGTGCTGAGCAGTCCGATCGCGACCAAGAGGGTAAGTAAGGTGCAGACGATGAGTTTGGTCTGCAAGGATGCGGCAGCCGAAGCCCGCCACTTCTTCATCGAGAGAAGGAGGGGAGTGGTCATGGAATCAATGTCTCATTCGCCTCTCGTTTGGCGAAGCTGCCGGTCCCGTTGAAGATTTTCCCGGCTGCGCGGACGACCTGGTCCGGAGGCGTCAGGCCAAGATACGAGGCCACCTTTAGGTTTAAGGCTAGCTCGGTCTTTTCCGGAGGCACAAAGCGAGGGCCTTTCATCGGCTCTTTCCGCAGCAGGCGTTTGCCGATATGTCCGGCCTGGCGACCGGCCTCCGCTGCGTCGACTACGAGCGCGCCAAGCGCGCCCTGTCGTACCAAGGTCGTCGAAAAGGCGAAGACGGGCACCTTGGCGTCCAATGTGGTTTCCAGAATGAACTGAATCGACTGTTCGGTTATCACGGTCTGGTCCTGAATGAGCCATAGGGCGTCAATTCTTGTGATGAGGGCGCGTAGCGCAGCCGGCAGATCGTCAGGAGTGGCAATGAGAGCGGGGACGAGCTGGAGCCCTTGTTTCTCGGCATGATGCGCGGCGTCCTGGATCATGGAGCCGGTAAAGCGCTCATCGTACAAAAGGCCGATCCGCTTGGCCTGCGGCATCACGGCATGCAGCGATGTCAGCTGTTGCTCAATCGGAACACGCATGTAAACGCCATAATGATTCGGCGCCGTAAATTCATACGACTCGGGGGCCATTACCATGCAGACGACGATCGGTGAATCGAAGATTTCCAACTTGGCGGCCAATGCCGCTTTCAGTCCAACGGCAATGATCAAATCCGGCTGGTCGGCGCGGAGATTCTGGGCGATGCTCCGGCCGCTGGTCACGTTGCCGCGCAGGTCGTATATCGTAACCGTTGCATCCGCGGGCAGAACTTGTTTGGCTCCGGCAACGGACTCATTATAATAAGTGAGATCGTTCGATTTGAGAATCGCCACGTCCAACGCAAAAGCAGGCACCGGGAAGATCGGTCCCGGCAGGGACAGCAGAGCGGCTATAATCGCGCGAAAGATGAACATAGTCGGCATAGAGAACAAGCAACTGAGTCAAATGTCGTCGCGAGTCCCAATTTTATAGGCTTTGTCTGAACAAACCCAGTCTTAAACCGCCATGGTTGCTCGCTCAGAATCTGGAGTTGGCGTCACTTTGACTATTCCGATTTCACACACCGTCTCCAGGCTGAATCTTCGTATTAGCCTTCTTCCGAGTTGGTTCACAATTTGAGCGTGAGCCAGCCCATCACGCGGCTGCCGAGAACGTCGGCCAACGGGTGTTCCTGGTGGCGTTCGTTCAAAGCATTGAAGACCGAGATCGCCGCCTCGGCGCGGTCGTGCCAGAAGCGGTAACCGCAACGCAGGTTGAGGAGGGTATAGTGTCCAACCCGGCTATTAGGGACGGCACTCGGCGGAATCAGACCGAGGCCCGCGAAGGTGTGGAAGTTTTGCTCCACTGGATAGAGTGCTGAATGCACATGGTGAATCGCCAATTCGCCAGTGAGCCCATTGTTCCAATTGCCTTGGAGCCCTGCGTTAATCTTGATCCGCGGGGCTCCACGCTGACCCCGAAGGTCGATAGACGTTTGATCTACTATCTCCTGGTAGGCAAAATTGGCAAACCCACGCAACCAAGTTGTGGCAAGAATCTCGACGCCGGCTTCGCCCCCATAGATATCCACCTGTCCCTGGTTCAAATAGAGTCCGCTGCCACTCGCATTAATTTCAATCGGAACGATGAGATCCGACAGACGATTGTAAAAGACATCAGCCCGTAGCCGGACTCGATGGGCAAAATACCATCCCTGATAACCGGCCTCATAGGAGACGATCTGTTCCGGCGCCAGGTTCTTGTTGCCGAACAGTGTGCTTGTATTGCTGAATCCAAACAGGGTGATCGTCGTTGGGATCTCTTGGAAGGTCTCTACGAGCGTGGGACTGCGGTATGCGACAGATCCTGAAAGTCGAATCGTATGATTTGGGATCGGCGAATAGATCAGGGCGACGCGCGGGCTGTAGGTGGGATTCAGTTCATTGTGCAAGTCCATACGAATGCCCGCGTTAAGCGTCAGCTTCGCAGTGAAGCGCCAGTCATCCTGCAAGTAAACGCCAAACCGATCCTCATGGCCGTTTTCCGTAAGTTGGGTTCCAGAAATGGTATTCCGTCTATAGTTTCCTCCGAGGATCAGCCGATGAGCAGGGTTGAGTTCGATCGTATGTTGCAATTCGGCATTGTAGGTATGACCGTTATAGGGGACTCCCCGCGAGCGGCCGAATTTATCGGTTACTGCGATGAGTCCTGCAAGCGACGCCAATGGTTCGCTGTCAGTCGTGGTCTCATTTCCTTGCCAATTGAATCGCAAAAAGAAATTAGGTCGCTCGTACAATACTTCGCTGTATGCATAGGTGGATGGTGTATTGAGGTATAGAAAATCCGCAGATGCAAAGTCGAAACGGTTTGTGTCGGCGAGGCCGCCGGCAAACTTGATGGACGAGTCGCTGTCAATGCTATAGATGGCTTGTCCATTGAAACGATGAACGCGGTAACCGAGCGCACTCCTATCTCGCCACTGCTGCTGTTGGTCGCGGCCGATTGAGAGTCGATAGTCGAATTTTTTTCCAATGGTGCCGGCTTGGATGCCAGCGCTTCGCAGGGTCCCGAGTTCACCATACCCGGTTTGGAGGGTGGTTCCGGCCATCTCAGCTCCCGACTTGGTGATGATGTTCACGACTCCATCAAACGCGTTGAATCCGTAGATGGCTGAAGCCGGGCCTTTCAAAACCTCGATGCGTTTAATCTCCGGAAACGTAATAGGCAATTCCGTCCAGGGTGCTAGGCCTTGTCGGTCAATGTAAACCGATCGACCATCCACCAGTACCAGAAGCTTGTTCGCCCGCTGCTGATTGTCGCCTCGCGCACTCACGTTGAACTCTCCAGCCGTCATCTGCATCACTTCCATCCCCGGCACGCGGCGCAACAGCGTGGGAATGTCGGTGGCTCCGGAGAGGCGGATATCCTCTTCCGTGATGACATGGAGATTGGACGGTGATTGGGAAATCGGCTGTTCGCGGCGGATGGCGGTTACCACAGTCTCCTCCTGGAGATAGAGCGCTTCCTCTCTCAAGGCGGCTTCCGTCAACGACGAGGTGCGAGGGATAGGGGAAGTATCTGAAGCCAGGCAAGAACCGCTCCAGATGAGCAGAGATATGGTGATCGCAACCAGGGCTGGTGGAAACATGGTGCCGCCACCACACATGCGAAGAAAGAGAGAGATTCCGATGGAGCGCCGGCCATTATACGGATAGGCAAGCAAATACGAAATGGTCCCGAGCTGGATAAATTTTTATTCATAGCTGAATGGATTTTTTTATTCACTGCGGCACCCAGGAATGAAGGCCTCTACTCCTTCCATGTTTACGTGACCTTCCAGAAGCAGCTGAATATGGCCTTGTAGCCCTGTCCACCTGTGATCATGAACATTCGTCCCGCGCTGGCACGGGGGTTGCCTAGAGACCTAGTGGTGCAGCTGAAGGAATTTGTTCATAAGTAAATCTGCTCGGGGTTATGGAATTTATTCGCCGGGAATAACGGGGAGGGGATATGTCAAACATGAATGGCCGCACGTTCCGTTGGATCACTTGCCTAGGCCTATTTCTTGGTAGTGTGGCAGCCCATAGCCTAGCCGCTGTTCCAATTAGCCCATCCATGAGTGCGGCGCCAGCTCTCAGTGCGAACCCACGGTTGACCGCGACCGTGCTCAATGCCCCGATACGCTTTGAAGCGAATCATGGACAAACCGATCCCAGCGTGAATTTCATCGCCCGCGGCGGCGGCTATACGTTGTTTCTCACTCCGAATGAATCGGTCATGGTGCTAAGCACACGTGAAGCGTCAAGCGTGAAGGGTGAAGCGGAGTCTGACCCGACACATTTCATTGGACAGGAGTCGCAGAAGTATAAGCACAGCGTCGTGCGGATGAAGTTGGAAGGCGCCAATCCTGAGCCAGTTGTCAACGGCATGGAGCAATTGCCGGGGATCGTGAACTATTTCATCGGCAACGATCCGGTCAAGTGGCGGACGAAGATTCCCACCTACGCGAAGGTGAACTATCGAGAGGTCTACCCCGGCATCGATGTGGCCTACTACGGCAACCAAGGCAAGCTGGAATATGATTTCATTGTGTCGCCTGGTGCCGATCCGAACCAGATCAAGCTGGCCTTCGAGGGGGTGTCGGAGATCAAAGTCGCCGAGAGCGGCGACATATTGCTAGCAACGGCGCTCGGAGACGTGCGGGTGCAAAAGCCGATCGTGTATCAGTTTGAAAAAGATGGGCACAAGACTTTGGTGGCGGGGAATTATGTTCTTCAGCCTAGCCTCTCCACGTCCTCACAGGGTGCGGACACAGGTAAAGGTACGCTTCCCGCTTCACACGAAGTCGGCATTCAACTTGCGGTTTACGATCATGACAAGACGCTCGTGATAGATCCGGTCCTAACCTATTCCAGCTATCTCGGTGGTGCCTTGGGTGAGGAGAGTAGGAATCGAGCTATTGCAGCTGATCCATCAGGTAATGCCTATATCACAGGAAGCACGGCTTCGACGGATTTTCCAATCGCAGGCACTCCTTTTCAGACGGTATCAGCAGGATTTAACGCTTTCATAACAAAGGTCAACCCGACCGGTTCTGCCTTAGTCTATTCGACATATTTAGGTGGACTAGGCAATACCATAGCATTTGATCTTGATGTAGATGCGGCGGGGAATGTGTATCTAGCCGGATCGACAGCCTCACCTAATTTTCCCGTGACACCCGGTAGTATGCAAACTGTAAGAGGCAGTACTACAGACGCGTTTGTTACTAAAATCAATTCATCGGGATCAGGACTTCTGTATTCGACCTTTCTCGGAGGTAATGGGGATGAGGTCGGTACATCAATAGCGATAGATTCCTCTGGTAAAGCTTTCGTCGGCGGATGGACCGTTTCGACGAATTTCCCTAGTGCTGGTGTGAGCCCATTTCAATCAACGCTGGCAGGCGGGCGGGATGCATTCTGGGCCGTGCTCAATCCTGCTGGGAATGGCCTTATCCAGTCCACCTATTATGGGGGCATTCTCAATGACGAGGCCAATGGGATCGCGGTCGATTCAGTCGGTAACGTATACATCACCGGGACTACATCATCTGCCAACCTCTTTGGTGTAAACGCAGCTTCTCTTCAGCCTTCCATAGGCGGAGGACAGGATGCCTTTGTTGCTAGCTTCAATACCGGTACAAACACGTTAGTGTATTCGACATACTTGGGAGGAAGTGGAAACGATGGAGGGACTGATATCGTCGTGAACGGAAGCGGAGACTGTTATGTGACTGGTTCTACAAGGTCATCGAACTTTCCCATTGCTGGAAGCCCTGCGCAACCCGTCTTGGGCGGGAATGCAGATACCTTTGTATTTAAGCTGAATAGCGCTGGCTCAAGCCTTGTCTATTCCACATTCCTTGGTGGCGCAGGTGACGACTTTGGCTCAGGCATTGCCGTGGATTCCGCAGGCAATGCCTATGTATCAGGTGGAACTCGATCTTTGACCTGGCCTGGTACTTCAGGTAGTCCAATTCAACCAAGTAACGCTGGATCTGCAGACGCTTTTGTAACCAAGTTAAGTGCGACCGGAACTGCTGTTATTTTTTCCACCTTTCTTGGTGGCAGTCTTGATGACAATGCTCGAGGCATAGCCCTTGACGGGAATGGAAATGTCCTTGTGGCAGGTGACACAAAGTCATCTAATTTCCACACCCAGTCGCCCTACCAAGCTGCATTTGGCGGAAGTGCTGATGCATGGGTCGCAAAAATATCCGACAAGCCCCTCGCCCACGCTGGGTCGGATCAATCCGTACCTGAAAGCACGCTTGTGACATTAGATGGGGCAGGTTCGACAGGCGGGTCCTTGACCTATATTTGGACCCAAGTGGCAGGGCCTTCAGTGGCGCTTGGCGGCGCGTCCACGGCGCATCCCACTTTTGCAGCACCGAACGTGCCCGCCGCCGGGGGAACCGTCACCTTGGAGTTGGTTGTCTGTGAAGGCACCAGCAGCAACTGCAGCGACCCCGATACGGTGAACGTGCATATCACCGATGTGAACCATCCGCCGGTGGCGCAGGCCGGGCCGGATCAGACAGTGCAGGAAGGTAGTCCGGTGATATTGGATGGGACAGCCAGCTACGATCCGGACATCGAGACGCTGACCTATACCTGGCTCCAGGTGTTCGGCCCGTCAGTGACTCTGGCCTCTTCCCACACCGCGACGCCCAGCTTTACCGCACCGTCTGTCGGAACCAGTGGGGCACAGGTGGACTTTGAACTCATCGTCACCGATCCCCGTGGGCTGAATCACTCGGACTTCGACAGTGTCCGCATCAGCAATGTCAATCAGCCTCCGACCGCCAATGCGGGGCCGGATCAAACAAAGAATGAACAGACGCTGGTGACCTTGGATGGAAGCGGCAGCCTCGATCCCGATCTCGATGGGTTGAGCTACAGTTGGACCCAGACCGGAGGACCATCCGTACTGCTCACCGGCGCGAATACCACGAGTCCGACCTTTACTGCGCCGAACGTGGCCGCCGGCGGCGCCTTCTTGACCTTCCAGCTCACGGTTCACGACGGGCACGTCAGCAGTGCTGTCGATACGGTGCAGGTGGCGGTGGTGAACGTGAATGATCCACCGGTCTGCACCCTGGCCCAGGCGAGCCCAAATCTTCTGTGGCCGCCGAATCACACCATGACCCAGGTCAGCATTGTCGGGCTGACGGACCCGCAAAACCAGACGCTCACGATCACCTATCCGACGGTGAAGCAGGATGAGCCGATCAATGGGCTGGGCGACGGCGACACGAGCCCGGACGCCGCCGTCTCGGGAAACGACATCCTGCTACGCGCAGAACGAGCTGGATCCGGGAATGGCCGAGTATACGTCGTGCAGTTCACGGCGACAAATGCCGATGGCGCACATTGCAGCGGCACCGTCAAGGTTACCGTGCCCCACAATAAGAAGGACCAGGCGATCCAAGGTCCGCAGCTTCACAACTCCTTCGGGCAGTAGGGACCATCAAGCGGGAGCCATTTCGCATGACTCCCGCTTTAAAATATGAGAGCCGAAGGAAGCCTAAGAGATGGAAACATTATTGGACAGAACGGGTTCTCGCGCTATTCGAGCCGTTAGATTAACCCTTAACATGGAGGGCTATATGATCGGTCAAGGCATATTCAAATTTCTGGTGATAGCATTAATAGTGATATTGTCTTCTCTTAGCCAAGATGCCCAAGCTCAAACTATTTATCCCCAGAGCAGCGGAAGGATCCATGACCGAGCAAATCGTGTATGGGCCCAGGAATTTAGCATAGAAAAGACGACAAAGACTTTGCGCTTTAAGACTGGCGCAGTCTCAAAGAAATGCATACCATCCGGTGACAAAGGCGCCTGGGTTAGTATTGTCCTTGTTGATAAAAAAGGTAATACGGTCGCTACTTATGACAATGTCGCGATTGCCAATGTGGAAAATGCAGAGAACGTTTTTAGTCGGCAAGGTGATCTTTCTCAGATTCCTATAGAGATAATGGACGACACAGCTTCATTTATTCCGATCATGAAAGGTCAGGCTGGGTGCTAATCGAGTTGAATGACATAATTTGCGCCATTCATCAGCTGGTTTGTGCAGACAGTGCAGACTGGAATAGGTCACTTAGCTTCTAAGTGTTCACGCATAGAGTATCGAAGAGCAGTTGGTGCATGCAGTCAGTTCTTAGATCGCACGCCTTGATACCTGTCCCTAAGACCGGACTGGTGAATTGGTCTATGGCGTAGAGCGACTGACGTATTTATGCAGGATGCTGGCGATTAGGCTTTGGTAGGGCAGGCCTTCCTCGGCGGCTCGCCGCTTCAGCATTTCAAGGTCGGCGGTCGATAAGCGGATATTGATCCGGACGTTCGTACGGGTGTAGCGACGGCTTTCAGCTGTCGGTGCGAAACATTTGTATGTCTGCACGGGCTCACAACAGGATACGTTTCGTTTCAAGACGTTCGGCCATCGCTGCTCTGAGGAGTTGGGCGTCGGCGGAGATCAGCATCGATGGTTCGTCTAGCTGCTCTTGCAGCTCGATGGCTGACGCGAGATGAATGGCGTCGAGGGTGCGGAGCGGGTATCGTTCGAGTAGTGTTCTGGATCGTTCAAGGATACGTTCGTCCAAGTTGATCCTGACGTAGGCAGGCCACTCCTGTACGAACCGGCGAACGACTTCATGGTAGTGAGGTGCTTTCAACGCGGCTTCCCGGACGCGCCTGCGAAACGCCGAAAAAGTTTCGGTGTAGGCGATGGTAGCGGTGGCATGAGGCGGCGCGTCAGCTCGCAGGGCGAGCGCGTCGTCTGTTCCAATTTCCCGGATGAATAGTTTCACGAGTGCGCTGGTGTCCCAATAATACACGGTTACCGTTCTTCACGGTCGTCGATAACCGCCCGCCCAACCGATGGGCCTTGATAGACGAGTGGTTTCAGTCGCTTGCTTGGCACGTCTGTCGGCGGAATGATCTTGCCGAGCGCAGCGAGTTGCGCCAACCGCGCCTCGCGTGTCCCGGGCTTTCCGGCCTCGATCTGTTGGAGTAGCGCGATCGGCCGTCCCCGGTCGGTGACGACGATTTCTTCACCCTTCTGCGTTCGGCGAAGATAGTGCGTCAGGCGGTTTTTGAGTTCTTTAACGCCGACCTGGCTCATCATTCACCTCAGTAGCTATTGTAGCTACCACTGCTGGAAAAGGCAAACCACTTTCCTTATGTTGCTTTCACGGGAAGCACTGGTGCGAGCCCGCATGCTCGCTCATATGCCGCCTGATACCCGACCGTAATGCTCGCAAACCGCATTCGTGGTGGGTTTCCAGTCTGTCGGGATACGGTCATAGATACGGCCAGGGTCCGATGATGAACCGGCTATCTCCGGCACAACCCAAAAG
Organism: Candidatus Nitrospira nitrificans; assembly: GCF_001458775.1. Lineage (NCBI taxonomy): Bacteria > Pseudomonadati > Nitrospirota > Nitrospiria > Nitrospirales > Nitrospiraceae > Nitrospira > Candidatus Nitrospira nitrificans. The sequence continues at coordinate 254,419 of NZ_CZPZ01000012.1, forward strand.
GTTGTCCTCGTGTACCGATAACCTCACGAGAACAGCTGTAAATTGGCGCTTTGCCCCATCAGCAAGCTGAGGATCACCTGACTGAGGCGGTCCTTGTCGTCTCTCACCAGTTCAAGGAACCGGATGCCCATCGATTCCGGTCGCGATGAACAGACCATGGCGGTCCCAATCACTGTGCGACCGATCCCTCCATTTGTGGAAATGCTCGGTAGCATTCGCTATCATGACGACGGGCGGCTCTTTGGAGATCTGGGCGGATGGCGGGCATTCTCACATTTCCACCGGTGAACGACCAACTCCTCGTCGAAGTGGTCCGCCGCATTCTCACGATTGGTTCTCCCATCAAGATCGTGCTGTTCGGTTCCCACGCCAAGGGTACAGCCCGCGCAGACAGTGACTTGGATCTGTTGATCATTGAAGAGTCCGATCTACCGCGTTATCGGCGATCGGGACGGTATCGGCGGGTGCTCTGTGGCGTGTTTCCCTCCAAGGATATTGTGGTTTGGACGCCCCAAGAGGTGGAAGAGTGGAAGGCTGTGCCCAATGCCTTCATCTCTACCGTACTGGCCGAAGGCAGGATGCTCTATGAAAGATAGGGTGGCTCTGGCTCGAGGATGGTTTCGGAAGGCTGACAGTGATCTTGCCGATGCGCGTCGCACCACAGCTAGTGAAGGTCCTTACGACACCGCGTGTTTCCATGCTCAGCAAGCTGTCGAGAAGTATTTGAAAGGTGTGCTCGCATGGAGAGATTTGGAGATTCCTCGAACGCACGACTTGGAGGAACTTCAGCGTTTCTGCATTCAGCCTGAACCGTGGCCGGAGCTTGAGACCTGTGACCTCACGGACTTGACTGCATATGCGGTTGAACTACGATATGATGCGGAATTCTGGCCACCGCAACCGACGGCCGCCGAGGCCGTCAAGTTGGCTGAGCAAGTGCGAGCCTGCGTGTTTGCTCGTATGCCGCCGGCATCCGACCGTAATCCTCGCAATCCACATTCGTGGTCCGTTTCCAGCCTGTCGGGATAGCGATCATACGATACAGGCCAGGGTCCGATGATGAACCGGCAATCTCTGGCCACCTCCCCAGAAGGTTGTCCTCGTGTACCGACAACCTTGCGAGAACAGCTGCAGGTTGGCGCTTTGTCCTACCAGTAGACTCAGAATGACTTGACTGAGGCGATTCTTATCGTCCGTCATCATTTCTAAGAACCGGATGCCCATCGATTCCGGTCGCGAAGAACACACCACAGCCGTCTCGATCTTAATGGGTTCCGGCGGATTCAGCCACTGCCAGATGTAGGGCGTCGAGTGTGCGGAGGGTGCCCTGCAATTGGGCCAGCCACGATCTGGCCATCCGGTAGTCGCGTGTTCGTACAGGTACCATGCGGTAGTATCCCTCATCCAGGTGGGTCTCGAATAGTGTCAGGATGCGGGCGCCTTCTTCGCGAGAGAAGGTTTTCTCTCTTATCTTTCGTGAAACGGCGGAGGTCAGTTCCACCATCGTTAGGTCGCTGATCATCGGCGCGGTCAGGCTTCGCAATGTCCGCTCCGCAAGGGCGCTGATAGATTCGGGGCATTAATAGGCCTCGAGCACGCTGGTGTCGACGTAGGTCGTCACGCGCGTTCTTCAGTCCTGGCCTGCTGGACGGTGCTGCTTAATGAGCGACCTTTCGGTCTGATCGTGCGACGGAGGGCCGCCAGTGACGGCAGGCGTTTGGGACGTTTCGCCGGTGGCATCAATTTGGCGACCACGGCTCCATGGTGGGCAATGATGATAGTCTCGCCCGCCTCGACACGGTCGAGCAATGTCTTGAGCTGGCGCCTGGTTTCTTTCACGTTAACGATTCCCATGGTGTCCTCTTGTGTACACAGGCAATGTACATCGTGTGCGGATTGCGGTCAAGACGAGGCGCAGTATGGTTGGGTCCCGTTCGGCTTGTCGACAACCTTCTAGCCTCGCCTTCGCGGCGATCTTCTTAATGGGGTAAGGTTACTCTCAGGAAAGAAGATTCGAGTGGAGGCTTTGTCCGACCAGTAAGCTGAGGATCACCTGACTGAGGCGGTCCTTGTCATCCCTCACCATTTCAAGGAACCTGATGCCCATCGATTCCGGTCGCGAAGAACACACCACAGCCGTCTCGATCTTAATGGGTTCTTCGTCGGAAGCCGGTTTGATGACCAGCTCGATAAACGAGCCTTGAGGCAAGGTGGTCGTCGTCTCCAGCGTACAGCCTCCCATGGAGATATCCGTCACGCGATTGTCCATCCTCATGGCGTTCTCTGCGAGCAGGTTGGCCCGAAACGACACGGGTAAGCGTTTGTATTGTCGGCGATCCGAGGCGGAGGGTCGGCTCGGGGGCGGATTGCGATAGACACGGAAGCGCGCCGTGCAGAGTTGGCACCGGAATGAGAACATTCTGAGGCGATTGAAGATTCGCTCGACGGTTCCCTCGTCATAGACGACTCGGACGAAGGGAGTTCCGCAACTTGGGCAGTGTGGATCTCTCATGAACTCCGGGATACACCGGCGGCATCATGCATCGATAGCCGCTCCGCCTGCGGTTGCTCCCGCTGGACCTCTACAATCGGTTCGATATCGGCCGGCGAGTAGGTGGGAGGCTTCACCCATTTCCCATCCGCCCGCTTGTAGCCACCGACTTTGCTTAGATTCGACCGGTGCACTTCCTGAAATACCGGTTCCATGTCGATCCCGTAGGACACGGCGGTTCCATAGGTCACATACAGGAGATCGGCCATTTCTTTGGCGACCGCGGCGAGATTTCCGGAGGCCATGGCTTCCTTCAATTCGTCGAACTCTTCCTGAATGAGCCGAATGCGAAGGTGTTTCGTCTCCGCACTCACATCACGCGGGGTGGTCTGGACGACGATCTCGAACTTGCTATGAAATGCTTCGACCATGGCTTGTTCGTCGGTCATGCCCGCTCCTTCATTCGATATCAAACGGCAGGGTTTTGCGTGGAACCACTTCCGTCGGCCCCAACACCGGGATGTCGCGATCCGACGAGACCCCCAATTCTTTGAAGCGCCGGGCCGCGGGAAGAATGCGTGTTTCAAGAGAACCGACGGCTCGGTTGTACGCCGACACGCTTTTGCCGAGGGCCTGGCCGACATCGTTCATATGTTCCGCCAGCACCGCCATGCGCTCATACAGTTCTTTTCCCAATCGGCCGGCTTCTTCCGCATGGGCGGTCATGCGTTCTTGACGCCAGCCGTACGAGACGGCACGGAGTAACGCGATGAGCGTCGCCGGAGTTGCCAACACGATTCCGTTTGCAAACCCCTCTTCGATAAGACGGGGATTGTGGTCCAGCGCTGCCCCGAGAAATTGCTCACCTGGAAGAAACAGCACGACAAACTCCGGCGCGCGATCGAACTGAGTCCAGTATGCTTTCAGCGACAACTCGTCCATGCGGCTCTTGACCTGGGCGGAGTGGCGGCGCAAGGCCTCCAGCTGCTGGGCCTCGTCCTGGGCTTCGTGGGCATCGAGGTAGGCCGACAGCACGGTCTTCGCATCCACGATAATCTGGCGTCCTCCGGGCAATTGCACGACCATATCGGGCCGGAAACGCCCTTCGTCGCCGGTCACGGAGAGTTGCTCGACGAAATCGCAATGGTCCACCATGCCCGCGAGTTCAGCCACTCGCTTCAATGTCAGCTCACCCCATTGACCTCGCACGGTCGGAGCCCGCAAGGCTTTCACCAGATTTCCAGTCTCCTGCTGCAACCGTTGCTGTGATTCCGCTAATAACTTCAAATGTTGATCCAATCCACCGTAGGCCGACTGCCGAGATTGCTCCAACAAGCGCAACTGTTCATCATAGCGTTGCAGGGATTCTTGAAGGGGGCGGACCAGCGCATCGACGGCATGCTGCCGTTGAGCTAAGTCCCCTTCCGCCTTGATCTGAAGCGATTCAAACGAGACGGCGGCGAGCTTCAAGAATGCCTCGTTATTTTGCTTCAGCGCTTCGCCGGACAGAGCTTGGAACGATCCCACGAGTTCCTGACGCGTGTGATCGATGAGGAGTTTCTGGTCTGCGAGCTGGCGCGAAGCGTCCTCTATTCTAGTTTCCGCGGTGACCCGCGCTTGTTGCGCATCGGACAATTCGTGGCGGAGAGAGGCTATCGCGCCTCGTTCTTGCTCCACTTGCCTGCGGAGCTCGTCCACCATCGCCTCCGCCCGCTGCGCCTGAGGCCGTAGGCGACTCGTGATCCATAGGCCCGCAAACACACCGCCCAGGAGCAGTCCTGCCCCGAAACCGATGGCCAGGGGAATCATGCCGGCTAGTGATTGATCCATGTCACAAATCCAATTCAATGAACCGCTACATATAGCGTAGAGAATCAAAAATCGATTGAACACTACGCAAGGAATTGAAAAAGGTCAAGGAGCAGAAGGCCTGGATCAATCAGCTCTAGTCAATTGAAAATTATGGAAATGGCTCTATACGAATGGTCCCTGCTCCTGCGTCAATAGTGACCTGCATCTCATCAGACAGGCGCGCCATGGCGCCTTCGACATTTGCGATGGTCGGCAGGCCGTATTCACGGGCGATGATGGCTCCGTGCGACAGGGTGCCGCCCATTTCCGCGATCAAGCCTCCAGCAAGGCCGAAAAGAGGAGCCAAGCCGGGATCGATCACTGACACCACTAGAATCTCCCCCGGCATCACCCTGCTCCAATCGGCTACCGAGCGGATGATCCGAACCGGGCCTGCCACGGTTCCGACGCTGATCGGCGTGCCCGACAAGGTGCCGTTCTCTTTGGAGGTGTCGGATGTCACGATCTGTTCGCTCGCAGTTTCCCAGTCATGAATCGTGTCGGGCACTTCGATCGCGGCGTTGCATTCTCGCTCGGTTCTCCGGGCGTTGATCACGGCCTTCCAGTCTCGGGTACTTCCGGCCAGCAGATCGGCTCGGTCGTTGATCGTCAGAAAAAAGATATCGTCGCGTTGGTTGAGCTGGCCTCGCCCGACCAACAGTTCTCCGAGGCGCAACAAAAGGGTGCGAATCGCGGTTGAGTAATACATCAGGTGGTGCCGATTGGCTTCACGCAGCGCAAAGAACCGGCACAATCGCCGGTAACACCACAAGAAGATGGCCCATCGGTCCAGACGCCAGCCAATTCGCCGCTTGATCTGATCCAGCGCAGCAGTCTTCGTCTTGTCTTGGCGCGAGCGAACGGTTTGCTGAGAAGGAGCGGCGGAGATCAGTTGAGCACGCAAGATCGCGAGGATCGATTCCGGGTTATCGGCGAGACGCGGGGCCATGACGTCCGATTCGCCGACCGCGCGATGGCCATAATCCTCCAGGTATCTGTCGAAGGCATGCAGAAATGCGCTGCCGGCAAGAGTCACTCGAAACGTGGCTGGGTTCCATGGTTCGGAAGTGAGGAATGCGCGCGCGACTGCTTCATGTCTGGCGATGTCCGTGAGCTCAGCGAGGCGAAGAATCTGCTGTGCGCTGATGACGGTCCCTTGTCCTTGGAGGGCAGCATTCAGCAGACTCCTCCAGTCCGGACCCAGCCACCGAGGCAGGCATTGACTGAAAATTTGCAGGCATTGTCCAACTCCCCCGGCAATGCCAAACGTGACTTCACGGCCCTCCAACCAGGAGCCGAGCTTGTCCAGCTCAGGCACGAGTTCCTCTACTGAGAGGGGCAGAATGTGATCGCGGCGATACGTTGCCGCCAGCGCTTTCATTTCCTCGAATACTCGAGGGCCCTGTCGTTGCACCCGCCGCATCTCTCCCCACATCATCCATCCCGCGCGGACAAAGGCCGGCACATCGAGTGGCTGGACCCGGGGTATGGTCTGCAATGGTTCACCGCCCATTTGCTCGGTGTTCATGGAGGGATCTCCACGAAGTTGAGCGATTAAGATATGGAAAAGAGTGACGTTTAGATAAGGGCGTCCTTTCAGCACACGGACTGCCGTGAGCCCGTCGGGAATACGGCATCCGAGTCTTCGATAATGGGAGAGGATGTAGGCATCCATGAACCGTTCAAGAAATGAGAGGCTCAGCAGGCTCGGCAGTTCGGGCAGCGTTTCCTTGAAGTTCGTGCGCGACCATTCGCAATCATCATTGGTGAGATCGGAAGAAGGGCGGACGGCGGTAATCGGCCTGGCTTGCACGATCCACAATTGTCGGGTATCAAAAGCCCATTCGAGATCCATTGGCTGTCCGAAGGCTCGTTCGATGCGTTTGGCCGTCCGCGCAAGAGAAAAGAGCTGAACATCAGTGAGTGACGACCGGAGTGTGATCGCTCCGCTGAGCGGATCGGTGCGCAGTCCCTCTTTCCCCACCGTCGGAGGGTCGGACTTATGGGCAAGAACGCGTCGACGAACCCACGTGGGTTGCCCTTCGTCGGTCACTTCCACAACATACTGGTCCGGCTTGACCGTGCCGTCGACCAGCGGCGCTGCGAGTCCAAGTACGGCGTTGATCGTCACCTGATTCGACCGTCCGGTCACGGGATGTATTGAATAGGCGACTCCGGCCGATTGCGCCTCGACCATCGGTTGGATCACCACGGCCATTCTCGGAGCTGTCCGGTGGCTCAGGCGAGCGACGTAATTCACTACCCGTTCTTCCCAGAGCGAAGCCCAGAGGTCTTTGATCGCAGTGTCGATCTCGAAGAGAGCCACGCCAAGGTGTGTGCGATAGAGCCCCGCGAAGCTGGCATGAGCCGTATCCTCATTCGTGGCCGATGACCGGACGGCCCAGCGCCCGTTCGGTGGCTGATGAAGAGCTTGGAGCGCAGTCAGACAGTGAGCGGCAAGGTGAGAAGTCTCTATCCGTCTCATGCGAACCCGGCAGTCGGCCAGCGCCGACGCTCGCTCGTTTTCTGATAATGCGCAGGCGTTCCGCCACTCCTCATGCTCAATAAACCCCGAGGCATGCAGGCACTGTATATAGCCCGCTGTCGTGATGCACAATCCTTGTGGAACAGAGAAGCCGGCGGCAATGAGACGAGCGAGCCCAAGGGCCTTGCCTCCCACAAGATCGAGATCGGTGCATTGAGACAAGGGAACGATGAAGGGACGGGTCATACTCCGGCATAGTAGCTAGAGCAGAAGGAGAAGGTAAAGGTCGTTGACGTTGGTTCCTGTCGGACCGGTGTGGATATGACCTCCGAGAGCTTTCAAGGCAGGATAGGTATCGTGCCGATTTAAAGAGGATTGGAGATCAATGCCGAGTTTCTTCGCTCGCGCCACGGTGTCTCCAGTGACAATCGCGCCGGCTGCATCGGTGGGGCCGTCTGTTCCGTCGGTGCCCAGGGCCACGACCCATGTGTTGGGAAGGCCGGCGATCTCCAATGCCGCAGAAACGGCGAATTCCTGGGCGCGCCCACCCCTTCCACGGCCCGTGACCGTCACGGTGGTCTCGCCTCCCGCCACCACGCAACATGGGCGTTTTAAAATGCCATGCCCTTCGGCAATCGCCTTGGCGAGGTCCGTCAACTGCTGCGCTGCCACGCGCGCTTCTCCCGTGATGGGGTGGGAGACGAATTGGGTGTGGAGGTCAGCCTGTTGGGCGGCGCGCACGACGGCCTCCAGCATGATCCGGTTGTTACCGATGATGTGATGCTGCACGCTGCGCAACCGTCGTGAACCAGGCTTCAGAGTCTCTGAGGCCTCTCCTTTTCGGCCTCGGTCTAAGTAGCGGCGTACGGCCTCGGGCACGGCACGCCAACTTCGATATCGCTGCAACACGTCTACTGCGTCCGCAAATGTCGAAGGGTCGGCCGCGGTCGGCCCCGAGCCGATGGAACCGAGATCATCGCCGATGACGTCCGAAAGGAGGAGGGTCGCAATCTTCGCCTGGGTGGACGCGGCCAGTCCTCCTCCTTTGATCAAGGATAAATGTTTTCTCACGACGTTCATTTCGTTGATCGTGGCACCGCTGCGAAGCAGCAGGCGCGTCGTGCGCTGCTTATCGGCCAGCGTCACCCCGGCGACCGGAGCCGGGAGCAGGCTCGAGGCGCCTCCGGACAAGAGCACGATCAGCAGATCTCGTGGCGTCAGGCCTTGTGTTAGGTGCAGAAGTCGTTGGGTCGCGTGAAGACCAGCGCGATCGGGAATGGGATGGCCGGCTTCCAGCACGGCGATCCGTTTGGTCGTGAGTGTGTGCCCGGTCTTGACGATGACGAGTCCCTCTTCCAACTGTGTTCCCAGTGCGGTCTCCAATGCCTGTGCCATCCTTGCCGAAGCTTTGCCCGCGCCGACGACGATGATACGGTCGATGTGCGAAAGGTTGTAGGCGCGACGACCCACGCGCAGGGAACGGCGATCAAGCGCGACGTGTTTGAGCAGAGCGTGGTAGGGGTCGGCCGCATTCAGCCCGGCCGCTATCAGCTTGTGGAGAAGCGGCCGTGCAGAAGAAGAGGGAAGGCGAAGCCGCATGGCCATGAGCGTTACGGAGTCTTTTCTTGTTTGAAGCAGCGGCTAGGACAGGTCTGCCGGGGCACGCGGATTTGATAGGTGCCATGAGGGAGCAGATCTTTCTTAAACTCGGGATTCAGCATCTTGAGCTCGAGTAGGTAGGTGCCGAATTCTTCCGCGATCGAGGTCAGCGCGCGCTGGGAATCCTTGACGTTTACCGTGATGGTTTCGGTCTCAAGCGGCATATAGAGGTCTTTCTTGGTCAACCCAAGATACTTCTCGGGCTGGGAGTAGATTTCCTTCGCGGCGATGATACGAGGGACATATCGCATGGTCTCGCGTGGGCCATGCATCTTCCAATAGTCGGTAATTTTTTGCTCTTTGAGCAGCTTGCGGACTCGCTCTTCACCGGCATTGTAGGAGGCCATGGCCAAGAACCAATCATTTTCCTGGAAATCCTTGAGGTACTTGAGGTACTTCACTGCCGCTTCGGTCGACATTTCAAGATTCCGACGTTCATCTCGAACGGCGTCGCTCTTGAGTCGATACCGGCGCCCCGTGGAGGGGATGAACTGCCAGGGGCCCGACGCCTTTGCTTTCGAATAGGCGGCGGAAATGCACTTGCTCTCGACCAACAACATGTACTTGAGGTCGTCCGGCAACCCGGTATCGGCCAACTGCTTTTCTGCCGGAGGGAAACACCGGCCGGTACGTTTGGCAAGAATGATGCTTTCGCCTTGATCTTCTAGAAATTGATAGAACTCGTACTCGATCCGCTCTCGCACTTGCCAGTTATCCAGAGGGACCGGCACTCCTGCAAATGTGATCTTGTCGGGTAGCTTGAATGAACTCAGAAAGAACCGTTCTCCCTCGCGTTTGATTTCCGGCAAAATGACCAGACGGTCTTCCGGCTCAGACTGCGAATCCAGCAGGTCCGGTATGAGGAGATCCTTTTCCGTCTCTGACTTTTGGCTGCCGTTCTCGGCTGTTTCCGACGCGGCCAGGGCGGAGGGACACACCGACAGGATCAAGAAAGCGATTCCGACCATGGAAAATATGGACTGCGGGCCACGGATCATCATTCAAGGACTCCTCTATTGCATCCAAATACAATCCATCATAAAACGAAAGTTATGCTAACAGCTCACTCCACCACCAGCAAGCAGAATAGGGTTCCCGTTCGTGTTACACTGCCGCTCCTATGCGATCCCTGGCGGTTCTGAACAAGACTATCACCGATTGCACGGCCTGTCCGCGGTTGGTCGTCTATCGGCAGGCGATCGCACGGCAGAAACGGAAGCAGTATCGGGATTGGGTCTACTGGGGGCGGCCGGTTCCCGGTTTTGGCGATCGCCGTGCTCAGCTCTATGTGCTCGGGCTGGCCCCTGCGGCGCATGGTGGAAATCGAACAGGCCGCGTCTTCACCGGTGATCGGAGTGGAGACTGGCTGTATGACGCTCTGTATGAGTATGGATTCGCTAACCAGGCTGCCTCTCAACATAAGGAGGACGGCCTATCGCTGACGGATTGCTACATCGGAGCAACGGTACGGTGCGCGCCACCGGAGAACAAGCCCGAGCCGGATGAGTTTGAACGCTGCGGCAGATTCTTACTGGAGGAGGTTTGCCTGCTGAAGGACCATCGTGTCGTGATCACTCTGGGGAAGATCGCGTTCGATCACTACCTTAAGACTTGCCGTACACTGGGGAGGACCATCCCGACACCGGTTCCCAAGTTCGGGCATGGCGTGGTCTATCGACTGCCATGGGGCGTGACACTGCTCGGCTCTTACCATCCCAGCCAGCAAAACACGTTTACCGGAAGATTGACTCGCTCGATGTTTCACGCAGTATTTCGGAAGGCGAGAAAAGAAATTGATCCTGCGTGGCATGAGAGAACATCAACAGGGACTCACCTTCTGTTTGAACAATGAGCGGCGTGTGGAGTGAGGGCGAACATCCGCCCAATACGGAGCTCACCCCCACTCATCAATCGCTACTGCTGCCCCTTCGCCTTCCAGTCATCGAGAAATTTTTTCAGCCCGGCATCGGTCAGCGGATGTTTGAAGAGCGCTTGAAATATGCCGTAGGGCATTGTGCAGATGTGCCCGCCGGCTAACGCCGCCTCGACGACGTGCTGCGGATGACGGACGCTGGCCACCAGCACCAAGGTCTTGTAGTCATAGTTCTTATAGATGGTTAAGATTTGTCGAATGAGCTCCATGCCGTTTGAACTGATGTCGTCGAGCCGTCCTATAAACGGCGAAACGCACCAGGCGCCGGCTTTGGCCGCCAATAGCGCCTGTGTCGGTGAAAAACAGAGGGTCACGTTCACTTTAATGCCCTCGGCCGCCAGTCGCTTCGTGGCTTTGAGGCCTTCCGGAATCAGCGGGCACTTGACCACGATGTTCTTATGGATCTTGGCGAGCTCTTTACCTTCCTTCACCATGGCGTCCGCTTCCACGCTCACAACCTCGGCGCTGATCGGCCCGTCCACGATCTTGCAGACCTCTTGCAGCATTTCCCTGAAACTTCGGCCTTCCTTGACGACCAGAGAGGGATTCGTGGTCACGCCGTCGAGCAATCCGAGGCTTGCCGCTTCATGGATTTCCTTGACGTTGGCTGTATCGAGATAGATTTTCATAATTGTCCCTTTCCTAGCGAAGAGATCATGAGGCGATACCGTTACTATCGGTCATTCTATGGAGAACTCAACTTCACTGCAAGAAGTCGATACGAAAGTTTGACAGGGTTTCGGGCGGGGGATAGAATTTCGCCGTTGACAGTGCCCATTGGCCCTAGAGGAGATATCACGATGCCCCGATTTGTCTGGTTGCTGCTCTTCGCTTTTGTCGTTCCTGCCTGTTCAGGGAACAACCCATATCTCGAGGCATCGCTGAAACCGGCCGAGCTTCAGGGAAAAGATAAGGGCTGGTTCGAAAAGAACTGGGGTGCCCCGGACGGCAAGGCCTCCAGATTTTTTGGTGGAGAGACTTGGACTTACCATCGTATCGCCGGAGGAAAATCAGGGGCTCCATTCTTCAATTTCTCTCCCAACCAATGTCAGATCACCCTCAAGTTTGACAAAGACGAGAAACTTTCTGACTCCACCTACTCAGGCTGCTAGCCGACTTATTGCAGAAATCACCGGCCTATTCCACGATCACGATCTCAGGTAATCTTTAAATCCATCTGCTAGACGGGGTGCTCACTCCGAAACCTCACCGCACACTCCGGGCTGCAAAAACAGTATTCCCGCGCGCCAATTGTCTCAATCACGGCGATTCGCTTCGGGACGAATATGTGACACACTGGATCCTCGACCATCTGATCTTGTTCTTCATCTTGGACTCGTAGGGACGATTTCACCCGACCATCCTCAATCGGCTTATTGAATCCACGAAACATTTGTCGGAGCAGGAAGTAGAGAGTTGTAAAAAGCAAAATGAGTAGAATTAATCTATACATAGTGGGCTATCCAATTGGGGACCACAATCCTAGGTGAGTAAGATACGTCTGTCAAGAATGGACTGGGCAGAGATCGTAGATCGGACCTGATAATTGATGCACAAATGGCCTATGGTGCCTAGGTACTATTAGGACTCTTGTTAGTGCCATCCAGTACTTCAGGAGTATTGGTTTCCCAATTCTATGGTGCTACAGTGCCGACCATGAAGACTTGCGATAAATGTCATGGTGCGATGTTGCCGGAACGGGCGGTGGATTTGGACGCCGGGCTTGCGATCACCGTGTTTGCCTGTTTGAATTGTGGTCGTCGGAAAGCAGCGGATCAAGAACCCCGACCGATTACGGCTCGTCACTAATCCTTCCTGTCAGCAAATCACTACCTACTGAGGAGTGGGAGGGTTGCGAGGTCAGGTTTGATCTCAGCGCCTTTCAGCTCAGTGTGGGGTCACGGCTGCTCCGTAGATAACGGGCGGCGGCTAATCTCCACTCGCCGGTGGCAAGACGGAGACTCATCAGGAATTCTGGCTTCAAAGTCCATTCCTTCTTCCTCCATAATCGGTAATGGATTCAATGTCGTCTGCGAGACGCACTATCTATTCTATTTAGTGGGCCACGGCCTGTCTGAATTTCCTGTGGGAAGGTATTGCGTAGCCGCATCACACCCGTGCATTCATTGAAGATGTATGCAGTCGAGTCGATCGATACCGAGGCGGAGTTGGGAAGATAATCACCGAAGGTTCAAAACATCCATCATGTCGTACAAGCCAGGTGGTTGGCGGACGACCCACCTGGCGGCTCGCAGGGCTCCAAGGGCGAACGTATCCCGGCTACTGGCTCGATGGGTGACCTCGATTCGCTCTCCCATCCCACCGAATAGAATTGTATGGTCGCCGACGATATCGCCGGCGCGAATGGTTTGTATCCCGATTTCCCCTTTGGTTCGCTCGCCGATCAGTCCCTTGCGGGCATAGACTCCGACTTGGTCCAAGTCTCGGCTCACGGAACGGGCGAGGACTTCGGCAATCTTAAGGGCCGTGCCGCTCGGCGCGTCCTTTTTCAGTCGGTGGTGGGCTTCAATGACCTCGATATCGTAGTCGTCCCCCAGTGTTCTGGCCATTTCGCCGATGACTTTGCAGATCAGGTTGATTCCGACGCTCATGTTCGGAGAAAAGACGCAGGGAACCTGCTGGGCCAGCGACCTCAGCTCGTCGAGTTGAGGAGCCGAGAATCCGGTGGTCCCGATGACCATGGCTCGTCGATGGCGAGCCACCGTCCGCATATGTTCCAGTGTCGCCGAGGGCGCAGAAAAGTCGATCACAACCTCTCCTCGCTCCATCAGGAGCGAGAGGTCATCCGTGATGCGAATATCGGCACGACCTGAGGCTGCGGTGTCGCCCGCATCCTCTCCTACCGCTGGATGTCCTTTCCCCTCCAAGGCCCCTGCCAATGTCAACGCCGTCGAATCTCGGATCAGTGACACTAGTCGACAACCCATGCGGCCGGCTGCACCCGCTACAATGATCTTGATCATCTTGTCGTGTCCCTTGCAGGATGCCAATAAACTATTTTGACACTCGCGCACAGATCGAACCAGAATTGCCCGGAGGATGTTCAAAAAGGCTGTCCAGCGAGGCCGCAACGAGCCAAAAGGCGAGGCGTACGCTTCGGTACGTTGAGCCTCGGAGCGACGTGAGAACGAAGCTGGAAGACTTTTTCAACATCCTGGGTTAGATCAACGCCGCATCCTTGAGGACGCGAATCAATTTCTCTCGTGTGTCTTGTGCCATTGGGCAGAGCGGCAAGCGCAATTCCGGGTCAATTTTTCTCATGAGTCCTAACGCTTCTTTGACGGGAATGGGATTGGTCTCATAGAACAACGCCGCAAAGAGGGGAGAGAGCTTAAAATGAATCCGTCGCGCTTCGTCGATTCTCCCCTCGGCAAAGGCTTTCACGAGGCCGGCCATTTCCATCGGCACGATATTGGCCGTTACGGTAATCACGCCCTTTCCGCCGACCGCCATCATCGGTAACGTGAGGGAGTCGTCGCCGGCCAGCACGGTCAGGCGGTCACCGCACGTTTGTACGATATCTGAAGCCTGTTGGACGGAGCCGCTCCCTTCCTTGACCCCGACGATGGTCTTGATGGCTGAGAGTCTAGCGATCGTCGACGGGAGCATGTTGACTCCGGTGCGACCGGGGATGTTGTACAGGAGTAAGGGCAGATCGACGGCCTCTGCAATCGCCTTGTAGTGTCGGTAGAGTCCTTCCTGGGTCGGTTTGTTGTAGTAGGGGGTAATGAGCAACGCGCCGTCGGCTCCGGCCTGCTTCGCGTGTTTTGTGAGCGTGATGGCTTCCTCGGTGCTGTTCGAACCGGTTCCGGCAATAACCGGTACTCGCCGACAGACCACCTCGACCGTCAACTCAATCACCCGATTATGCTCGCCGTGAGAAAGGGTGGCCGATTCACCAGTGGTTCCGCAGGGGACAATGCCGTTGGTGCCATTGGCGATCTGCCATTCGATCAGCTCGGCCAACGCGCGCTCGTCGACCGTGCCCTGTCGAAACGGCGTCACAATTGCGACAAGAGATCCGGTAAACATATTCACTCCGTTTCGTTGAGGAAGGACGGAATTCTCTCGCCGCGTACGAGGTCGTCGTATGTTTCTCGCTCACGAATCACGTGAAACTCTTCGCCTTTGACGAGCACTTCCGGTACACGAGGTCGAGAGTTGTAATTCGATGCCATCACAAAGCCATACGCTCCTGCACTCATGACCGCCAACAACTCACCGGGCATGATGCTCGGCAGCGATCGATCCTTGGCCAGGAAATCGCCTGATTCGCAGACCGGTCCGACGATGTCCACGGTCTGTTTGGCCCGATGCCCGACGGCCTCATTCACTGGACGAATTTCGTGGTAGGCGCCGTACAAGCTGGGCCGAATCAAATCGTTCATGGCGGCATCGACGATGACGAAGTGCTTCGTCTCGCCGGCCTTCTCGTACAATGCCTTGGTCACCAAGATTCCGGCGTTCCCGACGATGACGCGGCCCGGCTCCATCACGAGCGTCAACCCCAAATCTTTGACGAGCGGCGAAATCGCATTCGCTAGGTCCTGGGGCAACGGTGGTTTCTCCTCGGCATACGTGATCCCGAGTCCGCCGCCGATGTTCAGGTAGCGGATGGCGATGCCCTGGTTTTTCAGCGTATCGATGAGCGTCACGACCTTCTTCAGGGAATCGACGAACGGTGTCACGTCCGTCAACTGTGAGCCGATGTGGGCGTGGACACCGACCACGTCGATGTGGCCCAGCGAGGATGCCATCTTGTATTCGTCCAGCGCGCGATCCGAGGCGATGCCGAACTTGCTCTTCTTCATCCCCGTCGAGATGTACGGATGTGTTTTCGGATCCACGTCCGGATTGATCCGCAACGCGATGCGCGCCTTTTTACCGACCGAGGCCGCCACCTCGTTGATTGCATGGATTTCAGCCGACGACTCGACATTGAACATGAGGATGTCGGCCTTCAGCGCGTCACGGATCTCATCCGGCGATTTACCGACGCCGGCGAACACGATTTTGGACGCCGGGACCCCGGCTTTGAGGGCTCGGAACAGCTCGCCGCCCGACACGATGTCCGCGCCGCTGCCTTCCTTGGCCATCAGGCGAAGGACGGCCAAATTGGAATTGGCCTTCATCGCGAAGGCGATGACATGCGGGATATTCTTGAAGGCGCTGTCATAGGCGTGGAAATGCCGGACGAGCGTCGCATGGCTATAGATATAGCAGGGAGTGCCGAGTTCCTTTGCCACGCGGCCGACCGGTACCTGTTCGCAATACAACTCACCGTGGTGGTACTCAAAACTATGCATCGTTGATCCTTGAGTTAATCCAATCGTCTCAGGCCCAAGACCGCTTACCGTATTCCGACCGGCTGCGATGGAGGCAGGTCCATCTCATGGCCTCCCAGGGTGGGGTCCGGTTCAACCGACTCCGTTGCCTGCCGCTCTGCCTCAAGGGCATGTTGTCGTTTCTGTTTGTCGATCGTGGGCGCCACCCCGACGAATTCCGGGGCGACGGGTGTCCCTACCACTCCGCAAGAAATCAGGAGCCCTGCCGAAGCGATCACGACCAACGCTCTCACGACAGCAACCGTTCAAGTTCTTTGATCCGCTGCTCAACTCGCCCTCGGGCGGTCCCGCCGATTTGTCCCTTATGATCGATTGCCGCGACGATCGTCAGCCGAGAAAATACCGTCTTGTCGATCCGTTCACAAAATGCCTGTAACTCCTTCAGCGAAAAATCCGTGACGTCACGTCCGCCGTCAAGCGCAGCTCGCACGATTCGTCCGGTGATCCCGTGGGCTTCGCGAAAAGGCACGCCCCTCATGACCAAGTAGTCGGCCAGTTCCGTAGCGAGCAGTCCGCCTCCTTGCAACGCTCGCGTCAAGGCCTCCCCGTTGACCTTCAGTCGGTGCATCAATTCCGTCATCACTTGGAGCGAAGCCGCCGTGGTATCAAGCGCGTCAAAGAGCGCCGGTTTGTCTTCCTGCAAGTCCCGATTATAGCTTAACGGCAGAGCCTTGAGCAGGGTCAGTAGATTGACGAGGTGGCCGTAGACACGCCCGGTTTTTCCTCGAACCAACTCAGGGACGTCGGGGTTTTTCTTCTGCGGCATCATGCTGCTTCCTGTGCAGAAGGCGTCCGGCAGATCGACGAACTGAAACTCCTGCGAGGCCCACACAATCAACTCCTCGCTCAGCCGAGACAAATGCATCATCACAATCGAGAGGGCTGAGGCCACTTCGATCATGAAATCGCGGTCAGAAACCGCGTCCATGCTGTTCTGGGTGACGGCGGGGAAGTCCAGCAGCTCAGCCGTGTATCGCCGGTTTACCGGATAGTTCGTGCCCGCCAAGGCGCCGGATCCCAGCGGCATGACGTTGAGCCGGCCTCTCGCATCACGGATTCGGCCCTTGTCTCGCTCGAGCATTTCCACGTAGGCCAACAGGTGATGCGCGAAGAGAACCGGCTGGGCACGTTGCAAGTGGGTATATCCGGGCATCATGACGGCGCGATTCGCGCCGGCTTGTGCGACCAGCACGCGTTGAAATCCGGTTAAGCGCTCATGGAGCTGATCAAGCTGAGCGCGCAGGTACAGTCGAACATCCAACGTCACTTGGTCATTCCGGCTGCGCCCAGTGTGAAGCTTGCCTCCCAATGGGCCGATCACTTCGGTCAACCGTCGCTCGATCGCCATGTGAATATCTTCGTCGTGAGGGGAGAAGGCGAATTGGCCGCGGTCCAGCTCCCGCTTCACTGATTCCAGCCCTCGCACGATGACGCGCGTTTCCGCCCGCGTGAGGACACGGGCCTTCTCGAGTGTCTTGCAATGGGCGATGCTCCCGGCGATGTCTTCGCCATAGAGCCGGCTATCGACCGTCACCGACCTGGTAAACGCTTCGACCAATCGATCGGTCTTCTCCCGAAACCGGCCGGCCCAGGCCTTTCCACCGCCGCCGGCTGACTTCGGATCGTTCCTGCGCTTGGCCATCAGGACGAGGCCTTCTTTCTCTGCGCGCGAATCTTCAGCCGCAAGGCATTCAGCCGTATGAAGCCTTCCGCGTCCTTCTGGTCATACACCTCATCTTCCTCGAAGGTGGCGATGTCGAGGCGATAGAGCGACTGTTTCGACTTGCGTCCCGCCAGGGTGCAACCGCCCTTGTAGAGCTTGACCCGCGCGATGCCGCTGACGTCCTTCTGTGCCTCATCGATAGCGGTCTGTATCATTTCGCGCTCAGGGCTGAACCAATATCCGTTGTAGATCAGATCCGCAAATCGCGGGATCAAACTGTCGCGGAAGTGAAGGACTTCGCGGTCCATCGTCAGGGATTCGAGTCCGCGATGCGCCACGTGCAGAATCGTGCCTCCCGGCGTTTCATACACGCCGCGAGACTTCATCCCGACGTAACGGTTTTCCACCAAATCGACCCGGCCGATCCCGTGTGCGCCGCCTAGTTTATTGAGATGGGCAAGTAAGGTCGCAGGACTCATTTTCTTGCCGTCGACCGCAACGGGATTGCCGGCTTGATATTCGACCTCCACTTCCCGCGGCTTGTCGGGGGCCTTTTCCGGAGAGACGGTCATCTGGAATATTTCATCCGGCGGCGATTCCCACGGGTCCTCAAGAATGCCGCCTTCATAACTGATATGAAACAGGTTCGGGTCCGTGCTGTACGGTTTGGCTTTGGTCGCGGTCACCGGAATGCCGTGGCGATCGGCATACTCGATCAATTCACGCCGGGATCGCATGGTCCATTCTCGCCACGGCGCAATAATCTTGAGATTCGGCGCGAGGGCCATGTAGGTCAACTCGAAGCGCACCTGGTCGTTGCCCTTCCCCGTGGCGCCGTGCGACACCGCTTCGGCGCCCTCTTTGAGCGCGATTTCAGCTTGACGACGAGCGATCAGCGGACGAGCGATCGACGTCCCCAAGAGGTAACAGCCTTCGTACATCGCATTTCCGCGCAACATCGGGAACACATAGTCCTTGACGAAGATCTCACGGAGATCCTCGACATAGACCTTCTTGACGCCGAGCGCCTGAGCCTTGACCTTGACGGCCTTGAGATCTTCGCCCTGGCCAAGGTCTGCGCAAAACGCGATGATCTCGGCCTGATAGGTTTCTTGCAACCACTTGAGGATGACGGATGTATCCAATCCTCCGGAATAGGCCAGGACGATTTTCTTGATCGATGTTGGTTTCATGGTGGATCCTACCCAGTACGTTTCTTCTGGTTGAGTAGTTGGGTCAAGATTGCCTTCTGCATGTGCAGGCGATTTTCCGCTTGATCGATGACGACGGACTGTGGGCCGTCCAGCACCTCCGCCGTAATCTCTTCTCCGCGATGGGCCGGCAAACAATGCATGACGATGGCATCGGGTTTCGCCCGTTGCAGCAACCGCTTGTTCAGCTGGTAGGGGGCGAGCGTCCGTAATCGGCGGGCCTGCTCCCGCTCGCGGCCCATGCTGATCCACACGTCGGTGTACACCACGTCCGCCTCTTTCACGGCGACGAGGGGATTCTCCAGCACCTCGATGGACGCGCCGGTGGTGTGTCCGTCCATTCTCGCGCGGTCGATCACCCGCTGATCCGGCTGATAGCCGGACGGGCACCCGATCGCGACGCGCAGGCCCATCTTCGTTCCCGCTTCGATGAGGGAATTGGCCACGTTGTTTCCATCGCCGATGTAGGCCAAGCTGAGTCCCTTGAGCCGGCCCTTGATCTCCTGAATCGTCATCAAGTCGGACAACGCCTGGCAAGGATGGCTATGGTCGGTCAGCCCATTAATCACCGGCATCGTGGCCTCCGCCGCCCATTCTTCGACGATCGCATGGTCATAGGTTCGGATCACGATTCCGTCCAGGTAACGAGACAAGACGCGTGCCGTATCCGAGACCGTCTCCCCGCGCGAAAGTTGAATGTCGCTCATGGGAAGGACCAGCGTATGGCCGCCGAGTTGATTCATCCCTGCCTCGAACGACACGCGGGTCCTTGTCGACGGCTTTTGAAACAGCAATCCCAATGTTTTCCCGGGCAGCAGCCGATGCGAAGCGCCCTGACGTTGTTTCTTCTTGAGGGCCGTCGCCAAATGCAACAAGTCGACGATCTGTTGCCGTGGCATCGTCGCGACGTCGAGCAAGTCCTTGGCGTAGCGATTGCCGCCGATTCTCTGTCGGGTTGATAGGGCCATCAGTGGCGTGAATCTTTTCCCGCCGTCTGGCGTTGGGTGAACAGGATGTCGAGGAGGTCGATGAGCTTGTCCACCTCGAGCTGTGTGATCACCAAGGGCGGCACAAAACGTAGCACCCGCTCGGTTGCGGCATTGATCAGTACGCCGCGGGCCAGTGCATCGGCCACCACCGTTCGGGCATCGACCTCTAATTCCATGCCTTGCAAGAGACCAAGCCCTCGCACGTCGTTCACGATTCGATGGCGGCCTTTGCAGTCGGCCAGTCCCTTTGCCAAGTACTCGCCCATGCGCTTGGCTTGATCCAGCACCTTTCCTTCGAGCAGCACCCGGCAGACGGCCAGCGCCGCGGCACAGGCCAAGGGGTTCCCCCCGAACGTCGAGGCATGAGAGCCGGGCGTGAACGCCGCGGCCACCGACTCTTTCGCCAGACAGGCGCCGATCGGCACTCCTCCGGCAAGACCTTTGGCAAGGGTCATGATATCGGGTTTCACGCCTAGTTGCTCATGGGCGAAGAAGGTGCCGGTTCGACCCATGCCCGTTTGAATTTCATCGAAAATGAGCAAGATGTCTTGTTGTGTGCAGAGTTCACGGAGGCTTCTCAGATAATCCCGGTCGGCCACGTGCACGCCGCCTTCCGCTTGAATCGGTTCCAGCATGATCGCCGCGGTCTTTTCATTGACCATGGATTCGATCGTCGCGAAATCATTGAACGGCGCGTAGGCAAAACCCGGCATCAGCGGCTCGAAACCCTTCTGAACCTTCTCCTGTCCCGTGGCCGTGAGCGTGGCCAGCGTGCGGCCATGGAACGAATTCTTCATCGTGATGACTTCATAGCGATCGGGCCCATGCCGCTCATGCCCGTAGCGCCGCGCCAGCTTCATCGCCGCTTCATTGGCCTCGGCCCCGCTGTTGCAGAAAAACACGCGGTCGGCGAACGAATGGTCCACCAGCAGGCGCGCCAGTTTCACTTGCGGTTCGGTGTAATACAGGTTGGACGTATGGATCAGTTGGGCGGCCTGGCGTTGGATGGCTTGAACCAGGTCGGGATGACCATGCCCCAACACATTGACGGCGATCCCACCGACAAAATCGAGGTACTCTCGCCCCTCCAGATCGTAGACCTTCGCGCCTCTTCCCCGCACAATCGAAACCGGTTGGCGCGTGTAGGTCTGCATCAGGTATTTGGCGGCATCATCTTTCAGCTCTTCGGTCGGCATGACGACGTATCCCCTTCAGAAAGAAAGGAAAGCTAGCACAGGGGCCGTGGGAAGAGCAATAAGCGGAGCAGCGGGGGATTGCCGTCAAGAGTCGCTTGCTCCACACTCCACGATCAGCTACAAACGATAGGTAGTATCCTCGTCTTCCGAGTGTGGTAAGCTGCGTCGCCATGATGATGTGCGGTCAATGCAGTCAACAGAACTCCGACGAGGCCCGTTTCTGCCATCAGTGTGGAGCCAAACTAGCTGAAGCGATGACTGCCGCCGAGACCGCCTCTGAGGTGTCCACTGCTCGGCCGGTTGTGGGCGAGGAGACGCTGTGGCGACAATTCATCGGCCCTAACGCCGACCACTACCTGACCGTGTTCAAGAAATTTTCGTCGAACGGCCAGCCGAAGTTCGCGCTGTCCTGGAACTGGCCGGCCTTTCTCTATATCTCTTTCCTGTGGTTTTTGTACCGGAAGATGTATCTGCACGCCTTCGTCTATGCGGTCGGCCCGATGGTCTCGACCTATCTCACGGGAGATTTTTCCGCCGGCATCGTGTGGAGCGTCATGGCGGGAGCGACCGCGAACTATCTGTACTTTTGGCATTGCCGGGAGCACATCGGTGAAATCAAAAAAGCCGGACGAATGGATGTTGCCGCGCAAGAAACCGCCTTGAAGGAATCAGGCGGTGTGCAACCCTATGTCATCTGGGTCGGCGTATTTTTCTACATCATCTTCCTGGCGACGTTGACAAAAATGGTGCAAGAAGGCCCGCCCGATGTGGAACAATCACCCGGTCGACCGGCCAAGCAAGCGGTCTTGCTGTCACAGGCTTGACTTGGCGCGACAATTCAGTATGCTTTGGCCCCTGATGAGATGTTCAGGCTGACGGCAAAGGATCTGTGATGGCTCGATTAGTCTTGCTCCGGCATGGGGAATCCCAATGGAACTTGGAAAACCGCTTCACGGGGTGGGTGGATGTCCCACTTTCCCCCAAAGGGATTGAGGAGGCGAAACAAGCCGGTGAAAAGCTCCGTGGGTTGACCTTTGATCGGGCGTTCACATCGGTGCTCACTCGCGCGAATGAGACCTTGAGACTTGTCTTGGAGACCATCGGCCAAACGACCATCCCCATCGAGAAGGATAAAGCATTGAACGAGCGGATGTACGGAGACCTTCAAGGGCTGAATAAGGCGGAAACCGCCAAGAAGTACGGTGACGCGCAAGTGAAAATCTGGCGGCGCAGCTATGATGTGAAACCGCCCGGCGGAGAAAGCCTCAAGGATACGGCCGAGCGAGCCTTGCCCTATTATGAGAAGATGGTCAAGCCGCATCTGATGAAGGGGGAAACCATCATCATTGCGGCGCATGGCAACAGCCTTCGCGCGCTGGTGATGGAGTTGGACCGATTGTCGAAGGAGGAGGTATTGGAGCTCAACATTCCAACCGGTGTGCCGCTCCTCTACGAATTGGACGACAACGGCAAGGTGTTGTCACACCGCTATCTGTGAGCGCGGGACTTATCCCGCCTCTTCAAGCAACCTCCCGTATTCCGAAGCCGGCGCATAGTCGATCAACAATACGAGCAGCTTTGCTCGGTCCTCCGGCGAAATGATGCCTTGCTCTTCGATCAGTGACGCCGTCTCCGCGCAAATACCCAGGGGACTGATCCCTTCCTGATCGACCAGGCGCGCATAGTGAGCGTGTCGTTCACGCAGTTCCGATTGATATTCGTCCCAGGTGCCGACTCCACACCGCCCGGATTCCCACCACGCTTTCCGAACAGACTCATACAGGTCCTCTGTAATGGCGGCTCGGTACTTGGTGGGGATATGCGCATCCACCGCGGCCAGGATCCAATACAGATTCAACGACAAGATTTCACGAGCGATCTGGGCGGAGGTCGATTCCGACGCCTCGACCCCGTATTCCTCGAGCTGGGACACCGTGAGAGGTGGCGGCATGGCGTTGAACAAGGCAGCTGCGGCTTCGGTAGGCGTCATAAAGGTTTCCCTATCGACAAACAGGATACGGCAGGGTTCGTCATGCCATCACGTGGTGGCTTGAATTGGAAACATTGTGGTGATTCGCATGTCCTTCAGCACAGAAGAGAAGGCGGCATTCCAAACAGGAAGGGGCAGGTTTCTCAAAAACCGACTGACCCCGTCGGCCCATGAGAGGCCGACAGGGTCATCGATTGAGCATCAGCGATTCGAAACTTTTTTGACGATCCCGCCGTATTGGGACGTGCCTCGGGCATTACGCGCAATCTGTTCGTCCGTTTCGTTTGTGGAGGCGATCGGCTCAGCCGATTGGATCACGACAATCTCGACCCGCCGGTTCTTGCTCCGACCTTCTTCCGTATCGTTGGTCGCGATGGGGCGTGCGTCCGCATATCCGACGGCCCTGACGCGGTCGGCGCCTAATCCACCCTTGATCAGGGCCTTGCCGGCATTTTCGGCGCGCGCCTGAGAAAGCTCACCGTTGTCCTTAAAGGGGCGCCGACTATCGTACTTGACCGGCGTGCTGTCGGTATGTCCAGCGACTTCAACGCTCTGGGGACGGAATTTACGCAAGGCGACGCCGATGCGCTTGACCAAGGTGGTCCCTGCCGGTGTCATGGTGACTCGCCCCTTGGCGAACAGCTCACCCGACGACAATGCGAGCGTGAGTTTGTCGCCCCGTTGCTCCAACACCACGGTGCCTCGTTTGAGTTCGTCCTGGAGGGCGCTCGCCAGCTTCTCGCTGACCCGAGTGAGGTCGGCGGTGGCGCGCGCCGTTGTGATGGTCGGCTGAGGCAGCCCATTCTTAGCGTAGGAAGGCAGTTTGACCGGCTTCGGAAGGCTCTTGCCCAGACTCGTGAGCAGGCGTTTCGCCTGCGCGAGCTGCGAGTCGCGGGCGGCGAGTTCCATATCCATGTTGGCCTTGGCCAGCTGGAACTCCTGCTCTTTCGCCACCAATTGCAGGTCAAGGTCCGCGATCCGTTGCATCGCTGTATCAAGCTGGTCATTGTTGGTGGCAAATTGCCGCTCGATGTCGAAGACTTGTTGCCTGGCCAGCTCCAGGCTGCTTCTTGTCCGGTTCAGCTCCTGAGACATTTGCTGGTGTGTGTCCCGTTGAGTGCAGAGCCCCGCGAGTTCCTGCTCCTTTTGGGTCAGCTGCGCTTCCAGGGCTTCGGCGCGCGTTTTTTCGACGTTCACTTGATTGGCCGCCGCCGCCGTTTTCTCTCGCAGGAGAGACAACTCTTTCTCTTTGGCCGTGAGTTGTTCGAGGAGCTGTTCCAATCGTACTGTTTCTTTCTCTATTTCCGAAGGTTGGCCCTGGGGAGTGTCGATCGTAATAGACGTCATGGGAGTAATTGATGGAGCCGGAGAGGTCTCGTCGCTGTTCACTTGATGGACATACGAACCCACCTCGCTGTCCTGCCGAGCGTGCCGAACATCGGCCGGTGTCAAGAGCCCGACGAGCATGGCGAGAAGAGAGCGCTGCCCGCTATCCGATTGCACCGCGGTCGGCTGCTGATCGACCGTGGGCTGAGTGGCGGCAGCCAGACTCGATTCCTGGCCGTTGACCGTGAAGGTGAATAGAAACGCAAAGGCGACAAGCTTCATCATCATGTCTCACCTCACTCCGAATGAGAAATTACAGCGACTCCACCGTATGGAGTCAAGATTTGGAAGTCGAATGTTGGGGCAACAGCTCTTCTCGTTCATACCGCAAACAATCAGTCACGAAACGGTCGAACGACACCCGCCCACATATACGAAACCGACACAGCCGTGCTGCATCGAGCGATACGTAAAATCAACAAAGCGTAATCTACCCTATACGCCGTCTGGCTGCGCTTTGCAACCGAGGATTTGGTTGTGCCGCGTGTCCAAGAAGCCAGCAGAGTATCTCATTGGAAGACGTGATTA
Organism: Candidatus Nitrospira nitrificans; assembly: GCF_001458775.1. Lineage (NCBI taxonomy): Bacteria > Pseudomonadati > Nitrospirota > Nitrospiria > Nitrospirales > Nitrospiraceae > Nitrospira > Candidatus Nitrospira nitrificans. Next base: position 279,167 of record NZ_CZPZ01000012.1, read on the forward strand.
AGGGTCAAAAAGTAATAGATGTTTCAGGCTGTCCTCATACCACATCTAGTGGCTACCCGACAGAACCGTGCGAGTGCTCCCTATGAAAGATCGACTGACTTGAAGATAGGAGATTAATTAGACAGTCCACGGCGTTTGGTCCATGGCGAGCGGATAATCGCATGCCTTGTAAGTGCTAGAACTTAATCTGACAGTCCGGTAGAGTCCTCGCCTTCACGAAAGGAGTGCGGACGATGACCACCGAACAGAAAATTATCCGGGCGAAGGTTGGCGTGTTGGAATTGGCGAAACAATTGGGCAATGTGTCGAAGGCCTGTCAACTGATGGGGTATAGCCGCGACAGCTTCTATCGGTTCAAGGAGCTCTATGAGACCGGCGGTGAGGCGGCGCTGCAGGAGATCTCCCGCCAGAAGCCCCTCCTGAAGAATCGCGTGTCGGCGGAGGTGGAGCAGGCGGTTGTGCAGAGGGCGATCGAGCAACCCGCCTGGGGGCAACTACGCGTCGCCAATGAACTCCGCAAACAGGCACTCACGATCTCCCCTGCGGGCGTCCGGTGTATCTGGCTCCGGCATGACCTGGAGACGATGCGGAAACGGTTGAAGGCGCTGGAGGCGAAGGTGGCCCAAGAGGGGCTGGTGCTCACAGAGGCTCAGGTCGTGGCGCTGGAGAAGGCGAAGGCGGACAAAGAAGCGCATGGCGAATTCGAGAGCGAGTGTCCGGGCTACTGCGGCGCCCAAGACACCTTCTACGTAGGGACGCTCAAGGGCGTCGGGCGCATCTATCAGCAGACGTTCATTGACACCTACAGCAAGATGGGGTTCGCGAAGCTGTATGACCGGAAAATGCCGGTCACGGCTGCCGATCTCCTGAATGATCGGGTGCTGCCGTTCTTCGAAGCGCACGAAATCCCGCTGAACCGCGTCCTGACCGACCGCGGGACCGAGTACTGTGGGGCACCTGAGCGCCATGAGTATGAACTGTACCTGGCCGTGGAGAACATTGATCACACCCGGACCAAGACACGGCATCCCCAAACGAATGGGATCTGCGAGCGCTTCCACAAGACGATGTTGAACGAGTTCTATCGCGTCGCGTTCCGGAAGAAGATCTATCGGACGCTGGAGGAGTTGCAGGCCGATCTCGATGTCTGGATGGACGAATACAACCAGCAGCGACCACATCAAGGCCGTTGGTGTTATGGCAAGACCCCGATGCACACGTTCCTGGACAGTGTGCCCTTGGCGAAGGAAAAAATCCTAGCGGCGTAAACCCGGTGAGGACTCGCTGTCTGTCCGATGAAGTCTTGACTTATACACATGCCTACTCGAGTGTCCCTCTGCATTTTCGGTCTCGTGATAGTGTTGCCCCACGCACCTCATTGAATCCATTCGGATACCCTGAATCGAAAGCGATACGACTCCTGAGGCCCCTACGTAGATAAACAGTAGCGAAACCCTTGAAACTTACACATCTCTCGCGGATCCTTAGCGGCATGGTCGTTGCTTTGTGAATGCGCAAGGGGAAAGTCGCTTCTCTCGCTTTCTATAGAGACCATGGTGCGATCGAATGGGGTTCGTTTCAGTCAGCGGGGATGGTGATACAGCCAACCAGCTGTTGCTCTGCGTCGCTCGGAGCCGCAATTACGGATGAGAAAGGGCTTCTTCTGAGTAAGCGAGGGGTGGGCAGAGTGGCTGAGACATCCGGCATGTTAAGTACATTTCCAGTAGCATTCCTAGTTGTTTGTAATTCCGTACTTGTGGGATATGTGGAAGCTATTCACATACACAGAATTCCGCGCTCCGGTCGGGAGCAAACAGGGAGGACCTTATGATAACCGTCAAGAACCAATTCCTCCAGTTGACGCTGTCGGCGATCACGTTCGTCTTAGTTGTCGGTGCGCTCTCGATGATCTGGCCCGGCATCATTGCCATTTTTCTTGGTGTCCTCTGGCTGCTCCAGTCTTTCAACGCCGAACAGGAGATGGTGGTGCTGTCGTGGGCTGAGGTCGAGAACGCGTCGATCGTCTTCACTTCTCTTCGGCGACCTGGCCTTCCGGCGATGCTCTCCTGATGGGTTCGAGCGGCGGTTTCGTCTGTCGAGAACATTCGGTTCGGAGAGGATAGGCTCCGGGGTGCTCATGAGCGCCGACGCGGAAGCTCGACTCGTACGATTGAGATGGGCGAGACAGTGCCTGTCAGCCGCCCGATGTGCTCGTCACATGAGCCTCGCTATTTGCGGTTGTTGCGCGACATGAGCCGATTCGCCACGAACCGTGAGGAATGATGCGGGTTAAGTCAATAGTCATGCTTGACACAAGATTCATGCATGCGCCTTCGATAACCCTCGCATGATCGGCATGGGTGCGCGATCGTTCCTCTCGTCTCGTCAATGAGGTAGGTGGCCTCCGCAGACCGACCATGCCGGTCCAGTCTCACCTTCACCCTGAACCACATTTGCCCGGGCAGGTCCGACCACAACTCTCTCCTGGTATGTCTGCATCGCTCTATGCTAATTGAAGCCCACATAGAATTTTCGAAACTCACCCCATAGATAGACGAGCAATCTTTGGGAGCAGCGACTTGGCACAACCTGAAAGGTGATACCACATTATGCGCGGACTCATTCTCATACTCATAACAGTCTGGTGTACGGTGGGATTGCATGGTTGCCAATCGTGGCATAGGGCCACTCCTTCTTCTCCAGCTCCACGGCACATAGAACCAACGCCGCAAGTCCAAGCAGCGAAGCCTCAGCGACAGACCCGAGAACCGGTCAAACAGGCTCCAACAGCTGATCCTCAGACTCAGGGGGACGGAAAGCTCCTCGAGACAGAGCTGTATGTGCTGTACGGGAAGCCTGGCTATAGAGGGAGTTGGTGTTTCGAAAACTATGAGGCCAGCGTACGACAGGTTTTTAAAGTTGACGCTGACTTTGTCATTACGAATGACCCTACCTATACGGAACGATTCGAACGAGAAATACTCCCGATTTTGAAGGCTCGCTGTACATCCCTCAGCAGAGTTGATGTTCACCACTACATTAAAGGCGTGCGTATTGATCAGTCGATGAAGGAGGACACAGTGAGCGAATCGGTTCTCTGGGCTGGAGAACCATTAAGCATGATGACGATTATGATCACTTCTCAAGGGACGCTTACCTACACGATGTTCAGGGAGGAAAGCCTCGCGGCGCTCAGGGCGAAGCGTGAGCCACCGCCTCAAGAGCTGGCAAAGCGGAATAGATGGAAAAAGCGTGTAGAAGAGTTCGCAGCACAACAGCGTGCTGCAGAGGAGGCAGCCGAGCAAAAGCTTGCCGCCGCGAGCACGACTGCCGACGGCCAATTATCAGTCTCGGGAATCGACAATGAACACAAGAAACTCTTTCTCATGATCTATGACGGTGAGTATGTGGCACTTTCTAAGAGAACAGACTTTCAGGATCTTCCGATCATTCTGTACCGGAGTGCCATGGCTATCTATGACAAAGGATGTCACGCCTTTTTCAAGGATCGCATCAAAGTGGTTGAGAGCGTCGAGGTGTTCCATCACCGGGAAGGGAATCCCTTCGGTGGTCCTATGACGAACGTTTATAAAGATTATGTATCCACGAGCTATATGGAACGTCGCTACGAGCAAGTGTTCCGATCAACGTACGCCAAAGACATGGCGACCGTGCTGAAGAATTCTCGGAAGAATCTTGCCGAGAGAACGACTCCTGCTGGGTTGTGGGACAATGTCCTGGATCAGGGAAAGATCATCATGGAAGGCGCGTTCAAAGAGAAAGAAAGACTTGAGAAGGCCATGGGTTCTCTTAAGGTATTGCTTTCTCCCAATGCTTGTGGGAAGCCAGGCATAGTCCGTTTCATGGATAATTACAATCGATATATAGGGCACGACTACCCATCTGAGGTATCTAAGGTAGAGGTGTACGCTCAACCAATTAATGGGACCTACCCCTATACGGAGAAAATACAAACAGCCTATATTGAACGGTATTATGTAAATGTCCCACCAACATTCTCTCCTGATTTCCCAGTGCCAACGGATGGTGAAGAAATTGCTGTTTATCTGAACAAGGGTAGTGAGCGTCCGGGGTTGAAGTGGGTTAGGGTGTCCTCCCTCGCTCTCAGGGAGCTCACTCCAGACCACACGTATACACAAATCCAATTGCCTCCTGATGTGAAGCAGGCCATGAAAGAGGATAAGTATTTTGTAGTCCAGTGTACCTATGTCGACGGTAAGGGGGGAGGCCCCGTGAGGTATTATTGGAACGCCAATGGCCCACTGCCGTCTGATGCTGTTCAGGCCTTTGCAAAAACAAATAATATCCTCGAGCCTCGACGCTCGTGTCCAACCAGCCCACAGTAACAACACACGTGCGTGTGGGCATCCACACGCTCACGATCATGAGCGATGACCAGCCTAGGGCTACTCATGCAGAGAAGATCGGTTCAACTGTTAGATGACAGCACGCTACATTGTGGCAGTTTCAATGTGATGATTGGCCTGAACTCTACGGGCATATCTTGCTCCCCTTGTCATTGAGACGACCTTCACGACCTGGTCCTGAGCGGACCGAGGAGGTGGCCATGGCATCCGAATCAGCAGATCCCATTGAACGATGGACGGTCAAGCGCCGCCTGGCGCTCGTGGTCAGTATGCTGAAAGGCGAGACATCTAGGTCCAAGCAGGCCCCCAGCATGGGCTGCGGGCGGCTGAGGTGGAGGACTGACGAGAGAACTGCTAGGAGCCGCGCATGCGCTCCGCACTCGCCTAGGGAGGCGCACCCGAGACCTACTCTTCAGAACCTGTCATATTCGCGCTTCACACAAAAGGATTAGGGTCAGGCAGGACTTTTGACTTAGTGAGGGTGCTATCGACCATTTCTATCGAGGCTGCGGATCAGCACGGCACGGCCCTGGCGATCGAGCCAGGATTGAATGTGATCGCCCACATGGGCCGGGCGGTCGATCCTCGTATTCTCATCATGCGGAATACGGATGTCCTGTCCCCGGGCGTCTCGGATCAGATACGCGCCACCTTCCAGTGCCTGCACCTGACCGACGACCGACGTGGAGGACGGGTCCCCAACGCACAGCGCCACACGTTGCTGTTCGCCCAACGTTCCCGACACAATCCCCATTCCAAGATCTTCCTGTGACGAACGTACTTGCACGATAGAGTGGGCGCAGCCCGTCATCAAGACCAGCAGGGCAGATAACAACACTGCCTGTCGGCGAACCCTGAATAGACAACTCATAGGTGAACCTCCGCATAGGAAAAGAATAGGAACCGGCGTCAGACCGGCATAACGCGCGCTGTTCCCTCACTATTTCATAGGGAGGCGGGAGGCTCAAGAAAGCGCGGAAAACTCAACTAAGGGGGAGATATCTCATCCGGCACTCGCTGTCCATGTTGCAGCGAATTTAGGCCGCTTTCGCCGGACGCCAGCGGAGGCCGACGTTCAGGAGTTCTTGCAGCAAATCCTTGTAGTGGTAGTCGGCTTTCTTCGCCGAATCGGCAAAATCTTCATCCTCCGCAATCTGGGGGTTGGGATTGGCCTCCAAGACATAGAGCTGCCCATCAACCGCCATTCGCATGTCAATGCGCGCATAGCCGCTGAGCCCGAGTGCTCGATAGACGCGTTTCGCTAAATCCTGAATTTCTCCGGCCTTCCCATCCGGCAGGTTGTCAGCTTCTCGTGACGTGATGCCATACTTCTGCTGATACTTGCGGCTCCATTTTACCCGCTCGGTCGCGATGCGCTTGGCGTCCTCCGGCAACCTGTCCATGATGAGTTCCCACACCGGCAATACTTGCAATTGGCCGTTGCCGATAATCCCCACATAGAACTCACGCCCCTCGATATACCGTTCGATCAGGGCGCCGCTTCCCACGCTGTTATGGATGAAGGCCGCTCGCTCGCTCAGTTTGTCGTCGTCTTCCACGATCGAAGCTTGCGAGATGCCTAATGAGGCTTCTTCGCTGACGGATTTGACGATCAATGGAAAGGAGAGCCATTTGGGTCGTCTGACCATGCGCCCCTGGGGGACCTCGATGAATTCCGGATAGGGGATGCGATGAAAGGACAACACTTTCTTGGTCAATGCCTTGTCTCGTGCCAGCATCAGACCGCGCGGATTACAACCGGTGTAGGGCAGGTGCAAGAGTTCGAGATACGACACCACATGTTGATCGTAGACGGCGACGCCGTCGAATTCTTCCAGTAGGTTGAAGGCGATGTCCGGCTTCCACTCCTCGATGGCGGAGTGGATCACGGCGAGATCGCTCTTGACCCCAAGCGGGTACACCTCATGACCCAGCTTCTTCACTGTGGAGACGACATCGTGCTCCGTCCGCCACGCGACGGTTTTCAGATCGTGACCGTTCACCTGTTCCGGCGGGACAAGGTCTTCATGCATGAGGACGAGCACGCGCAGTCGCTTCATAAGGCCACCCGATGCCGCCCGCTCCGCAAGAAGTTCATCGTATGGACGGTCAGGAGGATGGTGAAATCGAGTTTGGCCTGCTCTTCCGCCACGGGGACTCGAAGGTTCAATTCACGGCACCGACGAATCATGTCCTCCAGCACTTGGTCGATCGTGTATTGATACTCGCCGGTCCAACTCGCGACCTTGCGTCGCACTTCGCGGCGAAACCGATTGAGAAAGGTGGCGGCACTCGGCCTATTGGCATGGTTGGGCAGGTGGGAAAAGAGCCGCTTGAGATCCGGGTCATACTGCGATCGGTGCTCGATGCCGTAATGCCTGCGCTTTCGCTCATAGTGTTCGCGAAGGGTCTTCTTGAGCGTGACGAGCGGGTCAATTTCTTCATGTGTGGTGACGGAAGGGGAGATGCCCCGGAGGGTGTTCATGAGGCCATCGACATACCTGAGCTTCTTCAGAACGGGCCAGCCATGGTATCGCTCTTTCCATGAAGAGTCCGGAGTCAGCCAGACGGCAAAAGTTTCAGCGAAGTCTTCATCCGGATGACTTTGCGCATACCATAAGTCCAGGTGGCGCACGAAACTCCGGCTATAGGGGCGGGGCGAGTAATATATTGGATACTGTTGGGATGACTTGCCGAAAATCTGTTGACGGGTTTTGAGGCGACGGATTTTGTACGCGTTCTCGATGGCATGGCCGGCCTCGTGGCGGAGAATGCGCAGGCACCATTCCGTTGTTCCTCCTTCGACTTCCAGCATTTGAGCTAGTTCAAGTTTCGCGAGACGAGGATGAGCGAGGTAGAACGGAATCGCAATGCCAGGCACTCCATCAGGTGTAAACCATTCGTTGGAAAGCCAGAAATGCGGGCGAAACAGCAAGTGACGCTCTTCCAATTCATGGGTCAACTCAGCGATCGGCCGTTCGAGAAATCCGCCGTTGAGCCCGATGTGGAGATCGCACATCGGAAGGTCCAATAGCGCCTCGTCCGACCAGGAGGCCCACTTCGGCTCGTCTTGACCGACAACCGGCGTCTTGAGCACGTCGGAAACCGTGGAGTCCATGAGACACGCCATCCTCCATAGGGCCTGTCGGTATCGCCCATGAAAAACTATAGCATTCTTTGTTCAAACCGCCGGTGAGGACTGATGGACCTGGTCTAGAAGAGGGAAAAGGAGGAACAAATTGTCCATACCCGTTCTAGATTGAACCGGGTTACGGTTTTACGGGATCTCGGCGTCCAGGAAACTGGGGAAGTTGTGCCATCAATGCCGGCACGGATTTCCAAATGTAGTCGATGACCGCCTCCACATAGTCTCGTGCTTGGACGAGATCACGCTCCCAATCGGGCAGCGCTTCATGCAAATCGAGAATCGGGGTTTCTTCGCCGAACGACACTTCATTGAAGAGAGGAGCCGTCAGCCCGAATTGCCGCTGAATGAACTCACGATGGTTCAGACTCATGGCAATAATAAGATCAACCCGATCGATCAGTTCTTTGGTCAGCGCCTGTGGAATGTGCGCAGAGGGGTCGATGCCTTTCTGGATCAGCGGATGACGGACCACCAGGGGAACCGATTGAGGCGAAGCTTTGATGCCGGCGGATTCGACTCGGTAACAGGATTGTGGACCGCTTTGTGCCCGGACCGCATATTCGGCTGCCACACTGCGGAACACGTTTCCCGTGCAGACAAAGAGAATGGATTGCATCATAGGCGGTTCATGTGTTTCATGTGTCAGCGGATGGTCGACAGGACAGCTCCAGAGCGGCTACAATCGCGCCATGCCTATCCCCGCAGCCCCCACGCCACGTCGTAAACTCGACGAAGAAACCGAGAAACTCCAAACACGCCTCTGCCGCCTGGTGGGGCAAGCGATCGCCGATTATCGCCTCATTGAGGATGGCGACAAGGTCATGGTATGTCTGTCGGGCGGCAAGGACAGTTATGGTTTACTCGATATCCTCCTCGTGCTGCAATCACGCGCGCCGATTCATTTTGACCTGATCGCCGTCAACCTCGACCAGAAGCAGCCGGGATTCCCGGCGGACGTCCTGCCTGATTATCTGACCAGTAGAGGAGTCCGCTTTCACATCGAGTCACGCGATACGTATTCGATCGTGAAACGACTGATTCCCGAAGGACAAACGACGTGCTCATTGTGTTCGCGCCTTCGGAGAGGACATCTCTATCGCATCGCCGGTGAGCTGGGGGCCACGAAAATCGCGCTCGGGCATCACCGGGATGACATTGTCGAAACCCTCTTCCTGAATCTCTTCTATACAGGTAAGTTGAAAGCGATGCCACCAAAACTGCGTTCAAAGGATGGGCGGCATCTGGTCATCCGTCCGCTGGTGTTGGTGAAAGAGGCTGATCTTGCGCGATATGCCGAAGCGAGGGGATTCCCGATCATTCCCTGCGACCTCTGCGGCGCTCAAGAGGATTTGAAGCGAAAGAAAGTGAAAGCATTTCTTCAGCAATGGGAACGAGAGTCGCCCGGCTGTTCCGACAGCATCGCCGCGGCATTGACCAACGTCGCGCCCTCGCTCTTGATGGATCCACGGCTCTTTGACTTTACATCGCTGACGGCAGAGGCCGGCCATCAGCCGGAAGGCGATGCGTGGTTAGATCAAGAACCGGTTCCTCACCAGAATGAAGCTGTCGAATCTTTGTCGACCACGCTGCTTCATCACCCCTGAATAGGTTTCATCACCGGAGCTCCCTGCCGTTTTGGGTGCACCGTCGGTCCACCGACAGCTGCAGTCGAAGGTGGTCGTCGGAATACATCGCCATGTGATGCACGCATGTGGCGACGGTCAGATCATGTGAGGAGATTGAGTAGACAGGAGGAAAGGCCTGAAGGGGGTTGGCTCACGCATTCAGCCGGATCATGAAAAAGTCTTCATGAATTCCTCATCAGCTCTTCATAGTTCAAGGAGTATGCTTATACGGGAAGAAAGGGGGGAACCTCTATGATGACGGGACTTCTGATGATGGTCGCGCTGAGCGCCGGCGCAGGCGTGATGTATAGAGTGACCATGAGTTTGAGGACGGTCAGATTCAAACCTGGGGTCTATTTCCATCGTGTAGTCGGCGCGCTCGCGGTACTGGCGATCCTCTTGCCCTGCCTCGCTAGTGCGCATGGCAATGTGGCGATGGAAGAAGACAGTTGTGTGCAACGGGTGGGAGGAAGCCTCGTCCATTTCAACGCGTATCAACCCCAACATGAAGCAAACGCCCAGTACTGTACGGAGATTCCCGGTGAAGGGGACACTTTCCTTGTCGTCGATCTGGTAGATCCCGGCCTGCGCAATCTACCGGTGGGGATACGAGTTGTCAGGGGACTCGGCGAGACCGCCGAAGATCAGACGGTCGCCTACTGGCCCCCGGTGACTCACCCAGATGGAGTGGTCAGAGGCGAAGCCACGTTGGCCAAGGGGCTCTATCAGGTCATTATCATTCCGGAAGGATTCAGCCCTTCCTCATATTTGTTACGAGTCCAACAAATCGATTACGCGACCATTATGCGAAAGGCCATTGGGCCCATGGCCATGCTGTTGCTTCTCGCCCTGATCGGCTATGAGGTCTCGAAGTCCACGCGATGGAGGAATTGGCGAGTTTTCGGCTCTTCGTGAAGATTTCATCAAGGTAGAGGTTCGTCTAACAAGGAGGGTTCATTATGGCGACATCAAGTGACCGCGGGTATGATATTTCGCAGTGGTACGATTCGAAGCCGGTAAAGATCGGCTGGTTGGCGATGCTGGGGATCGGCGTGTTTTGGGTGCTGTACCAGCGGACGTTTGGGTACTCGCACGGGCTGGACTCCATGACGCCGGAGTTCGACTCGGTGTGGATGGGGCTGTGGCGGTTCAACATCCTGGCGAACGCCGTGTTCTTTGCCGTGTCGATCGGCTGGATCTGGGTGACGCGGGACCGGAACCTGACGAACCTGGACCCGAAACTGGAGTTGAAGCGGTACTTTTACTGGATGGGGTGGTTGGTGTGCTACATCTGGGGCGTGTACTACGCGGGCAGCTACACGTTGGAGCAGGATGCGGCGTGGCACCAAGTGATCATCCGGGACACGAGCTTCACGGCGAGCCACATTGTGGCGTTCTACGGGACGTTCCCGTTGTACATCACGTGCGGTGTGTCGAGCTATCTGTATGCGCAGACGCGGTTGCCGCTGTACAGCCAAGCGACGTCGTTCCCGTTGGTGGCGGCGGTGGTGGGGCCGATGTTCATTCTGCCGAACGTGGGGTTGAACGAGTGGGGCCATGCGTTCTGGTTTGTGGATGAGCTGTTTGCGGCGCCGTTGCACTGGGGCTTCGTGACGTTGGGCTGGTGCGGGTTGTTCGGGGCGGCGGGCGGGGTCGCGGCGCAGATCGTGAGCCGGATGTCGAATCTGGCGGACGTGATCTGGAACAACGCGCCGAAGACGATTCTGGATCCGTTCCCCAGTCAGTTGAACCCCAACGCCAAGGCCGGATACTAAGACAGACGATTCAACCTGTGATCCTTACAGAGGGTTGACGGTCAGAGGGCTGGTTCGAGTATCCGAACCAGCCCTCTGACTTTGTATAGGGTCGTTCAGCACAGATCAATGATCAGCGGCGGATCTGTTTTGTCTGGGCGGCCGACGGACCCCCTGAGGCCGAGATCGCCGAATTATCAGACAGCTTAATCAGCAGGGCAGCGATCACTGCTCTTTGACTCATGGCCGCTATCAGGTGAGAGAATTAATGCGCCAGTTCATATCGGACGGCGCTCAGCAGCTCCTCAATTCCAAAGGGCTTGCGTAACGTCCGTCGTGCGCCCAACAGTCTGGCCGTCTTCAGCATGTACTCATCACTGAAGACTCCTGAGATGGCAATGACCTTGATGTTCAAGAATTCGCGAGTGAGCTCGATGATCGTATCGGGTCCATTCAATTCAGGCATCAGAATATCCACGATGACCAAATCCGCCGGCCTCTGTCGATACAACCTGAGGCCATCGCGCCCGTTCGCTGCTTCGACCACAGCATGTCCCGCCGATTGGAGAGCCGTCGACAACAACGTGCGAACGGGGGCTTCATCATCCATCACTAATATGCTGGCCATACAACCCCTTCAGTGAACATCTCTCTGAGCAATGAGGCTATCGAAGTCTACGTGAAATGTGGGAAGTTTCAACAAAAACGCAACTTATAAGAGGGGGGGAAGTCTTCGGAGGGCCGAAGGCTTGCTTGAAGTGCTTCAGCGCTCCATCGTGTGAGCGATCGTCCACCCTTCGCCTCACAGGTGACATTCAGGAGCGCCTCCAGATCAGTGAGACCGAACGAGGTGCCGTGGCGCCATTCTCCGGCATTCGCTATTCCGTCTCTTCGCCGCCTTCCAGACACACTTCACATTGGTCCAATTCCACGGTGCCGTGCTCACTGCAGAAATACCGGCGGCACCGGCTACAGGTCATGAAGGTCATTCTGACTCGATCTTGGGCTTCGCATCGATCACACTGACCGGCGCTGCGGGCTTTGGGCATGGCTATGTCTCCACGATAGGTCGAGTTCTTGAACGTCATTTCCATGATATGGCGATTACCACAGAAAGTGGCGCGTCCGCCACACGGTTGGCTCCACACTGATATCACATCGGTGTTCATCGTTCCAATCACACCGACCGGCGTTTATTTTGTGCTCATCATCGTAAGGGCATCGTTGTGACTGTCACCAATCTTGCCGCAGGCCGATTAAGCGGTCGCTAGAACAAGTGTACGGAGAGGGTTTGAGGTGATTAGCCGAAATCAGTTCACCGCCGAAGAACCAGACGCTCGTATCTCGCCCGGGAGCAGCCGGGATGTTTGCAGGGGCATGCATTTATCTCCCAATCCGCGGCGCAGCATTCATTCGAGCGGAATTCTTTTCCCGCTGAAGCGGAACATTACACCGAGGATGGGCACACTTTTTCTCTGGCATGGGCAGGCATCAGGTAAGACTACTCTATCTATAGAGTGATCTGGATAGTCGCAAAGGACCTACCGAATCGTGAACTAGGAAACGCCCTGATAGAAAATAGTAGGCGTAGCGCTCTATGCTTTCCCCAGTATGAAAATCACCGACGCTTCACTACGCTGGGTCATCATTAAGAGCATTGGTTCCCTCTAAGAAAAAACCGCTCAGTGTTTTGGATGCCAAGCCGTTCGCGAAAACCGGGCGAGTGGACCCAGCGCCTATCAAGAGTGCTCAACAGGAGTGGTAAAGCCATGACCGCAAATAATCAAGTAACGTATAATGAGACCGAAAAACGCTATGAAATGCCGTTCGGCAACTTGGTGGTTTACGCAAATGTCCGCAAGGATAAGAACATGCTTTATATAGATTATGTTTTCGCGCCACAGGCATTGCGCGGTCAGGGTGCGGCAAGTGAATTCATGAGTAAATTAATGCATGTTGTGCGCGCGGAAAAACTGAAGGCGGTGCCCGTATGCGGCTATGCCGCCGGTTGGCTTCGGCGGCATAGCGAGTATCAGGATCTGGTTTCTGATTAGTATCTGTAATCGTCCGTCTTGAACGGACCGGTCGGCGAGAAGCGCGACCATCAGTTGAAGTTTCCTGGTCTTTGGGAGGGGACCGCTGCGTTCGCGGCAGGTTAGTTTGTCAGGGCGTCTTCGCGCCGAGAGACTCCAGCGTTCCATCACATCCACCTCATCCCACCGAAACGCCGGGAATCGTGCCATCAATCTGTTGGCCATAGTTCAACAGTGAGCCGCGACTTCTTTCTTCGTGGCGTATTCATCACTGATGAAGAAATTCCGACTTTCTTCTCCTGTTTCAGTTGACCACACGATGAACAGATTTAATCCCCACTGGCCGGTATTGATGAGCTCTCGTGGGCGGGTTGAATGGTGTAGCCCTATACGTCACAGCGTTGCTCCATTCCTACTTGTCCGGGTCGGATTGTTTTCAAGGTCACCACTCGGCGGGCCGATGCGCTACACTGATGAGAATCAAAGAGAGTGCGAACACGAAAAATGCGTCAGGACTACGACGTTTTTAGCGTCTAGGAAAATGTAACTGCTTAAAAAGGTTGGTCGCGGGGAGGCGATTCGGTCAGGATTTAACCCATCGGTGACCATTGCCTTGACGGCGTGATTACTCGATAAGCACCGAGCATTTAGCAGTTCTTGGCCGAACTCATGCTTATGGGACTTCGTTGGCTTCGCTCGTACCCTTTACATTGTCTTTCGCTCTTTCCGTTTCCGCATTCACCTCATTGCTCTTAACGTCCTCCTTCATTTCTCCTTTGGATTTTTCCACTGGGCCTTTGGCCCTGCCTGTTATACTTTCGAAAGCTGCAAACAAGAGTCCCAGCATCAGGCCCTCCTAGTAATGTAATTTGGATGTGTTTGACGGAGGCAGCAACTCTGCCCATGCTAGCTGTATTGGCTCGTCCGGAATCCTAGCGGAGTCCCTAGGTTCCGCACGATGATACTGATCGACTGCGTGGCAGTGGCTCGGGCCAGAAGCGAGACTCGCCCGCTTTGCTTCAGCAGCTGTTGTTGAATCAGGATAAAAGGAAGAGGGGGATAGGATTTGGTTGCGGGGAGAGGATTTGAACCTCTGACCTTTGGGTTATGAGCCCAACGAGCTACCAGGCTGCTCCACCCCGCGCTGGGATGCTAACAAAGGGGTGAACGGCAAGTCAAGTGAAGGTGTTGCGCGATTGCATTCTTGGGACCACGATGCTAAAGCGATAGCATGCGAATTGTCTTTATGGGCACGCCGGAATTCGCCGTTCCGTCGCTTGACGCGCTTCTTCGATCCGACGATCAGGTGGTTGGCGTGGTCTCACAACCGGATCGACCAAAGGGCCGAGGGCATCAGCTCGTCGCGCCACCCGTGAAACTGGTCGCTGAACGAGCCGGGATTCCCATCCTACAGCCACTGAAGATTCGCACGCCAGAATTCTTGCAGGCCCTTGCTGCCTGGCGGCCGGATCTCATCGCCGTGACGGCCTTCGGACGCATTCTCCATGCGCCGATTCTGAGTCTTCCCCCGATGGGCTGTGTGAACGTGCATGGCTCACTGTTGCCCCAATATCGCGGCGCGGCTCCGGTGCAATGGGCCATCATCAATGGTGAGACAGAAACGGGTATTACGACGATGTTGATGGATGAGGGGATGGATACAGGGCCAATGTTGCTTCAGGAACGGCTGGAGATCTTGCCTGACGATACGACCGGGACATTGGCGCCACGACTGGCAGAGTTGGGCGGGAGGTTGCTGGTCAAAACGATCGCTCAACTGAAGGCCGGGAGCATAACGCCGACGAAGCAAGACGATGCGCGGGCAACCATGGCTCCACTTTTAAAGAAAGAAGATGGTCTGATCGATTGGACCAGGAATGCCAAGTCGCTGGCTGACCGAATACGAGGACTCTCCCCATGGCCGGGGGCCTATACGTTTTGTGGCCCAGAACGTTGGAACGTATGGAAAGCGGTTCCACGTACAGGTCCATCCGTCGACAAGCCCGGCACGATCGTGGCGGTGAATAAACAGGCGATCGTGGTGGAGACAGGGGAGGGTGTTCTCGAGATCCATGAAATTCAGACGGCCAATTCGAAGCGCATGCCGGTCGGCCAATTTCTGGCCGGGCACCGAGTCACGGCCGGTATGCAATTGAGTTCATCGACTGCATAACGCTTCTCTTCACAACAGTCGCCATCTCCTTGCCCCGACTATGACTGACGAAAGACCGGTGCGTATCGATGTGCGGGGGCTCTCTCCACGATCTATCGCGCTCTCGATCCTTCTGTCCTGTCAACGAACCGATGACGCACTCGATGAACTCCTCGAGCAACAGGCCGCGTCGGTTCAGCAGCCTCGTGATCGTTCGCTGGTGATGGAGCTGGCGTACGGGACCTTGCGGCGGCAGGAGACGATCGACTGGAGACTGGACGCGGTTCTCTCCAAACCTCTCCATAAATTGCCCATTGTCGTTCAGATGTTACTGCGGCTTGGCGCCTATCAGCTGCTGTTTCTTGATCGCATCCCGGCTTCTGCGGCGGTGAACGAAGCCGTCCTCTTGACGAAGTCCTACGCCAACAAATTAGGTCGCGATTGGAGCGGGTTGGTGAACGGAGTCCTGCGTAATCTCATTCGTGTCCCGGCGCCGCCTCTCCCGGACCCGCTGAGTGACCCGGCTCGATCGTTGTCTATTCGCCATGGAATTCCCGTATGGTTGATCGAGCGGTGGCTCGACCGAATGGGATTTGAGCAAGCAGAATCGGCTTGTCGGGCAAGCAGTACGGCTCCACATGTGACACTGCGAGTGAACGCGAATCGACTCACCAGGGAAGAGTTGTTGGAGAAGTTGCGGTCGGCCGGTATTGAGGCATCCCCGACGGCTGTCAGCCCCGTCGGGGTGGTGTTGGGCAAAGGTCAGGAGGTCACGTCGTTGCCGGGGTTTCAGACGGGCGATTTCTATGTCGAGGATGAAGCGGCTCAACTTATTCCTCGGATCCTTGATCCGCAACCAGGCGAAACCGTATTGGATGCCTGCGCCGCTCCGGGCGGCAAGGCAACGCATTTGGCCGAACTCATGGGTGATCGCGGAAGGATCTATGCGGTTGATCGGAAGACTGTCCGCATGGACCTTCTCCGACAAAATTGCGGACGGTTGGGCGCGCAGAGCGTCGTGCCGATCGTCGGCGATGTGAGAACACCATCCGAATGGGTCGGGATGATCGCCCGCGGGCCGAACCTCCATGAGGGATCGCCGCCGTTCGATCGGATACTCGTGGATGCCCCGTGCAGTGGGTTGGGTGTGTTGCGCCGACATCCTGAAGCGAAATGGCGGAAGGACCGTTCGACGTTCGCCAGGCATCAGAAACTTCAAGCCGAAATCCTTGCTTCGGTGGCTTCCTGCTTGCGACCCGGTGGGGTGCTGGTCTATAGTATCTGCTCGACGGAGACGGAAGAGACGGAAGGGGTCGTCGCCCCTTTTTGCGAAGCCAATCCTGGATGGATGCGTGAATCTGTGGCGCCGTGGCTTCCCTCCACTGCTCTCCCCTTTGTCACTATCTGCGGCGCGCTCTCCACTATGGGTAACGAATGCGGGATGGACGGCTTTTATGCCGCCCGCTTACGGAAGAAGGGGTAATGGGTCGTTCAATTCATATTGCGCCCTCGATTCTCTCCGCGGATTTCGCGCGATTGGCCGACGAAGTTTCCGCGGTGGAGCAAGCCGGCGCCGATCTGCTGCACGTGGATGTCATGGACGGGCATTTCGTGCCGAATCTGACGGTGGGTCCCCCCATCATTGAAAGCCTCAAGAAGGTCACGAAGTTGCCTCTCGACGTGCATTTGATGATCACCAATGCGGACGCATTTATTCAGGAATTTGTCCATGCCGGAGCCGACTATTTGACCGTGCATGTCGAAGCCTGTCCACACCTTCACCGGACGATCCAGTCGATCAAGGAGCGGGGAGCGAAGGCCGGCGTGACGTTGAATCCGGCCACACCGCTCTCATCGCTTCAGGAGATCTTAAGCGATGTCGACTTGGTGTTGATCATGTCGGTGAATCCAGGATTCGGCGGACAAAAGTTCATCCCATCGGTGCTCAGAAAAATCGCCGAGGCGCGGGCACTGTTGGACAAGATCAAAAGCCAAGCGCTGCTGGAAGTCGACGGCGGCGTCAAAGTGGAGAATGCTCGAGAGATCGTGGCCGCCGGAGCGACCGTCCTCGTGGCAGGGTCCGCGATTTTTTCCCAACGCGACTATGCAGCCACCATTACGGCCATGCGGGCGGCCGGAGCAATGGCCGTCTCGCCGGCGTCACGCGCCGCGGTCCATCAATAGGCGGCTCGGGTGGACATCTCCACACTCATCGATAGTCTGCACCCTCTCGAAATCAAGGTACTCACCGCTTTAGGGCTT
This sequence comes from Candidatus Nitrospira nitrificans, assembly GCF_001458775.1. Lineage (NCBI taxonomy): Bacteria > Pseudomonadati > Nitrospirota > Nitrospiria > Nitrospirales > Nitrospiraceae > Nitrospira > Candidatus Nitrospira nitrificans. The sequence goes on from NZ_CZPZ01000012.1 coordinate 296,529, forward strand.
CGCCCGTCGGGAACCGCTCTGGACAGCGAACAGTTGGCCGGCGTCGCCGAGCTGGAGGCGTCTCAACTCAGCATGGCGGTCGAGTGGTTATTGGCCAAGTCGCTCATCGCGGTCCAGACGGAAACCGTGACGCCCATCGTGTCGTTGACGAAGATCGGGGAAGAGTATCACCGGACCGCCTCGCCCATCGAGCGAGTCTTGGCGGCTGCGCGGGAAGCCACCGGCAACGGGAAAAGATTGACCATTCCCGATCTTCAATCGCAAGGCGGCCTGGACCCTTCCGCTGTCAGTAAAGCCGTGGGGCGACTGAAAAAGGAAGGGGTGGTTCTGATCGTCCAGGGCGGGTGCGTCGAAACAACCGGCCGCCCGAGTCCGACGGCCGAGGCACTCCGCACCCTCCTGGGGGAAATACATGACTCGCCGAAAGAGTTGAAGAGCTTCACGGAAGCCCATCGAGAGGTCATCGAAGATTTTGCCGTGAAACGCGGCAATGCCAAGGAACCGTTCCGTGTGGACGAGCGGGTGGCTCGCTCATTTGTGTTGTCACCGGACGGAGCCGGCGCGGCGGCGCAGTTGCTGACGCAGGGGGTTGCCAAAGAAGTCTCGCAGTTGACTCCCGACTTGTTGAAGGACGGAAGTTGGCGTCAGACGCGATTGAGAAAGTACACGATCAGCCTGCGCCCGCCTCGTATCGGAACGGGAAAGAAACATCCCTATCGCGAATTTCTCGATACGGTCAAAACCAAACTGGTGAGCATGGGGTTTCAGGAGATGCGGGGGGCGCTGGTCGAAACGGAGTTCTGGGACATGGATGCCTTGTTCATGCCGCAATTCCATCCGGCCCGGGACATTCATGACGTCTATTTCGTCAAGGAGCCCAGCCATACCACCGCCGTGGATGAGCCGTTCTTGTCGCGTGTGGCCAAGGTGCATGAGAACGGCGCGGAGACTGGCTCCGCAGGCTGGGGCTATTCGTTTGATGCGCACCGGGCCAAACGGTTGGTGTTGCGGAGCCAAGGCACCGCAGTGTCGGCTCGAACGCTGGCCGCCTCGCCGAACATCCCCGGAAAGTATTTCTCGATCGCCCGGTGTTTTCGCTACGACCAAGTCGACGCCACCCACGCCACGGATTTCTTCCAGGTGGAGGGGATCGTGCTGGGAGAAGACATCAACTTTCGGACGCTATTGGGGCTCTTGAATTTATTCGCCAGGGAAGTGGCGCAGGCGAAGGAAGTGAAGTTCTTACCGGCCTATTTCCCGTTTACCGAACCATCGGTCGAGTTGCATGTGCGGCACCCGCGCCTAGGATGGATGGAACTCGGCGGCGCTGGACTCTTTCGCTCCGAAGTGACGTTGCCGCTCGGCGTCACGGTGCCGGTCATTGCCTGGGGGTTGGGGCTTGATCGCATGGCGATGGTGGCGTTGGGCATCCATGACATACGGGAACTCTTCACCGACAACCTGGAATTGATCCGCACGACCCGAGGCCTGTTCTAATCACGCTATGCCCACGATCACTATATTCAAGGACGATTTAGAATCGCTTCTCACGGGTGAGGACGGCGTCGACCGTGGCATTCCGATGGCTCAGTTGGAAGAGTGGCTCATGCTCGTGAAAGGCGAGCTGAAGGGGCACAATCAGGAAACCGGAGAGTTGCGGATCGAACTGCAAGACAGCAATCGGCCGGACCTCTGGTGTTGCGAGGGGATTGCCAGACAAATTCGCATCAAGCAACGAGGCCGGTTGACGCCGTATGCCTTCTTCGCCGAAACGCCTAAGCCGCCGCATCATCTGATCGTAAAGCCCGGTATGGAGCAGGTGCGCCCGTATGTGGCAGCCTGTACGGCCAAGGGATATCGGGTGACTCAGAAGGGGCTGGCTCAGCTCATTCAAACGCAAGAGAAGTTGGCCGACATCTTCGGGCGTAAGCGCAAGACCGTCTCCATCGGAATCTATCAACTGCGGAATATTGCCTTTCCCGTGACCTATGAACTGGTGAAACCGGATGAAGTGCGGTTTACCCCGCTGGGCATGGAAACGACGATGACCCTATCGGAAATTCTTATGGTTCATCCCAAGGGGCTCGAGTATGGGCCTATTCTGGCTGCTCACAGTCGGCTCCCTATCCTCCGAGATGCGAAGGCTCAACCGTTGTCGTTTCCCCCGATCGTCAATAGCCGGGAAATCGGAGAAGTTCGGGTGGGTGATGATGAACTCTTCGTTGAAGTGACCGGGACGGATCTGCCCATGGTGGTCCTGTCGCTGAACATCTTCGCGGCGAATTTAGCCGACCGCGGCGCAACCATCGAGCCGGTGGAAGTCCGGTATCCGACGAGCACGAAGTTGGGCACAAGGGTCACAACACCTCAAGATTTTGGGAAGCCCACGACCATTCGGATGAAAGCGATTGAACAGGCGTTGGGCCAGGAGCTCGGCGAGGCGCTGGTGACACAAGCCCTTGAGGCCTATGGGTACGACGTGTCGGCGGAAAATGGATCAGTGCAGGCCAAGCTCCCGCCGTACCGCCATGATCTCATGCATACGATGGACGTGGTTGAAGACGTCGCTATGAGTCGCGGATATGCCGAGTTTACCCCGGTCATGCCGGCGCAGTTTACGGTGGGAGGATTGTCCGCCATTGAGCAGCTGTCCGATCGATCCCGAGAATTGATGGTGGGACTCGGCTTTCAGGAAATCATTTCGAACATTCTCGGCTCGCCGGATCAGTATTGCCGTTCTATGCGTCTGGAAGGAACGGAATGGGGGAAGACGGTCGAGGTCGATAACGTCATGTCGCTCAGTTTCTCCTGCCTCCGACAATGGATGCTGCCGTCATTGTTGCGCATCGAAGCCGCCTCGAGCCGAGCGTTCTACCCCCATCGCCTCTTCGAGGCCGGTGATGTGGCGATTCCCGATGGGACCCACGAGTTGGGGTCTCGAACGGAAACTGTCGTCGGCGCCTTGATCGCTCACGCCACCACCCATTTCTCGGAAATCCATTCCTGTCTGGATGTGCTGTGTTACTACCTCGGCAAGGACTATAGCCTTGAGCCACTGCGGCATCCATCGTTTCTGGAAGGCCGTGCCGGCCGCATTCTCGTTTCGGGCAAGCCGGTCGGCGTCATCGGCGAAGTCCATCCGGAAGTTCTCGAACGTTGGCAGATCTCCATGCCGGTCGTCGCGTTCGACGTGAACCTGTCGAAGCTGACCGCGGGCTGAGTACTCACTCGCACTTCCGTCCTGAAATCAACCCGCTCAAACTCCGCCAAAACAGCAGCCCTCTTTTTCTCCCCATACTCCCCATACGATTAAACGCTAAAGGCGCCACTCCTCCAGGAAACTGGAATAGCCCTTGCAGGAGAACGTCAGCCGGTGTGCTGATCTTTAGACTTCAGGCTTAATTCGCCGCGCCGCACGGCAAACCATCAACGCTTCGACAGAGATCAGCCCGGGCGGCACCACGACCAATGT